>NZ_JPKW01000014.1:0-62628 GCF_001887735.1 Paracoccus sp. SM22M-07
TACATGCGTATTCGGTCACAGATTGGCCGAGGCGCAGCCCATCGGCGGAAGGAGGCACCAAGCCCCACGCCCTCACCACAAAGGAGGCCAGACATGGCTGACAAATTCGATCTTTGCGCCCACGTCACCGACAGCATCATTGCCAGCATCGAGGCAGGCACCCCCGCATGGCGCAAGCCGTGGACCGGCGAAAAGGGCGGCGCACCGTTCCCGCTGCGTAGCAATGGCGAACCCTATTCGGGCATCAACGTGCTGATGTTGTGGCTTGCCGCCGACGCCAAAGGCTACCGCGCCCCCCGCTGGTTTACCTACCGCCAAGCGAAGGAAGCTGGCGGACAGGTCCGCAAGGGCGAAAAGTCGTCTACCGTGGTCAAGTATGGCACTTTCGAGCGCGAGGACGAGGCGACCGGCGAAGAGCGCCGCCTTCCCTATCTGAAGGCATATCGGGTTTTCAACGCCGAGCAGATCGACGGCCTGCCCGCCGAGTATTACGGCACCCCCGCCGAAGAGGCCCGCGACCTTGGCACGGAAGCCAACCCCGAGCTGGACGCCTTCTTTGCCGCGACCGGCGCGGAAATTCGCACCACCGACGAGCCGCAAGCCTATTACATGCCGAGCGAGGACTACATTCACATGCCGCCGATTGCGACTTTCCACGACGCGGCAGGCTATTATGCCGTGCTTGCCCACGAGGCGACCCACTGGACCGGCCACAAGTCCCGCCTTGATCGCTTTTCCCGCTTCACCGACCGCAAGGCTTATGCGTTCGAGGAACTGATTGCCGAGATCGGCAATTGCATGGTTTGCGCCCGCCTTGGCCTGACGCCCGACTTTGGACAGTCTGGCGCCTATATCCAGGGCTGGCTGCGCGCGTTGAAAGATGACAAGCGGCTTATTTTCAAGGCCGCCAGTGAAGCCCAGAAGGCAAGCGACCTTTTGGTTAAGGGCGAGATCCGCAACGCTGAAAAGGTTGCAGCATGAGCGCGCCGCTCACCCTGCCCCGCCTGTCCTGCCGCAAATGCGGCAGGACTAACCCGATGGTCTATCTTGCCCCTGTGGTGATCGAGGCGGAAGGAACATGCATCTGTCAGGATTGCGCCGAGGCGCGGCAATGGCTCGACCGCGACGGGAATTTGCGCCCCGGCATCGAGCTTTGACGATAAAAGGACGGCCCGCCTAAAGCGGGCTGACATATATTTTGGGCCGGGATCGTCGGCTGCGCCGCCGATCCCGGCCCTGGCTGCGCCGCCAAGCGGCGCACCTAAACGGAGACACGGCAAAGCCGCGTCATTCCATTCAAAGAATGTGGGCATGTTACCCACAGTTTGCTCGCCATCCTTCGCTATTTGAAGGCGCGTCCCGCTCTCAAAATGCAAGGCCCGCCGTCCTGGTCGGCGGGCTGGATAACATGCCGTGGCGCCCAACGATGCCGTTATTCGGAGCCGCAGGTTGCGGAAAACGCACGTGCCGTATCAAGGTCGAAGTCCTGACCGTTCAGGGAAAGCGTAAGCGTTCGGCCACTTTTCAGAACCGCAATAAGATCGGGCCAGTGCTTGTTTCCGGTCGAAATGTCGGTTCCGCCTACCAGAATGCCCTCGTAGGACGCTGCCTCGGAAGTCAGCCGGTATGGTCCATCGAGGCCCGCATCACCTTTCTTGATGGCGAGGTGATTGGAGGGGGGCTGAAAAGCACCATTCGGATCGCAGACAAGGTTGAGGGTGATCGGGCCATCAGCCAAACTATAGAGCTGTAGCCCCCGGAAATCTTCGGATGCTTCCCAAGCGAGTGCAGCATGAGCGGCTAGGCTCAGAATGACTGCAAGACTGCCAGCGCAACGGTTCATGACGATGCCCTCTTGATTGCTTGCTCAAGTGCCTTGAACCATTCGACTTCCAATTGACCCACAATAAGCGAGGCGCGCGGCAAACGATCACCATCTTCGACGTGGGAAATGATAGCATCGAGTGTGTCTTTGGAAATTCTGGCCGATGTTCTGCGGCTGTATTTTCCCGGACCTGAGGGTTCCAATACTTGGGGCTGAAAAACAGGCTTGTATGTAGGTCGAACCATCGAGCCTAGGGCGTCAGCAAGGATTTCATCTGGATCACTGTTGCCCTGCGCAAGCTGGTCCAACTGGTCAGCATGCCGTTTGAGAACGCGCAGCGTAATGGACACGGTGACATTGTTCGATTTCTGAGGGCTAGGCGGTCCCACATAGCGAACTAATTTTTTGATGGGCGAGCTGGTCGATGTAGCAGGTTCGGCTGGCGATTTATCTACCGGCTCGCCGGGTTGCTTTTCCGCAGAGTCATCGGAAACTACACCGACCTTTTCCGGCGTGGATGCAGGTTCAGGTGAAGTGGTCGCGGGCTGTTCAGTTTTGCGAACTGGCTCCCGAGATTTCTTCGCGGGCTTCCAGCTCTCATCTATGGCCGAAGTGCTGATGCTATCGAGAAGAGACTTCTTCTTGAAGCCGGTTGCATCTTCCCTGGTTACTTCAAGCGGTTTCCTCATCACGTCGCCCTTTCACCCTTCTTTGCCCGTAGTCTCTCACCGCTGTAGATATTGTTGATGAGGTTGATGCTATGGGCCATTGCGGTTTCCCAATGAACCAATGACATTCTGTCAGACGGGTTATCTGAATTTCGCAACTTCTGAATAATTGCACCCAAGGTGCCTTGTTCATCCATTTCGCGATAACGAGGATTTTCCGGGATCATCGTTTTCAGCGGATCAAACTGATTGATGATTTCATAGTGTCGCTCGAACTCCCGGCTAGCTATCTTGGCAGGCTTCGGTGTCCCTTCGATGTGCGTGAATAGAGGTGCCGCAACCCGAGTCATGACGACGAATATTGGAGGAATGTCTGAAGGGTCCGATGCGCGGGCACGCAGATCATCATGCCATTTAAGAGTTTCAGCGGCACGTTCCCGATCTGCCTTCGAGTTCATGCACGGCATAATCAGAGCGTCAGAGGCCCCGGCTAGATCATCTGCATACCCAATGGCTTCGCCCTTCGTGTCCACAATGATAATGTCGAAGTCATCTTCATTGTTGTTGATGATCTCGAAGAGTGCCTTGGAGTCTTCTGCAAATCTCGCAGAAAGCTTGTCGCTTGAAAGACCATTTTCTACGGCTCTTTGCCACCAGCCCAGGTAGTCACCATTTTCGTCCATGTCGATCAACAGGACTTTGGCGTCCTTGAACAGGAAAGCTGACGCCATCAACTTGGCGACCGTCGATTTCCCGGCCCCACCCTTCTTGTGCATCAAGCTCAGAATTTTTGCCATCGGTGCCCTCGGTGAAAATTCTTGGTTTGAAGTAGCGTTAGCATAACACAACGCCATACCACAATACCATAACGCATCGCCATAACGTACCACCATAACATTGCAACATAACATAGCACCATAACACAACGCCATAACGCAACAGCATAATAAATGGCCATAACGCAACGGCATAACACATCGCCATAACGCAACGGCATAACACATGGCCATACCGTACCGCCATAACACACGGACATAACTTAGCACCATAACACTATGCCATAACGCAATACCATAACTCATCGCCATAACGCAGAGCCATAACACAACGCCACAACGTCCGGCCACAATGCAGCACCACAGCGAGGCGCGGGAGGCGATACAGCCGAAGCAGTATAAAGACCCCCAATTTTTGCCCGTAGAGGCCCGTCAGTCCCGTTTTGTGGTCCAGGGTGCCAAAAAAGCCGAAATGCCCCTCAGCGAGCCGCTGCGCGGCTCTGAGGGGCATTCCCGGCATCCCTGCGTGATGCGGAGCGCCAAGGCGCTCAAATTGAATCAGAGGATGGTTCGGCCCCTGCTTTCCTTGACAGTCAGCAGTTTCCGAACCATCCTCTGATGTGAAGTTGGCAAGAAATAGGAATGTAATTTTTTACACTTTCGGCATGGCAGGAAGATCGCGAAAGCTCACCCCTCAAGACGTTGAAAAGATCGTTGAAACAGCACGGTCTGGGGCTTCTGTGGCGACGCTTGCCAAAGCCTATGGGGTCACTCGCCCGACGATCTACGCAGCAATAAACAGCCACCACGAGAAGGCGCAGATCGTTCGAGCAGGCACGGCATCTGTCTCATTCACGGTCGATAAGAAGAGCCTGAATGCTTTTGACGCCTTCGTGGGACGACTGAATTTGCGCAGTCGCGCTGACGCTTTGCGCCGAGTATGTCGAGTTCCTTCGGGGTTCCTGGAGCCTGACGAGCATCTTGCCGAAGCTGTTCGCGATCTGTCTTTCCAGCTCAAAGCTATCGGAACCAACGTCAACCAGCTTGTAGCCACGAAGAATTTTGAGCGTAGGAAGGGCCAAAAGCTCAAAATTACTCCTGACCAGGAGCAGTTGCTCAGCAAGCTCCTGCAAGAGATCGAACAGGTTTCGGTTCAGGTCCGGACGCTGGAAGGAAAGCGAGCTTCCTCGAGTTTCCAGCGTTATGTTGCCTCGATGAAGGGCCAAGCTGATGAGTAGGGCAGGGGCAGCTTACAAGCATGGCCGGTTGTTCTCGGAAGGCTGGGAAGAGAACCGGGGCAGCGTTCGCGGTGGGTCGTCCCGGCACATGGCACGAGCTGCACAAGGTGCGTCCCCCGCTTTCTTCAAGATGATCCGCACAGGGGGGTGCGCTTCCAAGAGCCAGCTCACCGCGCAGTTCAACTACCTGTTTAGCAAAAGTGTCGATGTGCATGACTCTCAGGGGCTTTTCGACGGTAAAAAGAGGCTTAGCCCAGAGCAGGTAGATACTGCCGCTAACCGTTGGGCCGATGAATGGCGGGGGCGCTTGAACGCAGCCCGCACTAGCCACATGGTCATGTCTTTCCCGAAGGGAGCCAAGCCGAAGCACGTCAGCTTGATTGCTGGTGAAATCTGCCGTGAAAAGCTTGGGGGGCGCTTCGATTACATGGTGGCTGTCCACACTGACAGCCCGAACAAGAACCCCCATGCCCATATCATCGTCAACCGCCGCGGAGAGAGTGGTGATTACTTCACGCTGCGCCGGGGCACCGAATACAGCTACGAAACCTTCAAGGAGGCTATGGTTGAGCATGCAGCCCGCTATGGCATTCAGCTTGAAGCAACTACCAGGCTTCAGCGCGGACTGGTGAATTATCCGCCTACCGATGGTGAATGGCTGAAGGCTAAGGAGCATGCCATCAAGACGGGCACCGCATTTGAAGCCCCCGCTGGAACACCCCGCGTAGGGGCTGCGCTGGCGCGTGCTACCGAGGAAATTCGCGATTGGTCCCTGCGCTATCGCGAACTTGCGAGCTTCGCTTCGCAGCAGAATTTGCAGGATTTGGCTACCGCATTTGAGAAGGCGTCCTCCGTTCTGGCGGAGGGCGGAGCCATCATTTCAAAGGGAGAACCCTACATGTCAGTTGAAGATGATTTTGACAAAGCTGCGGATGCGCTGCGCCAAGCCGTTGACCATGCCGAGGCGCGTATTGCCGAGGCCGCGCCCAACCAGCGGCCAGCAATGGAACGGCAATTGGCCGATGCCTTGTCCTCTGTCGAGCATATGCAGCCTCTAGGTGCGCGGTCCCGTGATCTTCGTGAAGTCGCCAGCGAAGAGGGCATCTATTCGTCTCAGAACTTGAGCGAGGTGAATACCCGCTTCGCCATCGAAGGTCGCCAACCCCTTGCCGACGCCTTGGATGGAACCGGGATCGACCCGGTGGAAGTTGAAGCGAGAATGCGTGTCTCCGCAGCATCTGCCGCCTTGGAAACGCGGTGGGTGCAGCAAGACATTCATACCGTGGCAGAGCTGCGTGGCTTCGACCTCAAGAACGAGAAGGAACTGGCTTCCGCTATCGAGGTTGTTGATGCCGCCTATGACAAGGTTGCTGCCTCTTACGGTGTTGATGATGCAATCGATCAGCGTGCAGCGTCGGTTCGATCAACCAGTCTCGATGTTTCTCAAAGCGGGCATGACACAATCTCGCAGATCGAGCGTATTCGGGCGGCTGAAGCTGCCGAACGGGCGCCTACTGCGTCGATTGGTTCTCAGGATGGAAACCGGCCGGCATACGATGAGCTGCGCGCGTTCGCGCATCCGGTCGGCCCGGAAGACGAAAAGAAACTTCGAGAGGCTATCGAGCGAACGCTAACCCGCGAAGAGCTGGCGGCGTTGAAGGATGGTGATGTTTCGGCGCTGCGAGGCGTTGGAGACCGCGAGGACCAGCTTTCTATGGCTAGGGACTATCTACGAGCAAGCGGGGAGTCCGAAGCCAGCCACGCGATAGAGCGGGTCACGGAAGAGCTGGCCGTCGAAAGAGCGCAGGCCCGCGAAGCGCGAGGACACGAGGGTCCGGGTCATGGCTAAGCTTCACCTTCTAGGGGGCGTGCTTCTTTTCGCACTGATCGGAACCGCCTTGGCATATGTCGCAGCTACTGGCTGGCTGACCTATATCTATACCGGCAGCGTGGAATACATCGACTGGACGATGTTGGCTAAGGACTACCTGCCTTTGCGAACAGCCAACCCCCAAGCCTTCAAGGTCGTCAACCTGATTTGGGGTGGCTTCATTGTTCTTTCCCTTTTGTTCTCGGCCAAGGTTTTGACCGAAGGGCTTACTACTTTCGGCAAAGCGCATTGGCAAAGTCGCAGAGAGCTAAAGGCAAACAAGTTTTTTGCAATGCCAGGTAAAGGATTTGTAGTTGGAAAGATGGGAAGCCCAAAGGGAAAAGCGAAATTCCTTTGCTCGGCAAGCTTTCCCCATTGCCTTCTAGTTGCGCCGACTGGTGCCGGTAAAGGTGTTGGCTTTGTTATTCCAAACCTATTGCTGTTCAAAGGCAGCGCCGTAGTCCTCGACGTGAAAGGTGAAAACTTCGACTTCACCAGTCGGCACCGTCAGAAGATGGGGGACAAGATATGGCGCTTTGCCCCACTAGATTGGAGCGGGAAAAGTCATCGCTACAATCCTCTTGAGCGCATCTATGAACTGGACAACGCCGACCAGCAGCAGATGGAAATTAAATTGCTTGCCGAACTTTTCCTGCAAGCAGACGATGAAAGCGCGAAAGGTCTTCTGGAAGGCGGTATCGACCTTTTCGTGGCTTGCGGACTCTTTGCCATTGAAAGAGGCACGCCGACGCTTGGTGAAATTTACCGCTTGGCGGCATCGGGTGGAGACAAACAGAAGCAATACCTTTCCTATGCAGAGAAGGTGCAGAACAAAGCTGCAAAACTGATGTTTGAGCGGTTGGCTTCGACAAACGACAAAACCCTTACGTCCTATCTTTCGCTGTTGATGACCTCTGGCCTGGGTCTCTGGTCAAACCCTGCAATTGATCGTGCTACATCGACCAGCGATTTCAATTTCCGTGACTTTAGGCGCACGCCTCAGACAGCATATTTTGTCGCGCCGCCACACGACAAAATCCGCGCCGTCGCGCCTTTGGTGCGTCTGTTCTTCTCGGACTTGCTGTCGAGCTTGCACAGCCATTTGCCGGGGAAGGACGAGCCTTGGCCGGTGATGATTATGCTCGATGAGTTTGACATGCTGGGGAAGATGCCGAGCGTCACCGATAGCATCAAGACCCTCAGAGCCTATGGCGGCAATCTGGCAATCGTCACGCAGACGATCCCGGCCCTCGACAAGATATACGGCGAGGACACGCGGCTTTCGTTGCAGGGCGGGGCAGGGGTGAAGATTTACCTGGCCCCCTCGGAACAGCGAACAAAGTCCGAGCTGTCCTCGGCAGTCGGCAAGACGACGCATCGCGTCACGTCGAAGTCGAAGACAGTTGGGAAGGGGCCCTTCTCTGGCGTGAACGTCTCCGAACGAAACGAGGAACGAGACCTTCTGACCGAAGACGAAGCAGGCAGGCTTTCGCCGGATACGGTCGTCGTGCTGGCAAACGGTCAGCATCCTATCAAGGCAAAGCGCATCAAGTATTACGAGGACCGGACGCTTCGCCCGATTTTCGAGGCTCAAGAAGGTCCGCTTCCCGAGCTGGACGCTAAGGAGCATGCATTGCGAGAGCTTCGTGAGGATCTGGCTAAACATACGAGCCAGATAGAAGTCTTGAGCACCGAGCTTGGAAAGCGCAAAGCCGGATTGCATCGCAGCCGTGCAAAGCAGGCTCTTTCCATACCCGATTTCCTCAAAGAGCAGCGGGCAGAGTTGCCTGCGGCACCGCAAGCTGAGGAAGCGCCGAAGCTGGTGAGGAAGCGAAAGAAACCTGGCTTGGAGGGGATGCAGATCAAGATTGACGATCCACGGATTGCCAAGCTGGCGGTTGAAGAGCTGAACGCGGCCACGGCTAAAGTGAACGCTATTCAGCCAGATACTGACGGCGATCAGGAAACGGTCGCAGCACAATAGAAAAGGGGGGCGGTCAAGACCGCCCCCCTTTCGTATCTTGGTAGGGGCTACTTGATGAGAAGATCATCAAGGGAGCCGCCATCATCCAAGTGCTTCTGGACCCATTTGGGTTTCCGGCCGCGACCACTCCAGGTCTGTGCGGCGTTCGTCAGATCAGCGTATTTCGGCAGAACAGGCATCTTTGCCTTGCCTTCGATCCCCATGAGGTCTTCGAGCGAGAAGCCATATTCAGCAGCGGCGTCCTGCGCCGCTGTGAGGGCAAGGTGTCGCTCCCTCTTTTGTTGATCTTCAAGCTGACGGGCGACGTTCTTCTGCAATTCGCGCAGTTCCTTCGAGGACAGCTTATCCAAGTCGATAGTCATTTATCGGTATCCTTAGCTTAGTTGATGGGGATGGGTCAGCGTTTGGACAACGCTTTGGCCTTGTCCTGCATGCGAGTTATCGAAGCTGCAACGCCGGTCGTTGCCCGAGACACGGCAGGGTGAGCTGCGAAAGCCTGACCTGCCCGCCCAACGGCATTTTCCCCCCGAAGTGTCTGACCGGGCGTCCGTGCGAGGGCCGAGGCTCCGGCAACAGTTGAGCTTCCGGCTCTCTTCAGCGTCCCGATATTCGAGGCTGCCATTCCAACAGTCCGAGCTATGCCCGCAGTATGGAAGCTGCCCGAGATCGAGCTGACCAGAGTGGGCAGGAGAGCCATTGATATGAGAATAAGGATCATAAGGACAACGAATGGAATGAAGTCACCGACGCTACCATATCCATCCGTTCCGATACGATTGATCATATCCGTTCCCATCGAAACCATGATCGAGAAGATGGAAGCGATGAATAAGGGATATAATGACCATGTGATGCAGGACGAAAGCCAGCGTTCAAAATATCCTTTGGTTCCAGAGAAGATGGTCATGGCAATAGCGATTGGAGCCAGCCCGAGCAGGACCGTTATCACGATCTTCGGGAAAAGTATGAGAATGGCAGCGATAGCTGAGACGGTGCCAATCAACAGGAAGCATATTCCTGAGATGATCGCGGTGGTGAACAGCCCCCCCATCTCTTCGGCAATGCTTGTGGATGCGAGAGTAAACTGAGCCATCATGTCGTCTATGGCTGCACCAAAGCCATCTGCGATTGTATCACCCGCCAGGCCATTTCCACTTGAAAGAAGAATGCCGCCAGCTACGGAATCAATCGACCTCAGTATTGCATCGGCCACTGCCCAGAATTTCGTCCAATTCCAAGCAAAAATCCCGATAAGGGCAAGCTTCAGCGATAAGGCCAGGGCGTCAACTACGGCCATAGGTCGAGCTTGCGTCAGCATGTTCACCCCGACGAGTGCTACAGCCAATACAGCCATATAGCCCACCAGCGTCCCGGAAGCTTCAACAAGCCCCAGGAAGGTCGAGCGAGCCGCATTTGTCATGAAGCTTTCTGCGGATTCAACGATTGGTTGGATGACGGCCATATCAGCCCCTCTTTTCCGTGCGGCAGATTGACAAAGCCGACTTCTGAATCCTTCCGACTTCCAGCGTAATCTGGCGACTGGCCCTGAACAGCTCTGCGTGATCCAGATCAGGCGCGAGAGCCTGATACCTTGCATCAGCATCGTTCCAGGATGGATATTCGACTTCACAAGAACAATCGGCGCGATCCAGAATTTCCTGATAGCGGAAAAGATCATACAGCCCGCGCAGCAGCATGACCTGTCTAGCCTGGTCAGGTTTGGCCTCTTGCGCCCATAGAGGCATGTCCGGTTTCGAACAGCCGCGCTGAGTGTTCACCGCATGCTCTTTCGGTGCGGATAGGTCTGGCATCATAAAGTTCACCGAACCTCCTTCCTGTTCCGAAACGGGATGGTTCTGATGCGCTTCACCGGATTTCATTGCGGCAAATGTGCCAACACCGCCAAAGCCGACCAGCGCGAAGAGAGTGGCGGCAACAGTCCTCTTTCTCACCTTAGCCATGAGCAGCTTCCTCATCGCCAAGATCATCGGGCACGAAGAACTCCAGGACGCCTCGGGAACCGTTCAACCGTCCAGTCTGGATAACCACGTCAATCGTGCTTCGGATGTAATTCAGGGTGTCGGCATAGGTCAGGGGTAGCTCTGCCTTGAGCGCCATGATCGCGAGCTTTGTAAGGGCCAAAGTCGGGGTTTCAGCATGGATGGTCGTCATCGACCCCCCATGCCCCGTGTTGATGGCTTCGATGAAGGTCATGGCCTCTTTACCTCGGACTTCGCCCACGACGAGACGATCCGGCCGCATGCGGAGGCACGAAGTCAGCAAGAGATCCGGGGTGCGACAGGAACCTGAAGCTCGATCAGCCAGAAGAGTCACCACGTTGGGTTGCTCAGGGACAATTTCAGCCGAGTCCTCAATCGTGATAAGCCTTTCAGACGCATCGACGAAGCTCAGCATTTTCCGCGCAAACACTGTCTTGCCGCTATCGGTGGCGCCGGAAATCAAAGCGTTCATCTTGTTGACGACAATGAACCTCATGGCTTCTTGCATGTCACCGGAAGCGGCAATTTTCCGGAGGTCTTGCTTCAGCTCGCGGCGCGCATCGTTCACAGAAAACTGCTTCCCGTGCAGGAAGTGAATTTCAATCTGGTCCAACGGAATAGAAGGAAAGAAGCGCAACGAGATAGCTGCGCCCGAGGCGACCGCGGGCGCAGCCACGACTTGCGCGCGGACAGGTCGAGCCTTGTAATGGACGGACGTGGAAATAATGGGGGCTGACTTTCCAAGGGTAAGCTGACCGGCGCTGGCAATTCGCCGCCCTAGGTCGTTAATTTCCAAGTGGGTCATGGATGGTCTGTCCACCAGCTTCATGCAGGGATCACCTTGAAGCAGCGCCCATACTTTCCCGTCAGGATTGATAGCGATCTCAACAAGGGATGGACTGTCGATCACCGGCCCGACCTGCGCCAACGCCTCATCAAGATAGCTGCTATGGTTCATGTCGTTCATGTTCAGAATATCTCCAGGTCTCGATCAACCATGACCGATATGCGCGTTCCTTGACTGACGCTGATTGTCGGCGGCATCGAGACATACTTTCCAATCGCAGACTCAGTTGCCCCGCCAAGCGCGTCCGTCACGCCGGACGTAGCTTCGCTGCCGCCCGTAGAAATCGTCACACCTCCATCTGACCCCTCATCTTCGATAATGTTGGGTAGCGCGGAAATTGTGGAGATGAGCGCAGCAGCGCCAAACCGGCGGAAGAAGTGATTGTTGACCTTGCCGGTTGTGCCGGAACGACCAAGAGCATCACCCCCGAAAGAGCTGATCTGCACCGACTGATTGTCGGGCATGATGATGCGCTCCCAAGCCACCAGAAGTCTGTTCTGGCCGGTTTCCACATCTGCCGAGTAGCTGCCGATCAGGCGCGATCCGCGCGGTATCAAAATCCGCGACCCGTCATAGCTCACAACATCAGTTGTCACGAGGCCCCGGATCGGGCCTTCCAGCGTAGATACGATAGCCGTTTCCAACACAGCTTGAATCATCGTTCCCTGCGTCACCGTGTTTGCAGGGTTCACGATAATTTCCGCGCGCTGCACCGAAGCCGGACGGCCTGCATCGCGAACAAAGCGAGCATCATCGCTAAGTCGAGCCGCGTCTTGAGCTGCGGCACCATCGCCAAAGCCAGCGGCATTCACGGCGGCGTTCACCGCGCCGCTGCTTCCGCCACCGATAGCGATCATCGAGGATTGGCGCCGTTCCGCTTCCTGCTTCTCCGCTTCGTTCGGTCCTTCGGTAGTCATGCCTCCCGAACCAGGAAGCAGATTATCCCCGCTCCGAAGCCGCATCATGTCCAGATCATTGTTTAGCCCGGCTATCTCAAGGTCGCGGCTTTCAAGATCGTCGCGAAGCTCTTGCTCTCTTGCCTCTGCATCAGCGCGAAGCTGTGTCAGTTCATCGCGAAGCTCATCGAGAGCATCTGAGCTTTCCGGGGCAGGCGCGGCTTCATCGGGATTTGGCGCTTGAGCAAGCTTGTCGATCTGGTCCTGAAGGTTGCGGATTAGTTCGACAACCTGCTGATTGTCCGATGACTGCGGGGGTTCTGCCGTTTCCACAGGTGCGGGTTCCGGCTTCGGTTCGGGAGGTCGCGGGCGAGACAAGTCACCAAACCCGCCCCCTTCTGTCTGAAACTCGCTGGCCCTCCGAACATCCAGGTCGGTTTCGGCTTCTGGCTGAGAGACGAAATAGACCGCACCAGCGAGCAAGATACCGACACCCATCAAGCCTGCGGCTTTGGCAGGGCCGATAGCAGGCTTCTTGCCGGTGGCCTGTTCTTCTTCCTCGTTCAAGCCCGCGAGGCGCTTCCGAAGATCCTGTTCGCTCATTGAACCAGCCTCACTGCTTTCATCATCCCGACAGTCGATTCAACTTCCCCAAGTCGAAGCACCCAGAACGGACTCGTGCCGGTCACTCGAACCACGCCATCAGGCATGGTTTGAGAGTTCACCGTGATTTCTCGGCCAGCCGTCACCTTGAAGATTGCTGGCAGCTCCCCGTTTCTCCTGAATTTGAAGTATGTGAATGAGCCATCGTCCCAGACTTGCGTGGGCGTGGTCCCGTTCACGATATTCCCGCCGTAATCGTAGTTTGCAGGCCCACGCGCGACCTGGCGGTTTGCTGGCGTTCGGTTCGACCCCCCTGGGTAGGTGAAGCGGACGACAGAAAACTGCGCGGCAGAAGACTCCGATACCTCGAAGTAGTATTGGCGCTTGTTCGTGTAGACATTGATGTTCGTGCGTGCGCCGTTGGTCGTCGGCTTCATGACGAAGGCGCTTCCACCGGGAACCGCATCGAAATTGAAGCTAGCGGTGTCGCCAGCAACGACTGAGGTGATCTGCTCATCCGGCCCAAACTCAACGGACGTAACGCGGCCAACCTGCGTTTGGACCCTGTAGACCTGACCATCGACCCATTGGGCATATCGCACACGCGCATCGAGGTTTCCTGCACGGGGCGTCACTTCTGCATTGGCCGAAACGCCGCTCATGCAGAGAGACAGAAGAGCAATAGCTTGTGAAAAACGGCGCATTACTGGGCCTCCAGTCTGTCAGACGTGATCGCGTATTCGTAGACCGCGAAGCCAAACGGATTGGTCCACACGTCATCAAGCGGACGCTCTTCCGAAGTCTCGTAGCGGAACGCCAGCGTTACGGTGAACATGCCTTCGGTTTCGCCGCTCGCATCTTGCAGGCGCTTGCGAAGGCGCACTTGGGCGCGATCGTTGGTAATGAGGGTGACGGAGAGAATTTCCACGTCCATGCGCGCATTCGAGCCATACTTGCGTTCAGGGTAATCGGGGCTATCCGACGACCAGAGTTCACGCATCGACCTTTCTGCCGCACCCGAGGACCTGGTAAGGACCGAACGGACCCGAACATCATTATCCAGAAGGCTGTAGGTTTCTCGGTCGCGAACGTAGGAATGGACAAGAGACTGAACCACGGCCTCACGGTTCTTGATCGAGATAGCTTCCAGATTGACCATCGGCAAAGCCATGCCGCTTGCTGGGTCAAATGGAACAAGCACCGGCAGCGGCGTTTCGTGACTTGCAGCGACAACGCCCGCTATCAGGCAGCCTGCCGCGCCAAAGCACCATCCTGCCAAGCCAAACTTCTGCCAAAATGCGCTGCGACGACGCTCCCCATAGATCAGCTCTTCCTCGATCTCGCTGACCCGAACAGGAGCCTTGTTTGTCTTCTTTTTCAGCATATGAATCACTCCAAGTCCGGCATGTTGAAATCGAGCATCTGCTGTTCCTGCGCCCAGGCACTGGCCTGCGATACATCGGACATGCCGAGGCCATAGCTCTGCACAGCGAGCATCTGATTGCTGGTAATCAGCTCTCGGACAGCCTCACCCATCATGCGAGTGTTCAGATCAATGGCTGCCTTCAGCCCGTCTTGCTCAGGTATCTGGTCAACAAGCCTGTCCAGGCGCTGCATGCTCACGCGACTTTCGCGCTGCGCAGTGTCCGCCGCCGCTGCAACCATCGCCCCCGTAGTGGCCTGTGCGGCTGCTCTCCGCTCAGCCACGTTGCCCGTTCGTCCCATTTCTTCGACGCGAGATGGGTCGAGGCCGGCACCGCTCATCGAAGCTTGCGCAGCTTCCTGAATTTCCGTCCGGTAGGCCGACGAAAGCCCAGTCCAGTCACCAGAAGCTGCCGCGCTTGCAGCCTCAACGATACTGGTCATTTTCGGGTCGAGGACTGAATCGAGTGCCCCGCCCATCAGGAGGCCGTCGAGGTCGCCATCGCCTGTCAGGACAGCATAGATTTCCTGCAACTCGGTCGTCTGGCGCTGTAGCTCCGCTAGCTGCTCAACAAGCTGGTCCAGCATGTCGCTCTGAATGCCATAGTCTTCGAGCATCCGGCGAATTTGCGTGATCTGTTGTGCGATACTCTGGGTATCGACGGTCGGCACCCCTTGGGCCAAAAGCGGCGAAGGCGTCCCAATAGGGAGGGCAAGTGCCGCCCCTACAAGCAAGCTGAAAGTTGCTGCCCGCATCCTATAATCCCCCACTGAATTTCATGAAATTGCGTTCTTGAATAAATGCCGAAGCCGCTGCGACTTGATCTGCCGTCAGGGGCTTCACACGAGCCGATACCAACCGCGTTCTCACGACGAGAAGGCGCGCAAACTCAGTTCTGACATAGGTGTTCAGCGCCATTGCCTCGGCGGCATTAACTGTCTCGGGAATGCGCGACATTGCTTCTTCAAGACGGGCAAGGGCATGTTCCATGCCCT
Source organism: Paracoccus sp. SM22M-07 (assembly GCF_001887735.1). NCBI lineage: Bacteria > Pseudomonadati > Pseudomonadota > Alphaproteobacteria > Rhodobacterales > Paracoccaceae > Paracoccus > Paracoccus sp. SM22M-07. Next base: position 15,126 of record NZ_JPKW01000014.1, read on the forward strand.
GCGCGGTCTCTTGGGCATACTCGGCCGTCGCGCCCCCAATCATCGCCTTCTCGGCATTTGCCATCAGGCTAGGCTCAATCGACCCAAGCTCATCTGCGGCCCCCATCGCCGCCATATACTCGCGATACTTGTTCGGAATGAGCTGGACGTATTTCTGCGTCTCCGCGAACGGCGGCACCCCGCCATAACGCCGGACGTTTCCCGCCCCGGCATTGTAAGCCGCCAAGGCGAGTATCATGTCACCGTCAAACTCATTGAGCCGCTGAGCGAGGTAACGGGCACCACCTTCCGCCTGGACGTAGGGATCGGTTCTATAGGTAGCGCGAATGCCGAGATCACCTGCGGTTGCGGGCATGATCTGCGTCAATCCGTAAGCCCCCACAGGTGACTCTGCATAAGGATTGAAGCGGCTCTCTTGCCAGATCAGTGCTTGCAGCCAGCAGCGCCATTGAAGAGGGCTCAGCCCCGCGCGCTGAAGGTGATGAGTGTCCCGCGCCGCTCGAATGATGATGCGTTCCACATTTTCACGACCCGTTCCGAAAAGTCTTCCAGCGGCAGGGCTATCTTCCTCTGCATAGACAGCATCCGCAGAACCTCCTGCATCATCGAGTTCGGCAATCATGCTTTCAGCACCCGCGCCGCCGTCAGGTAGCGTCATGCTTTCACGAACGGCATCGAGCGCATCGGATTGCTCTTCGGACGCCTCTAGCCGAAGACGCTCTTGCTCCGCTTTGTCAGCCTGCAATTCGAGGTCGGCTTCCATTTGCGCTGTGATGGAAGCCTCCCGAGCATTCTTCGCGGCATCCACTACAGGCACACCCTGAGCCAAAGCAGGTGTCTGCATCAGCAGAAGCGCCGTAACACAGGCCCCCTGGATCAGTGCCTTACGGGTTTCCATAAGGTCCATCCTCGACGGCGCCTTCGTAGTAGCCCACTTGCTCAACCGCATCTTGGCGCGCTTTACCCCAAAGCTCGGGTAGGGGGCGAAGATCGCATTTCAGATCACCGCGGGCTGTGAAGCATTTGCTGTTAAGCGGCTCGGACTGCGTTCCGGCGCAGGCAGAAAGGGTCAGCGCCAGGAAGCAGGCAGAGATAAGAGGCTTACGCATGAGAATGGCCTTTCCAGAAATCGGGACGGGTGCGGTAATCGGAGCCAACCAGTGCTTCGCCCGCTTTCATCCCGCCAAGGATCGTCAAAAGCGGTCCCAGAGCGGACAGGTCCGTATCGATGACATGAGAACCGTCATCAGCCCGAAGCAGGGCGACACGCGAGCCGGGCATGACCCCCATGAGAATTTCTAGTTCTTTGGGGTTGAGGCCCAGGCCATCGTAGTCCTGTTGACCGGCCTCTTTGTTGGGCAGAAGCATTTTCGTCGGCAGTGCTTGCAGAAGCGTTCTGCCATGCGAGGTCGCGCTGAGCTGGTGCGCAAACTGCGTCATCATCACGACGACAGTGTTCTGCTTTCGTGCCGTGACCAGCCAGTTCTCGATGCGGCCTGCAAAGTAGGTATTGTTCAGGGCCTTCCACGCTTCATCAATGATGATGATGGTCGGGCGCTTGTCTTCGATTTTTCGCTCAATCCGGCGGAAGACATAAGACAGAACGGCCATGCGCGCTTTGTCATTTTCGGTATCGAGAATGTCCGTGAGGTCAAATCCGACGACTTGGCCATCCAGCGAAAAATTGTCTTCGACCTCATGGCCGAAGATCCAGCCAAACCGATTGCCGGGGGTCCATTCGTTCATCCGGTCAGCCAAGGTTCCGCCGTCATGCGTCGAGGCGACGAGCTGCGCAAACTGCGGCCACGTCCGGAGGTTCGGGTTTCTGGCTTCCGCATTCTGCCTGACGGCATCACGGATCGAGCGTGATTGCTCTGGCTGTAGAGGGCTATATCCCTCTTCCATCAGGTGGATCAGCCAATCGCTGAGCCATTCTTGACCGCTGGTATCGGTTTCTGCCCAAAGGGGGTTGAGGCCGGTTCTTTCGCCTGCGGTCAGCTCAGAGTAGCTGCCGCCGAGGGCACGAACGGCCATTTCCATTCCGCGCCGGTAGTCGAAGACAAACACACGCGCCCCAGCCCTCTGGGCTTGTGCCGCCAGAAACGCAGCTTGAACAGACTTGCCCGATCCCATCCGCCCGAGGATGAGGGTGTGCCCGTTGCTAGGCTCTTTCCTCGGGTCTCCGGCTTCATGGAAATTGAATCTGTAGCCGCTGCGGGAAACGGTCGGAAACCACGTCACGGGCGTAGCCCAAGGGACATTGTTGCCATCCTTCCCCATGCTTGCCCCATGAAGCGCCGCAAAATCAGCGAATTGCTCATTGGTGATCGAGCCTTCGCGAATGCGATAGGCACGATTGCAGGGGTGCTGGCCGAAGTAGATGGTTCGTGTCGTATAAGGTTGAGAGATCAGTTTGACGCCAGCCGTGACCGCAATATTGCGGATCATCGAGCCAACTTTTTCCAGGATACTTTCGTTGTCCGCATAGACGGCAACAGCCATCTGATGCTGCCCGAACGACACTTCTCCTGATGCAAGCTTGTTTTGAGCTTGGCCCAGGGCGTCGATCAGGTTCGTTGCCTTGTCGTTGATCGCGGCGCGGCGGCGAAGCTCACGCGCGATACGCTCTTCCATCAGCCCGCTATTGGTCGGCACGAAATAGTTCGAGACCACCATATCAACTGGCAGGTCGAGTTCATCGAACATGGTCACGAAAGACTCGCGCGGAAATTCCTTGATGCTGAAGATCGTTCCAACCCTGTCCGGAAGGGTGCCGTTCGACAGGTAGATGCGGTCGCCTTTGAAGGTTACGCGGTGATTGCTAACTGTCTCCGATACGGTGCGATCCAAGTTGCTAGGGAAGGTAGGAACCTCGATGCCGGTCCCAATGCTTTCCAGAAATCCCAGCAAATCGCCGCTGGACGCCGTGAGGGTCCGAGGATCTAGGCTCGACAATGCGGACAACATGAAGCTGACGACTTCATTGAGCTTCGATACCTGCCCATCAATTTGACGGTCCAGAAGCTCTTTGCTGCGCCATTGAAAGAAGGGAAGCTTGGTCAGCACGTCAGGCCGCTTGATGACAGTGATCGTAATGCTGTGTTCCCGCAAATTCGCCGCAGCCATTGCCGCCTGCCAACGGCGGTCGATCTTTGCGGCAAAGCTGTCTCCAGGAACCTCCGGAAGCGCCGTGTCGATACGCCGGGACACCTTATGGACAGTATAGGCGAACTGATCCCCTGTCTGAGCAATGACGCTGGCGAAAATGCGCTTCATGCGGTCCAGTGCCTCGTCAGCGACGGTGAGGCTGTTCAAGCCTCGAACCCGGATGCACTGAAAAAATTCATTGCCTGTCGTTCGGATCGTCCTGTCATCCACCAGCGAAAGATATGGCAGCATTCGAGCAGCGGAGGTTTCCCGGTCAGCCCATTTGGGCAGCGACGTCATAGCCGCAGGCCCCAGGTATTTGTCATGGTTCATAAGAATCTGCGCCCCATTGATCGCGGTTCTTGGTGCGGGGAGTTTTCTTGCTGACGACCGTAAGGACGTCGAAGAAATGAGGGTCCCATTCCGCAGCAATCCAGAATGCGGGATAGGAAAGCGCCGAGATTGCGAGGGTCCAGAAGCTCTGGACCCACACGAAGGCGAGAACGGTACCGACCATCCACATCACCGCGTAGAACATCGGCAAGCCAAGGACGCGCGCGGGCCGGATCAAGCCAAGGAACAATGGGGACCGTTCGACCATGCTCTTAGGTGCCCCAGACCGAGTTCACGATGGCGCTTGCACCGGCGACGATGGCGATACCAGCGACGACATAGACCACAGTGCGGAAGTCAACGTAGCCCATGAGCCAGGCGACACCGATACCGATGACTGCGAGCGTAGCCATAGCGCGGCCGAGGGCGCCGGTGAGCGTGCTGGCAATCCCCGTCAGAATGTTCGTCACTGGACTGAGGTTGATTGTCCCTTGAGCCAAGGCCGGGGAAGTCATCAGCGCCAGCAGGCCAAGCGCAAGAAGGAAGAAAAGCGCCAGGTCGGTTGCCGAAATTGGCATCGCTTTGTTCATAGTGTGTCTCCAATCAATCGGGAATAAACGGCCATCACTTTGCGGACGTGGCCTTGAGTTTCGCGGTAAGGGGGGATGCCGCCGTGCTGCGTGACGGCTCCGGGGCCAGCGTTATAGCCAGCCAGCGCCAACTCCTTTGAACCAAAGCGGTCCAGAAGAAGGAGAAGGTATCGTGCAGAACCATCAAGGTTCTGATGCATATCATGAGGATCGACGCCGAGTTTCGCGGCGGTCGCGGGCATGAGCTGCCCTAGCCCAATAGCCCCAACGTGGCTGCGCGCCCGTGGGTTGTAGGCGCTCTCGATCTCAATATTGGCCCGAAAGAACGAGCGCCATTCAGACACGGACATTCCGGCTTTACGAAGGGCCAAGTGCCCGCCGTATCGCATCGCCGTCTGGTCAATTGCATTGAGGACTTCGGGGCGGGCATGCGCAGTGCGCGGTGCCCTAGCTTCACCAGAAGGGGGCAGAAGCGCCATCGACTTTTCGGGGCTTCTAGCGCGTTGTCCATCAGGGATTATAGGCTGCCCGCCAGAGCCATAATGGCGGGCAAAACTATCGCTTTGTTCGCGATACTGAAAAGTTCCATCAGAACCTGGAATGAGGACCATTCCATTTCCGAGGCAGGCACTTGCGTTAAGTGTCACACCTCCTATCAACGCGATAGCTACCGTCCTTAAATAGCTCAAAAGCTTGGCCCTTTTTGAATGGGAAAATCGCAGCAGGAAGACCCCAAGACATAATTTTTGAGACGACGCCATTAACTGTCAGCGCCGTTTCAGGTTCTTTTTTCATTTTATAGATCAGCAATTGCCGGGTTTTTTTATCGGGCCTAACAATCTCGAAGACCCATTTTCCGGAAAGATTTGTTCCATTTCGAACAACACTTTCCAAGCAAACAACAATTAAAGACCCGCCCTCGTTTACGACCTGCGCTACCTCTTCGCTCTGGATCGTGTTCGGTATGATGTGACTCACTGTTGGCTCCTGCTCATGACAGGTGCCTTATTGCACTTTGTTGGATTACTCGCACTAGTTCTCTCGACCAGTTCAGTTAGTGTCTATCTTATATTTCTGAATGACACAACAATAAATGAATCGCTGTAACGATTCATTTATTTTTCTCCATCATGCGAAGCTTTGAACCGGACACTCGAACACTTGGAACGAACCTTCAGAGTTCGAAGCTACAGGGCCGAGCTGCCTCACGGGCCAGTCAAATGAGCCGGCCATCCGCTTGAATGCGGGAGACCCTAGGAACAGCACAGTCCGCGCTCCTTCCTCGGAAAGATAAAGGTTCACTTTAGCCAAGATCATCCGAAACAGGCTGCGAGGCCCGTTAACGACCATCCGTGTAATTTCCCAGGTTCGCTCATCCTTTGGAGGCAGGCTGCTGCATAGCTCTCTTGGAAGACCTGGCAGGACGCCCAAGCACGCGTCCCGGATCATGTAGCTATACTGGATAGCCCCGGTGCCGCTGATCTGGTCGGTGCGCCGCAATCTTGCACCTCCAACGACTGTCCCGTTCTGGCTCGCCACCACATAGACAGTATTGAAGCTGTCGTATTGCTCGAACTCAAGATCTTCTGCATGGAACAGCGGCCAGTCCATGCGATCGACAAATACTTGCTTTCGAAGCTTCAGATAGTCGTTCACCAAATGCCACCGATCCAAGTCTTCGGGGCATCTGATAATCTCGACCAAGCATTCTGAATCTGGCATCTTATTGAACCTTTGATTTCACCGGATGTTTTGCGCCATCTTGAACTTCGAATACCTCGGTCGAACCAATGAACAACCTGATCCCATCTGGGGTCACGGCCCACACTCCAGCATTGGAAAGCTTTACGGTGATCTCTTGTTCCTTTTCTAGGTGGTCGAACATCGACAGGAGATTTTGGGCCATGTCGCAGGTAAAGTTGGCCTCGGCAGCTATAGTTACCGCCTTCGGGCGCACCAGCTTGCTAACATCCTTCATCCCAAACCCCCTTGCGGCTTCCCGCCGATTGCACTGGGGCAAGCCTTACGGGATCGAATGCGGGTTGACACCCACCTGTCTATTTGGACAGGTCTAAAGGACAGTTTTCAAAAAATGCTTGACAGAACGACCATGCTAGAAATTGCAATCCCAAACTACCAAGAGCAGTTGGAGGAGATCAAAGCCATTGCAAACTCAGGATTTGTCATGGGCTTCGGGCTTCGCTTCGGCCAACCAGACTTCTTCTTGAACCGCTACCCCAAAGAATGGACAGACCTCTACGAAGAGAAAAACTACTTCTTCGGCGACCCGGTCGCGGCGTGGACTATCGCCCGCGAAGGCTCAATGCGGTGGTCAGATTGCGGCTTCCCCGACATTCGAGGGGTTATGACCGAGGCCCAGAAATTTGGCCTCCACTATGGCGCAACTTTCGTGACGGTGATCGCGGGTAAGCGATCCTTTCTCTCAGTAGCTCGATACGACCGTGAGCTGAATGATGATGAAATGACGGCGCTTATGGAGAAGATTAGGACCTGGGCCAGCCTATTTGTTCGCGCCAAGATCGCCCTCACAGAGAATGAGCTGCAAGTTCTGAAAGCCCTTCACCTGGGGCTAAAGCAAAGCGAAGCAGCGACCCACTTGGGCATCAGCATCTCGGGCCTAAAGGCTAGATTAGACGGGGCTCAGAAGAAGTTGGGAGTTCGAAATTCGACTAGCGCGGTAAGCCGTGCTGTCAGAATGAACCTAATCTGACCGGGCTTGTTCGTTTTCCCGAAGTGTCAAGGGGAAACGTGATTTTGTCCAAAAAGACTGGCTATTTAGCCATTTTGCGGGTTCTTCTTTCCCTGTGCTGTCATTGGAGACAGAAAAGGCCCGGCCCGCGTCCTTAGTCAAGTTTGTGCATTCCAGGGCTACATCGGCCGCCGACAGGCAGAAGCCTGTCGGCAACAAGCTGATCCTTGGCCGATGCAAAAGAAATAATGAACTGTTCCACTCATTCAGTTATTGTGGGATAGTGGCTGAGTAGACTAGACCGGGAGACAGCATGAGCATCAAGCTAAAGCTATGGAGTGCAGGGCTTTGCGGTGCACTGGCGATCTCCGCGCCTCACAAGGCAGATGCCTATGCCATCGACTGCGCGATATTGCTCTGCATGGCTGGAGGTTTCCCTGCTTCGACCGAATGTAGTGCAGCCAAGGTTGAGGTGATAAGGCGAGTGACGCCGTGGCCAATCGAACCCCCTTTGCAACTTTGGAACTGCCCCTTGGGCGGCAGTGCTATTCCCCTTCCTGGTGGCGGGGGCAGTCGCATAGACCCAACCATTCGCCAGTATCGAGACGGGATCGAGGTCTGGCAGATCAGCCGTCAATCCTACAACAGCAGCGGCGGACGGGAAATCAACCAATCTGTAGTTCGCTACTTCTATGATGAGACCGGTGCCTTCCGCGGCGCGTCTGTATCGGATAGCGCCATCCCCTTCTGGGTTCGAGCCGCCGTCGCAGACCATACCGGAGTTCAGCTAGGTTCAAGCCGTATGGGACAACTCAGGGGCATCCTCTTGAAGACGACAGACTACAAAGAGGAAGAAGACACGACTTGGGTGAGCTACTGAATTTTGTGTCAGATCAAGAGCTACACGCAATCAATTGCCGTAAGCCGTCCTCTGACGTAGGCTTTCCAGCAATACACCAAAAACGGAAGGATAAGCAGAATCAAACACCCAACCCCGGATAAATGAAACCCCCCGCGCGGGGTCCGCACGAGGGGGGCTGAGATCGGTAACACAGGTTTGGCGACCTGAATTAGCAGCTTGTTTCACTAGCTATAGTTACTTCTCCACCCCCGAAAATCAAGAGCAAAAAACGCATCTGTGCGAACAGACTAGTTTTGCCGACCGGACCCCGCTTCTTGAGTTTAAGGAGCAGAGACAGTGACAACCAGCAACGCACACGACAGCGTGTCGTGCTTTCAGCGTGTAGGAACAGCGTTATTTTCGGGACAGAGCCGAGCAAGAAGGCCAGTCCGCCGTGGATCGTATAAGGCAGGATCTTTCGAAGGGGCTTTCTGGAAGCCCACTAGCCGGAAGGAGGTCAGCCGTATCTTGCGAGCTGCACAACGCTACGAAATCGAGTATCGGGAGAAAGGCAAGAGGAACGGTCCCCTAGGCGGCATAGCCCTAGAAGTTCTATCACTGCTTACGAACGTGGTATCATTCAGAACAGGTCGCCTGGAGCCATCACTTGAATGGATCATGGGCAAGCTTCGCAGATCGAAAGATGCCGTGGTGCGCGCACTGAAGGCTCTTAAGCTCCACGGTTTTCTCGATTGGGTGCGGCGCTACGAACCAAGTTCGATTGAAGGCAAGGGACCGCAAGTTAGACAGGCAAGCAACGCCTACCGTCTCTCAGCTCCCAAGAGAGCTTTAGCTTTGCTGGGGCGTTGGGCCGGTAAGCCTGCATTGCCTGATGATGAAGTAACCCGCATCGAGCAAGCGGGCGAGATCGAAGCAGAGCATGTCGCAGGGTTGGCACTTGACCAGTTCGCGGAGTTTCAACTTGGTAACTCGCCCCTTGGACTTGCCTTGAAAAGCTTAGGAAAGGCTATCGATCAACGCGAGTCTGCTAAGCGGTCAGAATACCAATCTATCCTATATAAAGAGCAGGCAAAGACGTGACACCATGTCAAAAACGCAAAGTCAGGATGCAACCGAAATGGTAGCATATGCTTAGAATAAAAGATGCTTAACGATAGCGGCATCTAATAGCACTATTGGATCAACAAGAGGCAGCAGTAGCGGCAACCAGTTTCAGGCCGAGCGGCAACTACTTTGGAGAGATTTGAGAAGGAGCATTTGTGATGTATTGCTGTATGCTCTGTGGGCATCAATCGCACATGCACGGACACTGCGCGGTCTGTGGTGGGATGATGGTATTCCAGGCTCAAGAGCCCGTGGCCGACAAGGACACTGGCGGCAGTCTGTGGCCTATCTTGGTCTCTCTTGCCGGTATGGGCTTCTTGATGCAGTTGAGCAGCCTGTTCTCATAGAAGGTGGCATTGAGGCAGGTTGTGCGAACAAAGGCTCAGTGAGATACCTACCAAGTAAATCCATAGGCAAATGGAGGTATTTCATGTCCTACTTCACCGCATCTGTTCAATATAACGATTTTAGGGGAACTGTCGCCGCAGATAGGTCCGATACTGAGAGTATAGACAAATATCTGGTTGATGCGGGCCTTGCCACCAAAGAAGAGATCGTGATCGGCTACCGCATTTGTTTCAGCGGAAATCACGGTCGTGAATACGAACCTGGGGTCTTAGTCTATCTGCAAAAAGGAGCATTTGACGACCCCGAAAAAGTTGTCCGTGCAGTTGACATTCAGATGACTGGACCGAAATTCTTTTCCTTCTTCAAGCGGTTCGATCTGGTCATGACGCGAGATACGCTCGATCTGTCTGGCGTCACTGTTGACGGACCGCACTACGGCGATTGAGGCCGGTTACTCCGCTCGGCGGGTCAGCCATATCTATGCCGAGCGGAGCTTGCCAACACAGCCCTAGTGCAAAAACGGTCGTTTTTGAACACTGTGAGATAGGTGCAGGAGAGGCGGGCATTCAGTGATCCGCGTTACAGCTTTGGAACTGCCGCTTGTGAATGCGTTTGCCCGCCTGAGAAAGCAGTATGACCTTTTGGTCGGGCAAAAGGTCAAAATGGCGTTTTTGCTTGACACTCGCAGGCTGTCTTCGGGATCGGCAATTACGGTTCTAGCTATAGTCACATCTCTTGGGCAAACTGTTTCACAGCTGTAGAACAGCACCGACGCGAAGAGACTATAGCCCGTTCATTCAGCGAGGGCCTTTGGCATCCTTCAGCATCAGATCGTCATGGTCACGACGACAAGTCACCTTTCTCATGTCCAAACAGCTGAGCGCCCTGATGCGCGTGATCTGGCCTTTCGAACTCGAGGGTCGAATGCGAGATGGCAAACTGCTCACTCAGGCGGTGTTTGATCGCTGCCTTCACAGCCTCGATGCTGCGCCATCCCTGGTCGGTCAGGATCACGTGGCAGTCGAGCGCAGCATCGTGTTCCTGCATCTGCCAGAGATGGACATGGTGGACATCCTGGACGCCCTCTGTTTCGCGAAGTGTGCGGACAACGGCATCTCCATCCATGTCCGGGGGGCTGCCCAGCATCAGCGTCCGGATCGGATCGCCAATTTCGGTCGCCGCCAGATAAAGAATATAAAGAGCAATCCCGATCGTGATGGCCGGATCGACCCACCGCAGGTCGTAGAGCAGGATCAATGTGCCACCGACTATGACTGCAACTGATGCAAGAGCGTCGGACAGGTTATGCAGAAACAGTGCGCGAATGTTGACGCTGCCTTTTTGCATCGACCAGGTCAAAAAGGCCGTCAGCGTATCGATGACCAGCGCCACGCCACCGAGGATCACGACGGTCCAACCAGCAACCTGCGGCGGGTCGATCAACCGCATGCCGCCTTCGTAGAGCAGGTAGACCCCGATCAGGATCAGCGTCGTGTAGTTGATCAAGGCGGCGACGATTTCGATCCTGCCATACCCGAAGGTCATGGCAGGATCTGCCGGACGGCGGGCGATCTTGCGAGCGGCGAAGGCGATGACCAGCGACGCCATGTCCGAGAAGTTGTGAAGCGCATCGGCAATCAGTGCCAGGCTGCCCGACAGAAGGCCGCCGATGATCTGAGCAACTGTCAGGAGGGCATTGGCCCAGATCGCCAGCGATACGCGGCGATCGCCGCTGGAGGCATCGAGATGCGTGTGACCCTCCCCATGTGGCATGTTTCATCTCCAAGGCTGTTGTCGATGTCATTGCTGTCCGTATTCTGACCAAGCGCAAATCTAAAAACATTCAGAATTTATCGGGACAGGGACCCATATCCGATCTATCCAATGCGAGATCCTGCTATTCCAACGCGCGGCGGATCTTCGGCACCGCATAGCGGGAGTCCTCATGATAATCGATGATGCTGACAAAGCGTCCATCAGCATCGAACAGGAACACACCCGCCGTGTGATCCATCGTGTAATCACCACCATCCCGGGGCACTTTCCTGAATGACGCTCGAAACCCGGCGACGGCCTGCTCAATCTGGGGCAGGGGACCGGTCAGGCCATCAATCCGCGGATCGAAGTTCGACAGGTAATCGCCAAGAACTTCAGGCGTATCGCGTTCGGGATCGACCGAAATCAGCACCGTGTTCATCCGGTCGGCCTCGGGACCGATCTCTTCCAGCCAGATCGAGATATCGCTCAACGTGGTTGGGCAGATGTCGGGGCACCAGGTAAAGCCGAAGAACACCATCGTCGGACGGCCGAGCCAATCCTGGGGCCGAACCGTGTCGCCTGACTGATCCGTCAGGGAAAAGGACATGCGGTCAATTGGCAGTGGGAGGACGCTTGCGGCCTGCTGATCCCTGTCTTGGGTCTGCCACCAGCCGAGTGCGAGCATGAACAGGACTGCAGCTGCAGCCATGGCGCTGCCGCGCAGCAGGGTCGCAGACCTCATTCGTCAGGCGAGAGGCAGGTCGGCTCGCTTGCGCCGATATTCTGGACGGTGACGGGAATGGTCACCTCGCCGGCATCGCGAAACGTCAGGGTCACGGGAAAGGTCTCGCCCTCTTCCAGAACTTGGGTCAAATCCATCAGCATGGCGTGATAACCCCCCGGTTCCAGCGCGACCTGGCCCCCTGCGGGGACCGGAACCTCCATCGCATGGGGCATCGACGCGACACCGTCGGTCATGACTGTCTGGTGCAGCATGGGCATATCTGCCGCAGGTGTGGTGATGGACATCAGTGCATCATCTGCCGTGCCGGAATTTCGGATGGTCAGATAGACCACGCCGGGCCGCGCTGTGCCAATGGAGGCACGGGACCATGCCCGAGAGACCTCCAGGGGACCGACCGTTACGGTTTCGCAGGCCAGGGCAGGGCCCGCGGCGGCGATCAGGGCGAGGGTGGCGAAGATGCATTTCATGTGGGTCACAATCTGGCTTGAAGGTCGGCGACGATTTCGGATGCGGGCGTGCCGTAGGTGAACTGGCCAAGCCAGTCCCCCTCGGGGCTGATCAGGTAAAGGCCAGGGCTGTGGGACATGGCATACCCATCAAGAGCCTCCAAATTGGCTTCACGCTCGTAATAGATGCGAAAACTGTCCGCCGCAGCGCGGGTTTGTGCCGCATCTCCGGCAAGGCCCAGGATTGAGGGATGAAACGCCTCGGTATACTCGGCAAGACCCATCTCCCGGTCGCGCTCGGGGTCGATCGAAATGAACAGCGGCTGCACCTCGCCTGCCTGATCACCCAGATCGTCCATGACCTGAGCCACCTCGGCCAAGGTGGTCGGGCAGATATCAGGGCAGTTCGTGAACCCGAAAAATACCAGAAGATGCTTGCCCTCGAAATCGGCCGGGGTGCGCAGGCGTCCTCCCGCGTCGGGTAGGCTGAAGGTCGGACGAAACGCCGCCTGAGCGATCGGTTCGGGGCTGCGGTCGACGAGCAGAAAGGCCGCGCCAACAGCCACCAGCGCCACGGCAACAGCCGCCCAGAGAAATTTTTGAAGCGTGGTCAGCCGCATGTTGCCCGCATCCGTGATCGTTTCCCGAGGCCTAAAGCCTCTAGCCACATGAGCTTCAAGCGAGAAAGCCTGCCGTCACGCATTGGTGACACCAAAGTCAGCCCAGAATTGTCGCCAACAGGTTCACGTTCAGCACGATGATGGTGACGGCGATCAGGGCGCACAGGCCGGTCAGCCAGCGCGGGGATACCATCGGCCCCATCTTGGCGCGGCTAGCGGTAAACATCACCAGGGGCACGATCGCAAAGGGCAGCTGGAAGGACAGCACGACCTGACTAAGGATCAGCAATTGTCCTGTACCCTCTGTGCCGTAGATCAGGATCACCACGGTCGCGGGCAGGATTGCGAACCCCCGGGTGATCAGGCGCCGTAGCCAGGGTTGCAGCTTCAGCCGGACAAAACCCTCCATGACGATCTGACCGGCCATTGTGGCGGTCACGGTCGAGTTGAGACCCGAACACAGCAGTGCAATTCCAAACAGGACCGGAGCGATGGACGATCCCAGAAGCGGCTCCAGAAGCAGGTGCGCCTTGTCGATCTCGGTCACGTTGTTTTCCCCAACCGTATAAAAGGCAGCGGCGGCCAGGATGAGGATCGCGCAATTGATCAGCAGCGCGAACATCAGCGCAATGGTCGAATCCCAGGTTGCCAATCGCAGGGCCTCCCGTTTGGAGGGCAGGTCCAGCCCGTAGGCACGCGTCTGCACGATCCCGGAATGCAGATAGAGGTTATGCGGCATCACGGTGGCCCCGATGATGCCAAGCGCCAGATACAGCATGTCGGGATTGCCGATGATCTCCCGGCTTGGTGCAAAGCCCGCGATCACCGCACCCCATTCGGGGTCGGCCTGCGCGATCAGCACCCCGAAGCAGACAGTGATCGTTCCCAGCAAAGCGATGATGAAGGCCTCGACCCACCGGAAGCCCTTGTTCTGAAGCCACAGGATCAGGAACACGTCAGCAGCGGTGATGAATATCCCGATTTCGAGGGGGATGCCGAAGAGGAGATTTAGGCCGATGGCGGTGCCGATGACCTCGGCCAGATCGGTGGCGATGATGGCCAGTTCGGCAAAGATCCACAGTGGGATCGACACCCACCGGGGATAGGCATCGCGGCACGCTTGCGCCAGATCGCGCCCCGAGGCGACCGCAAGGCGGGCGCAAAGCGATTGCAGCAGGATCGCCATGATGTTCGACAGGAGGGCTACGAACAGCAGCGTGTAGCCAAATGCGGCGCCGCCCGCCAACGAGGTCGCCCAGTTGCCGGGGTCCATATATCCGACGGCGACCAGATAGCCGGGACCGATAAACGACAAAAAGCGCCGGAAGCGGGTCGTGCCGCCGCCCACGGCGATCGTACGGAAGACCTCGGATAGGGACGGGGTGTCGCGCTCATGGCGCCAGGCAGAACGAGACATTCAGCGCGACCTTCTTCGAGAGGAAAAGTTAGCTGCGGCTAACAATCTACCCGTTGGCTTTACCCGTCAATCGATAAGTGCGACACTTGCGAGATGACCGCAGACAATCATGCCACCGCAACCGCCAGCGATACTGTGCACCCGGACAATCGGGCAGAGGCCTTTCATGGCGTCCGTGCTGCCCGGCGCAACGAGTTGGCCGAAGACTACGTCGAACTGATCGCAGAGCTGATCCATGAACAGGGTGAAGCCCGGCCGGTAGATATCGCGGCACGATTGGGGGTGCGCGCGCCGACGGTCACCAAGGCCCTGGATCGCTTGGCCCGTGAGGGGCTGATCACCCGCGAGCGATACAGGTCCGTCTTTCTGACAGAAGAGGGACGACGACTGGCACTGGAATGCCGCCGCCGCCATGCCATTGTGCTGCGGTTCCTGATCCGCCTCGGCTTGGATGCCGAAACGGCGGAACGAGATGCCGAAGGGATCGAGCATCACGTCAGTGAGCGCACACTGGCCTTGTTCGCGGCCTACGCCGATCGGGCTTAGGCCGCCCGGTCAGGATGCCTCCACGGCACTGCGCACATCCGCGAGCAGGCTGTCCATGCTGATATCCGTCATCTGACGACCATTGAGAAAGAAGGTCGGTGTCTGGCGTATGCCGATCGCCCCGATATCGGCTGCATCCTGATTGAGGATGCCGACGATATCGGGGGACAGACGGGCTGTCTGCGCCTTTTCCATATCCAGACCGGCCGCAGCCGCAATTTGCCATGCAAGGTCCATTCGCGGTGCGCCATGGACAGCCCATTCCGGCTGCCGTTCCAACAGCGCATCGAGGACAGGCTCGAACTTGTCCTGCATGCGCGCAGTCTCCAGGATGCGGACCGCCTCGTCGGACCCGTCGTGAAACACCGCATAGCGCATCACGATGCGGACCTGATCGGGAAACCGCTCGCGGATGTCCTGAACGACCGGATGAAAGGCGCGGCAAGCCTCACAAGATGGATCAAAGAACTCGACCAGCGTGACCGGGGCGTCTTCTGGTCCAAAGCTGGGCGCGTGACCGCGGACCAGCATGTCTGTTTCCACAGCCGGGGCAGCAGCGGCCAGAGCGTCCGCTTCGGCCTGACGATTGCGCGTCAGCACGAGCGCGCCGCCGGCAAAGGCGGCAATCCCGATGGCAGATGTTCCGATGAGTACGGTGCGGCGGTTCATGGGCGTTTTCCTTTCGACAAGATGAGGCAGGCCAGAACGGCTGCAAATGCGGCAAATGCAAGATAGGGGATGGGCAGGCTCAGGATCGTCTGCGCCTGGTCGGTGCAGGACGGGCCATCCTTGGTGCAAGGCGCGATGCTCTGCGGGATCAGTCCCGCGTAAAGTCCCGAATGCCAGCCGGAAAGGACCAGTCCGGCCAGCGCCAGCGGCAATCCGTAGAGACGTGCCAAACCGTCACCGCGCCACAGCGAGATTGCTAGGACAGGCACTAACGGAAACATGGCGATCCTCTGATACCAGCACAGGGTGCAGGGCATCTGGCCCAGTATCTCGCCGATGAACAGCGCGCCAAGCGTAGCCACGAGTGCGACCAGAAAAGCGGTTGATATTGCGATATCGTTCCGGGACAGGCCCCGGGGGTCAGGTGCGGTCAAAAGAGAGTTCCTTCGAGCGGGAGGGACGGAGCATGGCTGTCAGCACAAGCAAGGCGCCGAGGCTGATCGCGATGTCGGCCCCGTTAAAGGTCGGCCAGTGCCAATCACGCCAGTAGACATCCAGAAAATCGGTCACGGCACCTTGCCGCAGGCGGTCGATGATATTGCCCACAGCGCCACCCACGATCAGCGCGAGGCCTGTGCATTCGCGCTTCGTGTCCGCCCGGAAGGCCATTCCCGCAAAGATGATCGCCAGAGCGCCTGTCAGGGCAACCATCAACAAGGGACGACCTGCCATAAGGTCCGACATCATGCCGAAACTCGCCCCTTCGTTGAAACCAAGCGTCAGATTGAAGCCGGGAGAGACGGCATGAACCTCCCCGGGAGACAAGCTGCGCAGGACCGCGAGCTTGGTGATCTGATCGGCAACAGCAGTAGCGGCGATCATCGCCAGGATCAGGAGCGTCTTCATTGCAGTGACCTTTCCCGGATGCCGATCCAGCGTGGAACGGACTGGCAATAGGTGTCGTATGCAGGGCCAAGCGTCCGCCGCAATTCACGTTCTTCTGAGCGGACCTGAACAAGCGCCGAGCCTGCGAATAGCAGGATCCCAAAAATTGTCGGGATGGAGGGCACTGCCAGAGCGGTTCCGAGCAGCAACATGAGCTGACCCACAAAAACCGGGTTGCGGCTGAAACCAAACAATCCGCCCGTGACAAGTGCGCCGGTCGCGCCCTCGGCCACACCGATCCGCCATGACGCAGCCATCGACATCTGGGCCGCGAATGCCAGCATCGCACCCAGGCTGGCCATGAGCAGTCCCGCCAGACCGATCCACACAGGATTTTGGAAGGACCGCAGGGGGTCAAGATCGCCCATGCTCGGCATGAGACGCCATGCCAACGACCCAAGGAGGGCCAGAGCGAACGCAGCGCGGAAGCCTAGCGCTGCAAGACGGTCGCCGCCCGTGGCGTGACGGAACAACCAGACCGGACGATGCGCCTCCCGGGCATTGATCGCAGACCCCAAAAAGAACAGGGCCAGATAGGCGCCAAGAAGAGCCAGCGCTGCACTGCCCATTCCAGTCAACATCGCCTCAGCGCTTCTGTTCGGGATTGTAGCGCAGAAGGCGCAGGGCGTTCAGAGTCACCAGAACCGTCGCGCCCGTGTCAGCCAGGATCGCGATCCACAGACCGGTCATGCCAAAAACGGTGGTGACCAGAAAAATAGCTTTCAGCCCAAGGGCGATACTGACGTTCTGACGGATATTGGCCATCGTGGCCCGCGCTAGCCGGATCTGGGCCGGAATGTCGGTCACCCTGTCGCGCAGGATGGCCGCATCGGCCGTCTCCAATGCGACATCCGTGCCGGAACCCATCGCGACACCGATGCTGGCCTGTTTCAGGGCAGGGGCGTCATTGATGCCATCCCCGATCATCATGACGCCACCTTGAGCGTTCATGTCGCGAATGGCGGCCAGCTTGTCTTCGGGCATCATCTCGGCCTCGAACCGGACGTTAAGCCCTTCGGCGATGGCGGCAGCAGTGCGGGGGTTGTCGCCGGTCAGCATGACCGAGGAGATGCCCATTTCGGCCAGCTGGCGCACAGCCTCCGCCGCATCGGGCCGCAGCTCGTCACGCATGGCGATGAGACCGAGCGGGACGCCTTTGCGATAGACGGCGACGGCGGTCTTGCCCTCATCCTCGAAGATGGTCGCCTGACGCAGGCCAAGATCATCCAGGCCATCGTTCTCCGAAGCATGCCGGGGTGAACTCACCCATGCCAGGGCATCTCCCACGGTCGCCTCGACCCCTCGTCCGGTCAGGGCGCGCGCATCGCGGGCGGGCAGGGGAGTGACGCCCGCCGTCTTGGCCCTGTCCAGAATCGCCACGGCGAGGGGATGGCTCGATCCGCTCTCGACGCCTGCGGCGACCTCCAGCAACTGCGCCTCAGTCGTGGTTCCGAACGTCACCAGGTCGGTGACCTGCGGACGTCCGTGGGTCAGGGTCCCGGTCTTGTCAAAGGCGACATGGGAAACCTTGGCCGCGGCCTCGATTACCGCGCCGCCCTTCATCAGCATTCCCCGGCGCGCGCCGGTTGACAGGCTCGATGCGATCGAGGCCGGAACAGAGATGACCAGCGCACAAGGGCAGCCGATCAGCAGAAGTGCCAGTCCACGATAAATCCAGGTATCCCATGACTGACCAAACATCAGCGGCGGGATCACAATGACAAGAGCCGCGACCGCAACGATGGCAGGCATGTACCACCGGCTGAACCGGTCGATGAAACGCTCCGTGGGCGCACGGGCCTCTTCCGCTTCCTCAACCAGGCGGATGATCCGGGAAATGGTGTTGTCCTCGGCTGCCTTCGTCACGGTCACCCGCAAGGCAGCTTCCGTGTTGATCGAGCCGGCAAAAACACCGTCACCCGGGCCGCGGGTCCGGGGAATGCTCTCTCCGGTCACCGGGCTTTCATCGATCCCGGACGTGCCGTCTGAAATCTCTCCGTCTGCGGGGATCCGGTCGCCGGGACGGACCAGTACCGTCTGACCGATCGTCAGGCTAGACGCGGCAACCTCCCGGGTCACGCCGTCCACCTCCAAGAGCGCCGTTTTCGGGACCAGGTTCGCCAAGGCCCGGATGCCGTCTCTTGCTTTGCCTGCCGCAACACCCTCCAGGACCTCGCCTACGGCAAAGAGAAAGACCACCAAGGCAGCCTCTTCGGCGGCATTGATGAACAGCGCGCCCAATGCAGCGATGGTCATCAATCCCTCGATCGTGAAGATCTGACCCAACCGGGCAGCGACAAAAGCCCGACGCGCGACGGGGGCGACACCGATAAGGCAGGCCGCCACGAAGGCCCAGCTCCCGATCTGCGGGGCGATCAGCTCCATCGCCCAAGCCGCCGCCAACAAGAGCCCGGTCAGGATGACCAGCCTGCCCTTGCCAGTCTGGTACCATGCCTTGCCGCGGTCGGCAGGGTCGTCATGGACGTGACCGGGACTGCCGTGGCCGGAGTGGTCGGTCTTGGCCACAGCGGGGTGATCGGCGTGACTGTGGCCATGATGGCTCTCCGGCGCATTCCCCGGGATCACGAAATCCTTCTTTCCTGGCGCACGGGTCTGAATGCCGTATCCAAGGGCACGCACGGTTTTCTCGATCTTGTCCGTGTCGGTCAGGCGTTCATCAACGGTCAGGCGCAGGCGTTCGGACATGATGCCGATCTCCACATCCCTGACGCCAGGCAAGCGGGACACCGCGCCGCGCACCTTGGTCGCGCAGGAGGCGCAATCCATTCCGGACACCGTCCAGTCGCACAGGGTCATGCCGGGTTCATTCGTGATCGTCATCATTCTCTCCTCTGCAGAAAGCAGGGCCGTTGCCATCATCGATTCGGAGGTTTACTTCCTCTAGCAGCTATAGGTTCAAGGAGAATATTATGCTGACGATCGGAAAGCTGGGAACGTCGACAGGGGTCAAGGTGCCGACGATCCGCTACTATGAGCAAATCGGCCTGCTGCCCGAAGCCGAGCGCAGCGCCGGAAATCAGCGGCTCTATACCCACAAGGCCCATGAGCGGCTAGCGTTCATCCGACACGCCCGCGAGCTTGGCTTTTCCCTTGAGGCCATCCGCGACCTTCTCAGTCTGTCGGACGATCCTGATCAGCCCTGCGCCGCAGCCGACGCCATCGCCAAGGCGCAGCTTGCCGAAGTCGAAAGCCGCTTGGCCCGCCTGACAGCCCTGAAGACCGAACTTGAGCGCATGGTGGTCCAATGCGCAGGTGACCGGATATCCGATTGCCGGGTCATCGAGGTCTTGGGCGATCATTCGCTGTGTGTCACGAACCACCCTACGATGGACGATGCCGGTCAGGGACCGGCCAGGGACGTCTGAAATTGGCTTTGGCGCGCAAAAGTCCCAGGTTCAGCGAGTATTACGTCAGGTTGGTTAGTGCCCTAACAAGACCGTGATCAGGAAGCATTTTGCCTTGAACCTCTAGCTGCTTTAGGTCGCAAAACGCGCATATCGATGACGAGAGAAGACATGAACCAACAGGAGCTGCAACAAATCCGATGCTGACGATCATTGCGGCCTTGATTGGCGGGGTCCGTGGATTTCGGCGTGCCCGCGCACTTGGGGGTACCCGGCTGGACAGGGTTCAATATGCGGGTGGCTTCGCCATCGCCTTTGGCTTGGTAGGAACAATTACCGGTGTCTGCATCGCACGCCTCTTTGAAGTGTAGACAACTTATCAATGCTGCGAGGGGGCCTGCTCCCCAATGCTGGAATTACTGTCTTATGGGAAACCTAATCTGATGATCTTGCAAGCCTTGCTGACTGCCGGCGCTATTGCCGTCACGACATCATCGCACGCCGAAACCACGGTCGAACCTTCGCACTTTGCTGAGACGGCTGCCCCCATGTCACGGCATGAGGTCGTTCCAGGAGATACGTTGGATGCTATTCTGGCGCGTTCGGGCATTGGAGCACCTTTCCGAACAGAGGCGGCGCTGGCAATTTCTGATGTCTTTGACCTATCGGCTCTCACCCCTGGTGAAATACTCCGATGGAATGTGTCTTCCGATGATCCGTCCCAACTTGAGCACCTGTCTCTGCTGACGCGAAATGGGACAGACATTGTTCTGGATTTCTCCAAACCCCTTGAAGCATCCGTAATCGAGGCAAAGATCCGGCCTCGAGATCGGCGTGAGACCTTTACTCTTGACAATTCGCTCTTTGAGATGCTGGCGAGCCGCGATGCACCTGAAAGTTTCGCGGTTGATCTCGCGGCGCTCCTGGCGAGCCATATCGACTTTCGGAACCTTGAAGGAACCGAGCGGATGGCATTGATGTGGAGCGAAAATACCTTGCCCGATGGGACAGTCGTAGGCGAACCGCAGCTTGCGTATGCGCGGGTAGAAAAAGACACGGACACTTTTGAGGTCGTGGCCGGATCGGTCGAACAGCCCTTCATTCTGTTTCGGAATGGTGCGCAGGTCCAGCAGTCTGCGCGCCCTGTCGCAGGGGCCCGTCTTTCTTCGGTCTTCGGTAAACGCCGGCACCCCGTGCTTGGCACGCAACGAATGCACACGGGGGTCGATTACGCCGCACGGACTGGAACACCCGTCAGCGTTACCGGAGCAGGAACGGTCGTATTTGCAGGAACCATGCGGGGATATGGTTGGACGATCGATGTCGATCACGGCGGGGGCGTTTTGACGCGCTATGCGCATCTTTCGCGTTTTGCGGCAGGAATCGCTCCCGGGGTCGAGTTAAACGCCGGGGCCAGGATCGGTGACGTGGGCGCAACCGGCCTCGTCAGTGGACCTAACCTTCATTACGAAGTTCGCATCGACGGCAAGCCAACGGATCCCATCAAGAAAACACCGGCGCCCCGAACAGCGATCGCCAAACCGACTGACCGCGTCATGCTGACAGTTGCGCGTCTCTCCACCGGCTACTTTCTTCGCGACTACTCGGAAGCGGAAAGCTGATGGCATTCAAACATCTTCATCGGCCGGATCGAGAGGCATAAAATGATCAAACTGACACGACGCGCCATGATGATGGCAGCCGCAGCAAGCGGTCTGCCGTCTCTATCCTGGGCTGAAAGCCGCCCTGCCATCCATGTCGTGGAGGGCAGCGGCTGCGAATGCTGCAAACAGTGGACCAATTACCTGCGGGAGAACGGTTTTCAGGTCACGAGTGAAGAGCGGTTTGGCACCTTGCTGATGCAGCACAAGATTGATCTGGGCGTACCGATCGAACTGACTTCCTGTCATACCGGCAGCGTTGATGGCTACTTCCTGGAAGGACATGTCCCTGCTGACGATATCCGGCGCTTGCTCCAAGAGCGCCCTGAAGCTCTCGGCCTGACTGTTCCAGGAATGCCTTACGGAAGTCCCGGCATGGGCCCGGAAACAAAGCGCGACGCATACGATGTTCTGCTTGTGCGCCGGGACGGTACCAGTGAAGTGTTTACCCGCTATCCTGAAGCAACATAAAAAAAACATCCGAGCAGGAAACACATCGATGACAAACTTTTCCCGGCGCCATGCCTCGCTAGCTTTGCTTGCCCTTCTCGCTGCCTGTGGAAAGTCCGGGCGGTCGACGACCCCGGAACGAGGAGCGATACCTCAGTTCAAACGGTACTCAGGTCCTCCTGTCACTCAGGTCGTGGTCAACAAGGGTGAGCGGCGGATGTTTCTACTAAACGGGCAGACGGTTCTGAGATCATATGATTTTGGCCTTGGCAACCAGCCCGTTGGAGCGAAGCAATTCGAGGGCGATGGAAAAACACCAGAGGGGCTATACTATATCGATCGTTTCAACCCGCGGAGCCGATATCACCTATCGGTGGGCATATCCTATCCAAACGAACAGGATAAAGCTTATGCAGCGCAATTCGGCCGGAGTGCGGGCAGCGATATCATGTTCCATGGCCGCGGCCCCGAAGGCAATGTCTTCGCACCAAAGAACCGGGACTGGACTGCAGGCTGTCTGGCGTTGACCGATCAGGAAATCGAAGACGTCTACGCGATGTTGCAGCCCGGTGTGCCAGTGATGCTCTACCCGTAGCAGGAGACGAACAAGTCAAGGCCGAAACATAAAATTGCAACGCAGCCTATTCCAACGGCGCAAGGGGTATTTCGCTGTCAGAACACCGTGACTTGGGTGCCTATCTCGGCGACCTCGAAGAGTTGGGTGACATGTTCGTTATAAAGCCCATAGCACCCGGACGACGACTTCCGCCCGATCTTGCGCGTATCTGCGGTGCCATGCACGAGATAGGCTGGCCAGGACAGATAGAGCCCGTAAGCTCCAAGGGGATTTAAGGGATCGCCGCCTGCCACCCGCTGCGGAAGATTGGGATCTTTCTCGCGCATGCTGGCCGTTGGTGTCCAGGGCGGGTTCTTCACCTTCCGGACGATTTCTGCCTGACCCCGTCGAGTCAGATCTTCAGTCATCGGGATCGAGCAGGGAAAGATAAACTGGACGCTTTCGTCGGCCGACCAGTAATGCACCGCTCGGGATGTGACGTCCGCCAGAATGACACCTTTCCCGATTGTGGGATAGAATTCGCTCCAATGCCGTGCCCGGAATGACGACAGATTGCGCTCCGGCGCGCTGCTGGTCGCGGCCGGGACGGGTGCCGGCGTACTTTCATAGATAGGCTGCCCGGTATAGGGATCGAGACCCTGACCAAACGCCGATGTCGCGGGGACAATTACCCCGGCCGCCGCCAGTCCCCGAAGAAAAGTCCTCCGATCACTGAACGTGGGATAATTGACCATTTCCGCCTCTCGTGTTCGCCCTTGGCACCTCAGATCAGACAATAGCCAACCACCGGACACCAACCTAGCCCAAGTGGGCAATAATTTGCGCCGACGTGAGATGTTCGCAACACGCACGACAATATGATCGCTTGGCCTGACTGATAATCTAAAACGATCAGACTTTCGTCATGATCGAGACCTACCGGGTGAGGCAAATCAGGGGCAACTAGATCATCAGAACCTGATGACGCCAAAAATCAGCCGTTAGCACAAGCGAACTTGATCCGGGGGCTTTATTTTTTGTGTTGGGCCGGTTGCATCAAAGCACATGCTGTGACGATGTAAAACGCAGTACAGGAGCACACAACATGTTGACACGGCGACACTTTATTCAAACCACCACTGCGCTGTTTTCAGCGTCCGTTTCCAGTCCACTGTTTGCGGAATCATGGCCGACTGTTAGTCAGAAGGCAGCATGGGACGCACAGGTTACCCCTCCCGGCTATAATGCAGCAACGTCCAACCCGTGGGGCTTGCACCCGCGTTTCTTACCGCAAAGAGTGCAGGCCAACGAGGGCCTGGTGCCGGGTGATATCCACGTAGATGCTGTGGCAAAGTATCTTTACCACATCGAAGCAGGCGGAACCGCGATGCGGTACGGCGTGGCCATCGGCAGGGGCGATCTGTATGAGCCTGGAGTTTATACGATTAAGCGAAAGGTCGAATGGCCACATTGGACACCCACGCAAAGCATGATTGCCCGAGAGCCAGAGATTTACGCTCAATTTGAAGGTGGGGTGGAACCCGGCCCTGAAAATGCACTCGGCTCACGAGCTCTTTACCTCTATGTCGGTGAAAGAGATACCTACTTGCGCATCCACGGAACCCCGTTTCCCAGAAGCATTGGCACAAGTGCCAGTTCTGGTTGCGTCCGGATGGTCATGGCGCACATTAACGATCTCTATTCGAATGTCGAAATCAACTCTACCGCATTTCTTTATTCGGCTGCGGAGAGCGTAGCGACACGGAGCTAGAGTAGCCTCGGTTGCGAAATCCGACCCTGACACAACCCGATCAGGTTGAACCCTGTGATTGCATGCAAATCGGACGACCCTCAGCTGTAGTCAGCGGAAGCAGGGTTGTTTCGACCTGTCCGCGATGTTCGTACCAATAGCAGTTATCATCCGGGAGAAGCCGCGCCGTGGCAACGTCCTGCCCCGGCGCGACGAGAGCTATGAGGGTTGGCGGAAGATTTTGGATATCGGTTTCCGGCGCTGCTGTCCGGGCTGTCATGTTTCCACAACCGGCGGTGATCAAAACAGCTGCCAAGACCATGAAGGATCTATTGTTCATTTCTGTGTCCTCGTGCGCGTTCGCCTTGTGAGCATATCTTTCGCATTCAACATCGCTGCGCACAAGCTCGCCGGGTAGGCTCCTGGAACCCATCGTCTTGATCACGCGACAAGGATTGCGCACCAATTGGGCGGGGAAGATCTCATAGGCGCGCTGCACGACGCGCGCAGCCTTTGCGGCTCCCGCCGCAGGGGATGAGAATGTTCGGGTCTGCGACCTGAGCTTCCAAGAGTTGCCCTTTGGATGAGTACTGCTCACTGGTGCGTCTTCCAGTGAATTTATTATATCAAGTATCTCAATTTGTCGTTATATTTCTGTCTGTCCCCGAAAACGTTCGTAGACTCCACCTTCTAGATCAGACACCTCAATAAGCTATGTTATGTAACAACTTGCAGTTTTTGGTCATTGTCATCGCTTCGCCGCAACCCAAAGTTATCCACATATTTCGTGGACATTTCTGGGGATAGAAGAAGATGTTCCATTTTTCCAAAACAGTTAGCCAGTAAGTCTATCATATCAGCCAAAATGGCATCGTAGCTTTCCTCAGCTACTTAGTGCCGTCAAAAAGTAGCTGCTCGACGGATCAATGACCTCCCTGCCCCATGTTCAAAAAGGGTCATTTTTGCACGCCTGTAAATGATCTGTCCAAAAACCAGTGTTTTAATTTTTGAACGACCTCTTACTTCTGGACAGAGTTTTTCAACATAGCAGGGCGTCCAATGTCAGAATAAAGCCACGTTTTTGCCTATGCCCGCTGTTGCTTTTTTACAGAGAAGTTCAGAAGCCTGTGACAGCTGGTTCAGTGACCGGCTGCAGCTGTTCGCGCAAACTGCAACGAACGGCCCAAACCTGCCTTTCGCCCATAGTCGGTCAAGACGCGCTGTGGCCCGTGGAAGCGGACTTTCGCCGCAATTGCATAACTTCTGGTGGCCAAAGCTCGGCAGAACAGGTCGGATGCACTATCTCTCCCTGGGCCCTTCACTGCCTTCAGCGCAGCCTTGTCCAAGCTGGCCTGGCAGAGTTCCGCTTTGGAATCCCGAGTGCTGAAACTTGAACTTTCACTCTTCGCTGTCCGATTATTCTACCATTGAGTTTCACGACAACGTCCATAAAGTGGCTTCCCCGATAGGCGCTGCTTTCACAATTAGATAGACCGGATCCCGCAACGTGTCCGAGATCGTTTGTCCACTCAGCCTCAGCGCCTTCGTTCCGCACGGTCCAGTTGACCTTCGCTCCTTCCGGAAGCGCCTTTGGATCAACGATCGTGAACCGAATGTCACATCCCTTCGGAATCGGCCCTATGGCGTTGAGACCTTCCCAACGTCGTTTTCCAGACGTAGCGACAATATGCACATCAGGGTCATGACGAATAACTGCGAGCACGTTCCGTGCGGTATCCGCCGTTGCCTTGGCGACGGCCTCTTCCTCTTCTTCTGGAAACGGGAAGAAATGCTTGAAAGCCTCCGACCAAATATCTGCACTCTCGTACTCGTCGGCCGCGTCTAGTGCGCGGTCTGCGACGCTCAGAAGGTCTGAAAGTTTGTCAATGACAGCGGCGCAATCATCTTCTGTCAGTCGATTGAGGTTCTCGGAAGTGTTGACCGGATTCCGAACCACCACTGTTCGCCGCAATCTCCGTTCCAAGTCATCAACAACTGCGCGGAAGTACTCGTCGTCGCCAGCCAGACCTTCAGTGTCGATAGCTTTTATGGCCTTTGCGGCCAACACTGAGAGAAGGATAGAGGACGGACGGGATGAATTTTCGAACGTCAGAGCGGCCCACATTTTGAGATAGCGTACCATTCGGCGCGCTCTATCGCGTTCGCCACCCTCGAACTGTCCCTTCCACCACACATAGATGGCCTTAGGATCACTGTTCTCCCATTCATCGTCTTGTGTGGCTAAGTCGCGCGCATCGGCAGCGCGGTCTAGGTGATAACAAGGCACGTCGATGTGGAAGTCGCCAGAGAAGTGGATCCGATTACATCGTGCCTTCGGGTCAGCCGTACCGATAGCGTCGTTCGCTTCGGCAGCCGCATAGTCTTCAAGGATCAATTGAACTCTGTCTTTGAACTCCAAAGGCTCCACATCACCAGACTCGGCACTACCCTGCCATTCGAGGTAGACACCCAGATCGATATCAAATTCCTCGCCCATGCGCGCGGGTCTAATTTGCGTACCGAACTTATATGAACCTTGCAGCCAAGAGGTGACGGGCTTGTCGAAGACATCGCGCAAGCCCTCCTTCAAGACTTCGGCAAGATCATTCCATCGCTCTCTTTGTTCCTCGACTTGCTCGTCCGATGGTCGGACGCGATACGCCAACGAGTTCTCACGATCTTCTGGATTGTGGAAAAGCTTAGCCGCTATGCCCATTGTTACCTCTCAACTCGTGAAAAAATCTAGCAACTTCTTCCTTTTGCATGAAATCCTCTTCCCCAGCGTCGTGGTCGAAAAAGCCAGACGCCTTGAGCCTAGGAAGGTGTTCACGCAAGGCAGCATCTGCGAGACCCTTGAGGTCATCGCTCACACTTTTGCTGGCATTGTCCAAACGCATATCCGGAAGCTGACTTGCCGAAGGCGAAGAATCTACCCGCAGATATCTTTCGCCAAAGCGATGCCGCATTATGAAATCGGTGTTCATCTGTTGCGCCGCGATCATCACTGAAATCAACCGTTGGTCTGTTAGCCAATCTTTGAGGCCCATATTACTGGCGAGCTTGCCGGGGAAGCTGAATTTTGCGGTTGTCGTGCCGATACTAAGAATTTCGAGGTCGGCGATCTTTTGTCCAAGAAAATGAAGCGCCTCGTGAACCGCAATCTCATCAGGGCTATTTGTGTATACGCCACCATCGGCGAAGCGTTCACTGCCGATGGTGTGAAGTGGAAAAAATGTAGGCGCTGCGGAAGTCGCCAACGCTACATCTGCGACGGGTACCTTCCAGTCCCTTTGAAAGCTCGCATGGTGCGGTGTCTTAAAGACTTGCGGACTACCCTTGGTGACGTTGACTGCTGGAACGATTGTCTTTTGTTTTAGATCGCCAACGAAGGCGTCGTCACCGACGATCTCGCAGATAAGTTTACGTAGAGGTTCAGCTGAATACCGCGCTTTCGAACGATGCGCGATAAGGTCCCATATGATGCCGAGCTGTGATGAGGGCGGTGCTTTTGTTCCGAAAATCTCCGTACCGCGAGACGACATAGCTTCGACTATTTCTCGCATGGTTGCTTGGCCCGACGAAATCGCGAGGGCGAGGATTCCACCGATAGACGTCCCAGCAATTAAGTCGAACCGCCGATGCAGTGGAATATCATTGTTCTCTGCTTCGAGCCCCGCAAGGAACTGCGCGGTATAGAGGCCCTTGTAGCCGCCCCCTGATAGACAAAGAATCCTAAAGACCATCACCTCAAAATAGTGAGTTTGGCGCAGGACTCAACGCTGCATGTTGATTGACGTGGTGACCTTTAGTCCTGGCGACGAGCGCTGAAAACCGTGACCCAGTCTGTAAACCTGTGGGCTGCCTAGCCCAAGCACGGGTAGTCCGGAAGCGGACGTCCATAACACGTGCGGCGAAGGTCTTCTTCCCGCCCTTCGGCGCCATTCGAACACAGACCATGAATCCGATACTGCAGGTGAAGCGAACAACTGCTTGGTCCCGCATAGCAGCCAGCTAACCTACTCTGGGTCTGCGTCCGCTTTGGCACTTCCCGTATCCAGCGCTCTATACACGGTCATGCGCGAAACCCTCAGGTCTCGGGCGATCTGGGCCTTAGATAGGCCCGCTGCGGCCAGCCTCTGAATTTCAGCGTCATCGACCTTCTTCTGCCGCCCCTTGTAGATCCCTTTGTCCTTCGCGGCGTCGATCCCTGCGCGTTGGCGGTCCCGGATGAATTTCAACTCCATGTCGGCAACCATGCCGAGGACGGTGATCACCATGCGCCCCATGTCGCCTGCCGTCGTCACATCGGGCTCAAGGATCCGTAACGACGCACCCTTCGCATCCAACTCATGCACTAGATTCAGAACGTCTCGGGTCGACCGCCTGTGATCTTCCGCGATGTTTGGCGCACTTTCTTTATGGCCAAGTGGCGTAGGCTGGTGCTGGAAGCAGCGTAGCTGTCATCCGCGCTTTGCGCGGCAAAAGTCCGGTTTGAGCCCAATTCGAACGATGCTGCGAGCATGCACGAAAGTCAGCTATTTTGTTCCAGTGGGATGTCCAGTCGGAAAACAGTGGCCGCTTCATTCGACGTCGCAGCGATCTTGCCGGAATGGGCTTTCGCGATCTGGTCTGCGATATAAAGCCCAAGACCCAGACCTTGGAGAGAGTCACTTTCGTCCGCGCGTTCAAATGGCTTGAAAAGGTTCACAAGTGTATCCTGGGAGATCACCTTCCCAGAATTTGTTACTGACAAAACGAAATAACCATCCTCCTCAAATGTTGCGACAGTAATGGGTTTGTCCCTCGAACCATGAGTCACGGCATTGGCAAGCAAATTCGAAAGAAGCTGATCCAGTCGCGCAGCGTCACAGATCAACACATTTTCGAAAGCGAATAATACTTGAATGAGCCTTTCGGGATGTGCGAGGCGGATTTCGTCGATCACATTCTCGAAGCCGTCATTAAGGTTCTCCACCCGTTTCAAATCGACAGGGATACCGCCGCCAAGGCGAGCCCTCGCAAAGTCCATGATGCTGTCGATCAGCTTTGCCATCCGCCCCGCACTTCCATCTATGGCTGCAAACATCGCGGCGATCTTTTCGTCATGGGGTTGGCGTGAAGCTATGCGAACAGCCGACCCAATGGCCGCCAGAGGATTGCGCAAGTCGTGTCCCAGGATAGCGATGAACTGTTCGCGCAAGAGTGCTTCATCCTCGGAGGATTGTAGGGCGCGGGCGTTCGCCTTGTCCCGTGTCACATCTCGTGCACTGCACACGAAGATGTCCCCTTCAGGGACGGCCACCCATGACAGCCATCGGTAGTCGCCATCCTTGCGTCTGTATCGGTTCTCAAAGTGCAGAGCAGGTTCACCCTTCTTCATCTTGGAGAACAACGCCAGCGTACGATCCAGGTCGTCGGGATGAAGAAAGTCGGTGAAGACCATGCTTCTTATTTCGGCCTCAGACCAACCGAGAACAGCTTGCCAAGCCGGATTGGTTTCCACGAAAACCCCCGACTGATTGACGATACCCAGTAGGTCGGGTGAAACCTGCCAAGTCAGGCTGTGTGTGTCTGCAACAGATGTCATCTCTGCAACATAACAGAAGGTTTACAATTGTCATGTGACATGCATCGGCAATTAATTCTCGGATTGAAATTGTCCAAAAACAACCATTCATCATTGTAAGCTAGGGGTCTGCTTCGTCCGCAGAGCAGTTGTTGATGTAGAGCGCGGCGAAGGTCAGCTAGCGCGCTTCGATGGATACTTCGGCGCTCGGCGTCCGTTGTAGGACGCGATAGACTGTCGGCCGCGAAACATCGAACAGTTCTGCCAGATCGCTGATGGAGTAGTCGCCCGTGTCATACATGCGCCGCAACTCTGTCTGGCGGCGATCCGACAGCTTGGGCTTCTTGCCCTTCAGCTTCCCCTTAGCGCGGGCGACTGCCATGCCCTCTTTGGTGCGCATGCGGATCAGGTCAGCCTCGAACTCGGCGAAGGTGGCAAGAATGTTAAAGAACATCTTTCCCATCGGATCGTGCGGATCATAGACCGACGCCCCCAAGGCAAGCCTAACCCCGCGCTTTGCCAACTCGTCTGCGATAGAGCGAGCGTCCGGAACCGACCTTGCCAGCCGGTCGAGTTTTGGGACCACCAGTGTGTCGCCGGCTCTTACGGCGGCCAAGGCCTGCGCCAGTCCTGGCCGCTCGCGGTTCGTTCCGGTCAAGCCATGGTCAGTATAGATGCGGTCCTCAGCCACACCGAGATGCAGGAGGGTTGCCTTCTGAGCGGCAAGGTCCTGTTTATCGGTCGAGCATCGGGCGTATCCAATACGAGTTTCAGACATGGGGGCGTCCTTCGGAAAAATTATTCTGGACCCATGTAGAATTGTAACGAAAAAGGCCCGTTAAATGATACTATCACCGTACCAACTAAATGAGAATCGATTTTCCCCTTAAATATAAGGTGTGGGCCCGAGGCGAGACGGCGTCCGCTCAGCGTTCCCCTTGCGGACACCTTTGGGAAGCAGATCATGGATGAAGCAATGGTGTCGTTTTTCACAAATAAGTTCAGCAGCCTGTCACAGACGGTTCAGTGAACGGCCGCAGCGTCGAAGCAGCCGTTCGCGCAGATCGCAGCGAACGGCTTGAGGGAGCCCTTTTTGACGAATGCTGCCGAGCGACTGGACGGCCGCTTCGGCGGACCCGCAGCTTAGCGAGGTGTTCTCCGTTCGGGTCTAGACATACTCCGTAATGCGTTTCAACAAGGCGACACCGGCACCTGATAGAACGCCGCAAGAAGACGTAAGCTCTTGACGACGCCCGGTGTCGAGCGGGTGGGGTCCTGTTATGTGACCGTAAACTGCCCCATCATGCCCGCATCCTCGTGTTCGAGGATGTGGCAGTGATACATGAATGGTGTCTCTTCCGAAGCCAGCTTGTCGAACCTCAGCAGGATTCCGGTCGGACCCTGCACACGGACAACATCTTTCCAACCGATCTGCGCCGAGTCGACCGGCCGTCCGTTCTGACTCACGCCTCACGATAATTGTCACACGCCTCAACACCCTTTGCGACCACGTCGAGAAGTGCGTCCACATCGTTCAGAAGGACCGTGATGCGCGGGTTGCTGATACGGTAACGGATGAAGCGCCCTTCGCGGTCGCTGGCGACAAGCCCGCAGTCCAGCAGGCACCTCAGATGGTTGGAGACGTTGGGTTGCGATAGTTCGGTCCGCTCGACGATCTCGTGAACGGCCAATGGCTCGTTGCAAAGTGCACCGAGGATGGCCAGGCGGCTCGGGTCCGCGAAGCCGCGGAACAGCTTCGCCCGTCGCTCGATGGTCGCGCTCTTGCGGTCATCGACGATTTGGGCCATATCACTCCTCGCTGATACGTTTTTCTTCAATTCATTCTAGCAGGAATAGCGCGACCATGGCCAACACCGAAAGTGCCGGACCGACGGCAGATGTTCCGCCCGTCCGTTACCGGGTTTCCGGTATGGACTGCGCGAAGGATGCCGCGCAGATCGAGCGGGCGGCGCAGTCGGCCGGAGTCGCGGCTGACGATGTGAAGGTGTCGGCGGCGACGCACATCATGACACTGAGCGCCCCCGAAGCGCGCCTGCCGGACATCGAAAAGGCCGTTGCGGTGACCGGCTACGGCTTCGACCGGATCGAAGGCGATGGAGACATTCCGCCGAATCCCGCCCATCAGGACCCGGCCTACCGACGCGCGCTCTGGATCGTCGTGATCCTGAACGTGGGTTACGGTGTCGTTGAAATGATCGGCGGGTTCATCGCCGGGTCACAGGCCGTGAAAGCCGATGCGCTCGATTTCATCGGCGACGGCGCGATCACCTTCCTTGGCCTGCTGGCCATCGGCTGGAGCCTCGCCTGGCGGGCACGGTCGGCCTTGATCCAGGGCATCTTCCTCGGGCTCCTCGGTCTCGGCGTCCTCGGCACGACCATCGTCCGGATCTTCGAACGGACGACGCCGGATGCGGGTCTCATGGGCCTGCTTGGCATGATTGCCCTTGTCGTCAACGTCATCTCCGTTCTGCCGCTGCTGCGGTTCCGCAAGGGCGACGCGAACATGCGGGCCGTCTGGCTATTCTCGCGCAACGACGCCATCGGCAATGCGGCGGTTGTCGTTGCCGCCGGTCTCGTGGCGTGGCTGGGCAGCGCCTGGCCGGACCTCATCGTCGCCTTCGGCATCGCCGGACTGTTCCTGCACTCGTCTTGGGCAATCATCCGCGATGCGCGGGCCGATCTGAAGGCAGCGGCATGAACAGCCGCGTTCTGGGCGGGCTCTGCGCGATCGCGGCGTTCGGCCTCGATCAGGGTACCAAGGCGCTTGCGCTGAACACACCGGCGCTTGAGCGCGGCGTCGAGGTTCTACCCTTTCTCAATCTCGTGCGGGTTCTGAACGATGGAGTCAGCTTCGGTATGCTGGGCGGGATCGTGCCTTGGTGGGGTCTCATCGCGCTTGCTGGCGTGATCGTGGCATGGCTGCTGATCTGGTTGTGGCGCGCGCCGGACAGGCTGACGGCTGCCGCTCTCGGTCTGATCATCGGCGGCGCGCTCGGCAATGTCCTCGACCGGCTGCGTTATCGGGCCGTCCCAGACTTTCTGGATTTCCATTACGGAACATACCACTGGCCGTCCTTCAATCTTGCGGATGTGGCGATTTTCTGCGGTGCAGTCCTGCTGTTCTGGGACAGCTTCCGCTCGGCGCAGAACAAGCCCGAACGTAACCACCGAGAAGAAAACGTTACGGGGAAATAATCGATGTCCAGCATTCCATCCGCAAAGGGCATCGACAGCACGCTTGCCCTGCTGCGCAACCCATATGGGTTCATTCCGGACACATGCCGCGATCTTGAGGGCGACCTGTTCGAGACCCGCATCCTCTTTCAAAAGACGATCTGCATGACTGGTGCCGCAGCTGCGGAGGTCTTCTATTCCGAGGATGGGCTCGTGCGCGCAGGCTCGATGCCGAAGCGTATCCAGAGAACCCTGCTCGGCGAAAAGGGCATCCAGGGGCTCGATGGCGAGGCCCACCGTCATCGGAAGCGGATGTTTATGTCACTCATGGCGTCGGAGCGGATCGAAGCTCTCGAAAACACGACGCGGGACCTGTTGGACCGCTACGCACGGGACTGGCAAGCGGCGGAGAAGGTCGTTCTCTACGACGAAGTGCGCGAAATCCTCACCAGAGCTGCCTGCGCCTGGTCGGGCGTGCCGCTTCCCGAAGCGGAGGTCGAGACGCGGACGGCGCAGATGACGGCGCTCTTCCAAGACGCCGGGGCGGTCGGCTGGAAGCACTGGGGTGCGCGTCTGGCGCGGCATCGCGCAGAGCGTTGGATAGCCGGGATTATTGAACGGCTGCGCGACGGAAGCCTTCAGACAGGACAGGAAAGCGCCGCCCATGTCGTCGCGACGTGGCGCGATCTGAATGGGGAGCTGCTGACCTCCAAGGTTGCCGCCGTGGAGCTTCTGAACGTAGTACGCCCGATCGTCGCCGTCTCTGCGTTCATCGCCCAGGCGGCGCATGCCCTGCATCGGCATCCCGAGTGGCGGCAAAAGCTGAAGGACGACGAGGGACAGCTCGAACCTTTCGTGCAAGAGGTCCGCCGTCTGTATCCGTTCTTTCCCGCGGTCGCGGCACGGGTGAAGAGTGATTTCGAGTGGCGCGGATATCGCTTTTCCAAAGGGTACAGGGTTCTGCTCGACCTCTACGGCACAAATACCGACGCTCGCTCGTGGGACGCGCCGCAAGAGTTCCGGCCCGAGCGGTTTCACGATCGGGAGGTCACCCCCTACGACTTCATTCCGCAGGGCGGTGGTGATCACCACAGGAACCACCGTTGTCCGGGCGAGTGGATCGCGATCAGCCAGATGAAGGCGTTTTGCAGTTTCTTCGTGAACGCCATCGACTACGAAGTGCCAGATCAGGATCTGGATCTGGAAACCGAAGAACTGCCGCCCATGCCTAAATCCCGGTTCATCATGCGCAACGTCAGGCGTCGGCAGTAGCGTCGGCCTCCTCCGGCTCGACCGACCGCGCATCCTTGGTGGCCTCAAACGCTTCCCACGCAACGTAGGGCACGATCAGAAGCGCCGCGACCGGGTCGGCCCACCACCAGCCCATCCATTGCGTCAGACCGATCCCGCCCAACACCACGATTGTCTGATACTGGCAGATCATGGTGTCCTTGGCATCGTACTTCAGGGCGGGCGCATCGAGCCGTTTGCCATAGCGATACTTGCCCCAGGCGAGGAACGGGTTGACCACGAGCGAAGCACCCAGAATCGCGATACCCCACCAGTTGAAGCCCGGCGCCTTCTGCGAAATGAAGGCGGAGACCGCCTCGTAGAGGATCGCCGCGACGACGATCCAGAAGGCACAGGCAACCACGTAGAGCGCGACCTTCTTGCGGTGCAGGACCGTGCGCTTGCCGGCACCGTCCTTCTCCCCCTTCAAGCGCCAGATCAGCGTCGCGGCTGAGGTGGCTTCGACCGTGCTGTCGAGACCCCAGCTTACCAGTGCCGCGCTGCCGGTCAGAAGTCCCACGGTGACGGATACGACGACCTCGATGATGTTGTAGACGAGGCTGGCGATCTCGACGCGGATGCCGCGCGTCAGATTGGCCTGCCGGTTATCTTTCTGACTACTCATAATACCTCATAATGCGGAGCCTGCAGCAAAAGTTCGAGGCGGGAATTGATTGCCTTGCCATTAGTGTTGCGCCACGAATCGAAAGCCGATGTTGTTCTTTTTCCAAGCTTCCTTAGTAGAGGCGAGCTTGCCCCTCATACATGAAAACCAAGGGCTTCGGACCTGTCGCGTAGCCGGTGTCGAGCCGCTCCATTCGGAAGCCGCTTGTCTCGATCAAGCCGGCCGTTGGACGGTCAAGGTGACAGTTCCCGGCGCAGTGTTTCCAGACGGGCGTGAGCCAGCGCTGCCAGCGCCGGACACCGGGCTCCGGCGCCAAACCATGCTCGACGAAGCGGAAGATGCCGTCCGGCTTGAGAACGCGCCGGATCTCGGCGAGCGCCTTCTCCGGCTCCGACACGCTGCAGAGCGCCCAGGTGGCGACGACGCAGTCGACGCTGCGATCCTCCAGCGGCAATGCTTCGGCCACGCCCTCGATCATCTCGGCCGCGGGCATCAGGCCATGGGAGGTTTGCGCGGCCCGAGAGAGGAGTTCGGGCGACGGGTCAACACCGATGATCTGACGCACGGCCTCAGGGTAGAGCGCAAGGTTCAGGCCCGAGCCGATCCCGATCTCCAGCACACGTCCATGCAGCCCGGAGACGGCGCGGCGCCGGTAGGGAAGAAGTTGATCCTGGCCCATCGCCAGATGCGTCAGCCGAGGGAGGATATGTTTCTCGTACAGTCGCATCTGTTCACCCGATCCGCGCAAGGACAGGGAAGGTGTCCAGCAGCCAGTAGGCCAGTGCGCTCAACCGCCCGGTCATCATCGCCAGGCCCATCAGGATCATGACGCCGCCCGCAGCCTGATGCAGGCGGCGACCCCAACGACCGATGCCGCGCAGCCTGCCGGCAATACTGTCGGTGAACCCCGCGACGACCAGAAACGGGATCCCAAGGCCGGCCGAGTAGAAGGCAAGCAATGCGACGCCCTCGCCAATCGTCGCGCTTGTCGCGCTGGCGGTTAGGATGGCGCCGAGGATCGGCCCGATGCACGGTGTCCAGCCGAAACCGAAGGCGAGTCCGAGCACGTAGGAGGCGACCGGTTGCCCGCCCGGCAGGTCGAGATGAAAACGCAGGTCGCGCTCCATGGCCGACAGGCGCGCTGCCCCGATCATGAACAGACCGAACAGGATCACGATCGCGCCGCCGACGAGGTTGAGTTCGTAGCGCCACTGCAGCAGCGCCTGACCGAGCGCGGTGGCAGAGGCCCCAAGCGCGATAAATATCGTGGAGAAGCCAAGGACGAAACAGAAGCTGAGCCAGACGGCCCGCCCCTTCGAAGGCGCTGCACTGCCGGTGACCGTACGTCCGGCAACGTAGGATACGTAGCCGGGCACGAGCGGCAGCACGCAGGGCGACAGAAAGGAAACGGCACCGGCCAGCAATGCCGCCATTAGTCCAAGAGCGGAAAGTTCAATCAAATCCACATCTCCAAACTGATCGGTAGACCGCCACCACGTGTGCGCACGGAGCGGAACGGCTGGCGCGGTCGTCGTGCTTTTCCATGTCCTATTGCTTACGTTCGTCAATAAGAGCGCTTATCTGCGCAACGGCTTCGGGGCTGTTCCATTCGGCCGGGCCTGCGAGGCACCCGCGCTCGCGCCCAATGCGGTCGATCAGAATCGTTGTCGGCAGGCCCACCACGGCCAAGGCCAGCATCGCGCGCGTATCCTCCGCGATATAGAGATCGAGGTTGCGAATGCCGGTCTCTCGGTAGAAGCGGCGCACAGGTTCGAGACCGGCCCGATCGATCGACAGCGGCAGAACATGAAAATCCGATCCGCCGAGGCGCGCTTGCAGCGCGTCGAGCGTCGGCATCTCCTCGCGACAAGGCGGGCACCAGGTCGCCCAAATGTTCAGAAGCACGACACGTCCCTCGAAGTCCGCCAGCGTCAGATTCCGTCCATCTCCATCCACGAAAGGCGGCGACAGGAGATCACGCGGAGTCCCGTGATTAGGGATCGGTGGTCGGGCGGAGGCAGGGCTTGCCGCAAGCGCCAAGACTCCGGCAAGGACGTCACGTCGCCTCACGGGTCGCTCTCAGCCTGCAACCGGCGCACGACCGGCAGAATGTCCTCCTCAAGCGAGGCCTGATCAAAGGGGCCGACATGCTTGTATGCAATGCGCCCCTCGGCGTCGATTATGTATGTTTCCGGCACTCCATAGACGCCCCAGTCTATCGCAACGCGGCCTGATCGGTCCGCGCCGATGCGGGTGAAGGGATCGCCGAGCTCTTCGAGGAAACCCAGCGCCTCCTCGGCATTGTCCTTGTAGTTGATACCGTAGATCGGAACGGTGCCCGCTTCGGCAAGATTGACGAGAAGCGGGTTCTCCGTGCGGCAGGGGACGCACCACGACGCCCAGACGTTGACGAGAGAAACCTGGTCTAGCAGGTTCGCCGAGGCTAGGCCGTCCTGCCGCCCTTCGATGGGCGGGAGCGCGAATTCCGGGATTGGTCTTCCGATCAGCGTCGAGGGCAACCGGTCGTCGTTGTTCCAGAGGCCCCAGTAGAAGACTACGCCCAGCAACCCAAACAGAAGAATAGGCAAAATCATGAGCGGCCGTCCGCTCCGGCGCCGCTGTTCTTGGTTATCCTTCGAACTCATAGCCTGCCATCAATGCTTGGAAGGAATAAGGTATCAGCAACCGCTGATATGAAGCAAACCGTCGCCGATCACAATGCCGAACGATGGGGGAGGCTTGGCCGCGGCTTCGCAGACCCGAGCCATACTTACTGTCTAGATTCCTAAGAAATCAGCGAAAGGTTGGTATCTGAAGAGGCCGTTGAATTCAGACCTCTGAACGGCCCCTTCGTCCCGCATAGCAGCCAGCGGACCTAATCCGGGTCTGCGTCCGCTTTGGCACTTCCTGTATCCAGCGCTCTATATACGGTCATGCGCGAAACCCCCAGGTCTCGGGCAATCTGGGCTTTGGATGTGCCCGCTGCAGCCAGTCTCTGAATTTCAGCGTCATCGACCTTCTTCTGCCGCCCCTTGTAGATCCCCTTGCCCTTTGCGGCGTTGATCCCTGCGCGTTGGCGGTCGCGAATGAACTTCAGCTCCATGTCAGCGACCATGCCGAGGACAGTGATCACCATGCGCCCCATGTCGCCGGCCGTCGTCACCTCGGGTTCAAGGATACGCAACGACGCGCCCTTCGCATCCAACTCATGCACCAGATTCAGAACGTCTCGGGTTGACCGCCCAAGGCGGTCGAGGCGATGCACGACCAGCTCGTCACCTGCACGCAAAAACTCCAGGACGGTTGCCAGTTCGGTGCGACCGTCACGGGATGCTCCAGAGCCGGTTTCGGCGCGGACAATTTCACAGCCTGCCGCCTTCAGTTTGGCTTTCTGGATTTCGAGATCCTGACTTGTTGAGCTGACGCGGGCGTAACCGATCTTGGGCATGTAGAAATGTCACTTTAGGGTGGCTATATTCCTGATACTGTCACAATGCCTGTTGCGCCACTCATTTGTGACATTTTCTGCTGTCACATTCATGCGTCCCTCACGGGTGTGCCCAAAAGTTACGATTTCGACGGAAAAGCCCACTCTTTTCTCGGTCGGCCCTCGGGCGGGGCAATTCAGGCCACAAGGTGTGCAGCGCTGTATCCCGCCCCGTCCGCAGCCCCTGGCCGGGAGCCGCGACGGAGCTAATGTAGTAGACCTGAGATATATAAGGTGTTTTTAGGAGCTAATTTTCTCGATCCGTCCTTGACGCCGCAGGGGGTGTTCGGGTTATGGCGGGTGTTCCTGTATTGTTCTAATGATCATGACCGTGCACCTCAGTTCTATCACAATCACGCTCATCGACAGGCATGTGCCTTTGGCATCCATGCCGGTTCCGGCCGGTTTTCCGTCACCCGCCGCGGATGATCTTGAAGATACGATCGACCCGATCAAGTGGGTGGTGCGGCATGAGCATGCGACCTTCTGGTGGCGGGTGTCGGGCGACAGCCTTGAAGCCGAGGGCATCCTGGACGGCGACCTGATCGCCGTGGATCGCGCGGGCAAGCGCCGCCATGGTCGCATCGTCGTCGCGGTGGTCGATGGCGCCATTACCGTCAAGAAGCTCGCCAAACGCGATGGTGTCTGGTTTCTCGATCCGCGCGCCCGCGCGGATGGCTATGCGACAATCCCGGTCACGGAGACGACCGAGATATGGGGGGTTGTGGCCGGTGTCGTCCGCCGCCTGCCCATCGAATAAGGGCAGGCCCGGTGGAGCAATCCGACCGCCCCATTGCGCTGATCGACTGCAACAATTTCTACGTCAGCTGTGAGCGCGTGTTTGATGTGTCGTTGCGTGGCATCCCCGTCATTGTCCTGTCCAACAATGACGGCTGCGCCGTGGCCCGCAGCGATGAAGCCAAGGCCCTTGGGATCAAGATGGGCGAGCCGGTTTTCAAGATCCGTGACCTGATGAAGCGGCATGGGGTCAAGGCTTTGTCATCGAACTACACGCTCTACGGCGACCTCAGCCGCCGCGTGGTCGAAGTCCTGAACAGCTATTCCCCCCGCCTCGACGTCTATTCGATAGACGAGACGTTCGTTGACCTTGCGGGCTTCGGGGATCGCATGGAGGCCCATGCCGCCCAGATGCGGCATGCAGTCAGAACCGAGACCGGCATCCCGACCTGCGTTGGCATTGCTCCTACCAAGACGCTTGCCAAACTGGCGAACTATGCCGCCAAGAAGAACCCGCTCTTTTCTGGGGTCTGCAATCTCATGGAGCAGGACGTGCGGGACTATGTGATGCGCCGCATTCCCATCGGAGAAATCTGGGGCGTGGGGTCAGCGACAGAGGCAAAGCTGAAGGCCCAAGGGATCAACACTGCCGCCGAGCTGCGCGACCTGCCTTTGGCCCTTGGCCGCAAGATCGGCACGGTTGTCCTGGAACGCTTGGTGGCTGAGCTGCGTGGGGTGTCCTGCGTCGATTTTGAGGACGTGGCCCCGCAGCGCAAGGGCATGGCTGTCACCCGCTCCGCGGGCACGCCTATGACCAGCTTCGACACGCTGGCCCAGGCCATCAGCGCTCACGCTACCCGGGCGGCCGAGAAGCTGCGCCAGCACGGCTTGGTAGCAGGCACGATGACGGTGTTTTACCACACCAACCCGCACAAGCTCGACAGGCCGCGCCATTCGTTCTCGCGCAGCATTCGCCTGCGACCCATGTCCAACCATACGTTCGACCTGGTGGATGCTGCCGTGGCGGCTGCGCGGAGGGGCTGGAAGGGCGATCTTTCCGGAAACGGCTATGGCTACACCAAGGCCGGGATCATCCTCGATGACCTGCTGCCCGAGGCTGACCGACCTGCCATGCTATTCCCCCCGGAGAGGCCACGCGACGCGCACCTGACAGACGCGCTCGATGCGATTAATGACCGCTTCGGCAAGAAGACGATGGTGCTGGCGCGTGAGGGGGTCAGCCGATCTTGGGCGACGAAGGCAGATCACCGATCGCCACGCTATACAACGAGGATAAGTGAGCTTCCAACACTGAACGTATAAAGAAACAGCCACACCATGAAAACTGGTGACGTTGCCCTCACCTTATCCAGCGTGAACGAGACTCCGGGTTTGAGTTTTGCCCATTCGGGCGGGTTGGGCAACGGGGGCTGGCGCGGAGCCTTGCGGATTGCGCAGCGTGAGGCCCCGTTGCGGGGGTGAAGGCGGCAGGGGGCAACGTCACGCCGGAACCTATGTCACTTGTTATGGGTCGATTAAGTCGGGCAGCCTAGCATTGATATTGGACATCAACACCAATGCACATTCGACAACCGATCCATCATCGTTCACAAGCTGCATTTGCCCTGCCGGAGGGGTGTGGTCCCATGCAAACCCTTTGGTAAGAACCTGGAGGACACCCTGCTTGTATGCAGTATCGAGATTTCCTGCGAGCTGATCGCCTTTTGTTTCAAGGGCCACCAAACGGCTGTTGCCGCCAGATGTATTAGCCGCGAACACGAAGTCTGGGTAAATGCGGCCTCTTCGCCAACCTTGCAAACCGTACTGATGCCTTGCGACGTTTCGGTGCCACCAAGTCACCGTAGCGGCTCCGTCCAGATGGACGGCAACCTTCGCTTCGTCGTCATTAAACTCAGCCCGATAGTTCAGTTCGAAAAGGCTCTTCGCGATAGGCTGATGTTTGTCGTTCAGCAGAGGTGCAGAATTGACCGGCTGAAGCGTGATGTCCTTGGACGGCATCTTCCAATTCCGGCCATCCACGCGCAGACGAAACTGGATTTCCCCACTTGCAACCAGCGACCTAAACAGCGCTTCGGCTACAGTGGAACGCATTGCCTCCAAAGCCTTGCGTAGTTCCGTCAGGATCAGGCCCGCGTGCTTGCCGCGCTTTTCCGTATCATAGCCAACGCCATCCAAGGCAACGATCAGATCAGACACGATACCGCGCGCGGTAAAGGCATTCGGGACGATGTCCGAAATCGATCTGGTGACGAAGACGGGATCGAACACCATTCTTTCGGAAATTATATCACCGTCTTCGTTGACGATTTTGCCATCAGGGCCGCTAAGACTAAATCGTTGCAGCTGCGAAGTCACTTCAGTTGGATTGGCGGGAAGATTCTTCGCCATCTCATCAGGTTTGAAGTTCGTCCAATCGATCTTTGACAGAAGGTCCGTATCGTAATCGAAATCCCGAGTTTCAGAACCCTGGACCCAGAGCACTTTCGGTAGATAAATGTCTTTCTGATCGAAGATGTCACGTCGCGCGACTTCTCGGGCAACCCCCGCCTTCGAACCGCCGCCGTCGCCTCCTGGAGTCGTAACCACAAGGTCAGACAAGCCATCCTTCTCAAGGCCATCTTTGATGGCCTTGATCACATCACCTGTTCCTGCGTGATGCGTCACAACATGGCACTCGTCCAAGATTGGAACCTCGGTTTTGTGCGCGTAGGGCTGACGAAGAATGCGCCCTACAAGCTGGGTCATGGCGCTCATATTGCTACTAGCGGAAAGCGAGCACAGAACATACGCAAATGGGCAATCCCAGCCCTCTTGCAGCGCCTGTTTGGTGATGATGACACGCACCCTGTTGGTGGGCGAAAGAAGATCTTGGTTCTCGGGCTCTTTCAGGTCGTTTCTCTGTGCCGTCTTGATCGCAACTTCAGCCTCATCGAAGCCGAGTGTTTTTAGCCGGTCCATCACGTCCAAGGCATGGATGAACCCGCCCTCGCGTTGGTCGTCACCGGTGCGCTCCACTTGAACCAACATTATGGGGCGAATGTAGTCACCGCCGTCAGCTTCGTATGCCTCTGCCGCAGCTTGGATTTCACTCAGCTTGGTAACGCTTACATCGAGGGTTGAGTGCCAATCAGAGCTTTGCCGAGGATCGAGGTTTAGCGGCATCTTGATCATGCCTTCCTGATCCAGCTCCTTGCCAGTCACTTCAACCAACAGGTTTGCATATCGGCCTGTTTTCGTCGCAGACGGAGCAACGTCTTTCGGCGTGGCTGTAAGTTCAAGGACGAAGGAAGGATTGAAGCCGTAGAGTGTCTTGAAGGCCAATTCAGACACGGCCTTTTGCCCTTCATCGACTACGACAATCGGGCGGATGATCCGTAGGGCATTTCCCAAGCTGTCTTTCACCATCGCCCAAGGCGCGACGGCGTCACCATGATCGTAGGTCGACAGGTTCGGAATCGCCTTGAGGAGCTCCTCGTGCTTGTCCTGTTGCCCGGTCGGAGTGAAGCCATGAACGTCGCCGCGATCCCTGAACATCTTCAGACTGTCTTGGGTCTCACGGTTGGCCGATTGAAGCATCAGAACCATCACGCAAAGATGTGCGTCGATGTCGCGACGGTCTAGGCGATCATTCTTCTCCATGATCTTCACGCGACCAGCTGCCGCCCGATCCAACACTTGGCGATAAGGATCTTGCCGATCTTTCAGGCGTCGCAGGGTTTGGGTGTAGATAGCTTCGTTCGGGACGATCCAGAGCACAAAGCCGCTGTTCGAGCCGATATAGCTTCCCAAAATGCGAGAGATCGAGTTGACGGCGAGATAAGTCTTACCGCCGCCGGTAGGGACTTTCAGCGTGATATTGGGCACCGATCGGCCGATCCCGTCTTTCCGTTCAGAAAACGGGATGGGGTCTTTGGTTTTCTTGTCGATTCGCGTGGGCAGCAATCCCGATTGCTTCCGCAGCTCCTCCCAAGCCTTCGCCGCAAAGTCTGGAATATCAATGCCGAGATCGGGATCAGCCTTGACCAGCGCGGCCACTTTGTCTGACTTGGCCTTCTGCGTTTTCAGTTCTGCAAGGTAGGTATCGAGCGCCTTCATCACGCGCTCTTGGTAATCAAGCGTGCGCATGCCTTATGCCTTCTCGACGCGATACAGCGCGTAGGGCAACGGTGAAAATTCGACCTTCAACCCTTCCTTCGCGAGTATCTTGGGATTGGTGTGGTTAGCAGGCGCAAAGACCAGGTGCCGCGCCTTAGGGTGCTCTTCCGCTATCTTGCGGGCAAAGGACAGTGACAGGGCCGCGTTCGGCGTTTTCAGCCAGTCCAGTTCCGGCTTGTAGACTAGCCAGAGCATCTGGCCGTTTGCCTCTCCCATGAAGAACGCGTCAGCATCCACCTTGGCAGGATCACCAGGCAGATTGGTGGCGGTGTGAAAGAGAACCGTCGCCAGATCAACGAAGGGCGGAAGAGTTTCGCCGGTTAGGATCTTATCCATCTCGATAGGTGCGCCAAGGGTGCAATATGTGAACTCGCCACCCAAGCCTTCGGCCCGTTCATCAACCTTCTTCTCGCCGGTCACGATCAACTCGCCGTCTTTGACCGTCTTTTTAATTGTATCGTACTCATGACCGTGCAGGTTTTCGATCTTTTCAACTTGCTCTTCGATCTTTTGAAAGGACTGAAGCTTCTTCCAGTTCAATTTTTCCCGAAGAAGCTCAGTCTTTTGCGTTCCTGTAAATTCGTATCCGTTGATTACGCGCCGTACACGCTCTGCGGTCAATTCATCAGCGTTGACTTTGCCTTC
This sequence comes from Paracoccus sp. SM22M-07, assembly GCF_001887735.1. Lineage (NCBI taxonomy): Bacteria > Pseudomonadati > Pseudomonadota > Alphaproteobacteria > Rhodobacterales > Paracoccaceae > Paracoccus > Paracoccus sp. SM22M-07. Next base: position 58,870 of record NZ_JPKW01000014.1, read on the forward strand.
GCCTTCATCCATTTGAACCAAAATAAATTTCCTAGTCCCTGAATCTTCGCGATTGGCCCTCAAAACAGCATGCGCAGTTGTCCCAGTTCCCGCAAACGAGTCTAGGAACACCGCGTCATCATTTGCGATTAGCCTCACTACAAAGTCGAGTAGTTGAACAGGCTTAGGAGTTTCAAACACAGAGCTCCCGAAAATCTCCGCGACGGTTCTCGTGCCATCAGCTGTAGTTGCCAGCGCACTCAGCCAAGTCGACCAACCAAATGCTCGCTCCTCATTGCGGATCTTTTCGTAGGGAACCCATCTTTCGGTTGCCCCATCTACAACGACGCCTTTGTCGAAAGGACGCATTTCCCAATGTGCAGACTCTGGGCCTTTAATAAGTGATTTCATAAGGGGGTTTTCCGCGCCCAAGCGCCAGCACCCTTCCTTTCCATCTCCACGTATTGGAAACACATCTGAACCATCAGGTGCTACAAGCGGAAAGAACATCGTTGGCCGATTCTCACGTAGTGAGTTTGCTCCCCATTTATTGAGTTCACGACCCTTACAATACGCGCCTTCATGGTCTTCCAAATTGAGCTCCGAGCCAGCGCTCTTTTCCTTAGTAAGGTCAGGGCTTCCGCCACCATAAAAGACAATGAATTCATGACCAACTCTCAAAGAGGACTTTTGTTTTCCGCCACTGGGATCAGATTGCCAAACTCCCACTGCGAGCCTATTTTCAGAGCCAAATATTTCATCAAATAGGACTAGCATGTTGTCCAGCTCATTTGAGTCAATTGTCGCAGCAATTAGTCCAGTGTCGCTCAATAATTCCTTCAGAAGGCGAACACGCGGCCACATCATTGCGCACCATTTATCATGCCTCAAGCCGTCATCTTTTTGGATTGGATTTGACGCAAGCCATTCTTTTATCATTGGTGCATTTACATTGTCGTTGTAGGACCAGCTCTCGTTTCCTGTATTGTACGGTGGATCAATGAAGATGCAGTCCACCTTTCCAGCGTAAAGCGGCAGTAGAGCTTTTAAGGCATGCAGGTTATCACCTTGCAGGATCAGGTTTCCATCCAGGCGCGGATCACCAATTCCCTTGTCGGCATGCATTTCCAACGGGCGGTGCGGCACCGTCAAATGGTGGTTGTAAACAAATTCTTTTCCCTTGAAATATAGCTCAGTCACGCTGCCCTCCTGTGTGTCATCTAACGACACGCGGTTTTGGTGGCACCCTAACTACGACATTGCACCTTCACCAGTCGGTTGTTTTAGCTGCACAGCATGAGACAGCAGGATTTGTGACACCCGGAGGTGACTCACCCAACGGCAGTGAGCCTTCCGTCAGCCACTCGTCCAAATGTCGCAATTGAATTCTTCGCGTTGATACTGCACGGCAATCTATTCCCGCCCGAACAAGCCCCTGACGATCCCCGTGCGCAAGCGCGGGGAAGTCGCCCCGCTTGCGCAGATCGAGGCCCTCGAAATCATCGCGGTTGACCGGGCCACGCAATGCCACGTCACCCCCGGCGATGTAGCCCGGCGGATGGTCGATTACCTCGGCCCCCAGGGCGACTATCTCCACGCTTGAGCCTAGCGCCGGGACGGGCCAGCTTGCACGGGCGCTTCTGGCGTCCGGGCACAGCCCGCGCGAACTGACGATGATCGAACGGCACCACCAGCTTGCGGCGATGGTGCAAAGGATCGGTCCCACGATCCACGGTTGTTTTCTGGAATATGCCGACGAAGTGAAGGGACGCGTGGAGTTTCCCCGTATCATCATGAACCCGCCTTTTCGCGCGGTGCGGAAGCATATCGCCGCCGTGCTTTCTCTTCTTGGCCGAGGCGGTCACGCCGAACCGGCAACGCTTGTTGCCTTGGTTCCCCTGACCTTCGAGCATCCCGAGGCAGAGCATTTAGAAACCTTGCCGCCCGAGACGTTCAGCACGGCGCGAGTGCATACCAAAATCATACGAGTGCGGCGCAGCTAAACGACAGGCAGGGGGGGGCAGCGGCCCACCCAATCCTGTTGCGGCGATTGGTGTCCGATGGGGCGGAGCGCCAAACGCGCCCCTTCCCATCGGACTGTGCGCTGCCCGCGCGGGGGTCGCTTCGCGACCTAAATCGGTAAGACCGGCATTGTGCCGGTCTTGAGCCATACTTGGAGCTGGTCCGGAGAATACAACGGGCCTGCGGCCCGGCCTAACCCCGGTGAAGAATAGTTCTAGGTGCTGACAAAGAAGTTCGTCTAATAACAGAGCGCCGGTGGTCGCATGACCCAACGTAGCTTTTCTTTCTTGCCCTTATGATCGGATTGGCAATGCAAGACATATTCGCTAAAAATGAAGCATCCGACAATGATATTAAGGCGGCGTGCCGGGTAGGCATCTTCCTTTCTTTCCCATTCTGCCTAATCTACATACCCTTGTCCTTACTCCCTGGGGGTGTAAGCAGGTTAAGCACTGCTATGAACTCAGCATATGGTGTCGAAGCATTGCTGGTTATCATTGCTTTGATAGTATCATGCTTAGCAATATCGTTAGCAAATAAATTTGTAAAGATGACTGGGTTAGAAGAAATAACAAGGGCAAGCTATATGGCCCTCTGTCAGACTATTGCAACGGTTTCGGCGTTTACGCTGTCTGTAGCTTCTATACTGGCTTTAGCCCATCTAGGATTTGAATGGTCCAGTGTGGATATTGAAAAGATAACACTGTCAATGTTCTTAATTTCTATGTTGTGCATGATTCTGGTTATATTTTCTGTTGTTCTGGCTAGAATTTACGATGGAATGAAGAGCGCAAACGATGGTGTTGGTCTCAGAATATTTTTCATTCTTGTTTTTATTGCGGCTGCCATTGGTATTGCACATTTCACTAGCAAGTGACGCCTCCTGTCCGTCTGCGGCCTCGTGCGATGCCCGATGCCGCGCCCGTCCAGGACCGCGCTCTAGGCTCAGGCCGGCATGACCGGCTTTCGCCCCGAGCCTTTCCCCCTGCCCGTCCCTGCGCCCAAGATTGCGCCGCGCACCGTCTCGTTCCGAGCCGCCGCGCGGCGCGGCGCATGGTCCTGTCCGGGGCAAAGTCTCGGCCCTTCGGGTGACGATCGCTGGCGCGGGTGCGGTCGAGGGTTGTCCAGCCTTTCGATGCAGCGACCTTGGGAGCGGAGGCGGAAGGCCGAAGCAGGCCCGCGCGAGACGCCAAGGATCGAGCAAGGGCCTGTGGTCAACCCGTGCGCTTCGGTGGGCTGATCGGGCCAGACCTTCCCACAAGGCAGCTCGCTTTCCTTCGCTCTGTGATGGCGCGTCCAGCTCGCCGCCATGCAAGGCCCGCCGCCCTGGTCGGCGGGCTGGATAGCTCTGGCCCAAAGGATCTTTGAAAGACCGGCATTGTGCCGGTCTTGAGACTGATCAGCGGACACGCCGGGGGATCGACGGGGCCTGCGGCCCCGCTCACCCCCGCCGCGACGATCCTTTCTTTCTTGTTTTCCGCCCAACAGACCTGCCCCGGAAAGTCAAAAGACAAGCGCCGCCTGCGGCGTCGTCTCCACCGGGGGCCGTGTCCTCGCGCTGCGCGCTGCGGGCCGCACCACCCCCCGGCTCCGATCCTTTGACTATCCGTGTCAGGCCCGTGGATCGGGCTTCGCCCTCTCCCACTCTGTTCCGCCGAATACATGCGTATTCGGTCACAGATTGGCCGAGGCGCAGCCCATCGGCGGAAGGAGGCACCAAGCCCCACGCCCTCACCACAAAGGAGGCCAGACATGGCT
>NZ_JPKW01000014.1:62650-66821 GCF_001887735.1 Paracoccus sp. SM22M-07
TACATGCGTATTCGGTCACAGATTGGCCGAGGCGCAGCCCATCGGCGGAAGGAGGCACCAAGCCCCACGCCCTCACCACAAAGGAGGCCAGACATGGCTTACGAAATTGTCGTTATGACCGAGGAAAGGATGACCAAAGTGCATCCTGACTGCATCGAGCAGTGGGTTGAAGACATGGGCACCAGCATCATCGGTGTTTCGTCCAACCCGCGCACCCGCGCCGAGCTTCAAGGGCACCCGAAAATCGCTGGCTTCAACGGCCCCTGCTGGGGCGGCACGACCGCGACCGGGGAGCCGATCATCTGCTACGAGGACAGCCAGAGCTACGCGGCCCTGTCCTTCTGAGGTCTGCAATCTGAAAACGGAAAGGGGGTGAGAACAATCAGCGAGGATACTTTGAAGCGCCGCATGGCCGAGGCTTTGGCGCTTGTCAGGAAGGGCGATCACTTTGGCATCGGACGCCGCTTCCTGATCCAGCACGGGGCTGAGTAAGCCCCCTCGCTCCAGCCCTCACGCATGAAGCCCAAGGGCTGGGGCACCCATACCATAAAAAAAACGATCACCACAAGGAATGTCCCAATGACCAAGCAAACCACCATCACCGCCGACGAAGCCCGTTTTCCGCTTTCCAAGCTGGTCCTGTCCCCGATGAACCCGCGCCAGAACGTGCCCGCCGCCGAGGTCGAGGAACTGGCCCAAAGCATCTGGACCGCTGGCCTGATCCAGAACCTGGCCGGGATCATGGACGGCAAGGGCGGTGCGCAGATCGTCGCCGGTGGCCGTCGCCTTCGCGCCCTGCAACTGCTGGCCGAGCGCCATGCCGATCTGGCCCAAGTGCGCCCCGAACTGGCAAACCCGCCTGTCCGCATCGCGCCCAATGACAGCACCGCGCAGGCATGGGCAGTGGCAGAGAACGCGGCCCGCCGCGATCTTCACCCCGCCGATGAAATCCGTGCCTATGGCAAGATGGAGCAGAACGGAGCAACCCCGGCAGCGATTGCCCGCGCCTTCGCCGTGACGGAGAAAAGCGTCTACCGTCGCCTTGCGCTGGCCGGTCTGCCGGAAGCCGTGATCGCCGCGCTGGCCGCGAATGAAATCAACCTCAGCGCCGCCGCCTGTTTCACGATCAGCACCGACGAGGCGCGGAGCCTTGAAGTGCTGGAACAGTGCCGGGGCAACAACCTGTCCGACTATCAGATCAAGAAGGCGTTGAAGCCTGACGCCGTGAAGGACACCGACCGCCGCGCGAAGTTTGTGGGCATCGAGGCATATCAAGCCGCTGGTGGCCGTGTCGGCGGCGACCTTTTCGCGGAAGAAACCTTGCTGGACGACACCGACATTCTTGATGCGGTCTTCTCGGAACGGCTGGCAGAGGTAGCGGAGAGCCACAAGCGCGACGGCTGGAAGTGGGTCGAGGCGAACCACACCGACTATCTGGGCTACTGGTTCCTGCAAGAGAACGGCTTTGAACGCATCTACAAGGAGCAAGGCGAACTTTCCCCCGAGCAGGCCGAGCGGTTCGATGAACTGGCGGAACTGGCTGAGGCAGATGTTCTGGACGAGGCAGGGCAGGACGAGTTTGCCGCCCTCAATGCGATCATGGAAGGCGACTACACCGAGACGCAGCGGGCGCATTCCGGCCTTATCATTTATGTTGACCGGCAAGGTGAGGTTCAGAGCTGCGAAGGTTTGATCCGCAAGGCAGACAAGGCCGAGGCGATTGCCGCAGGTGTTCTTGCGAAGTCGCAGCACAGCGCAGACGATGCGCCCAAGAGTCCGATTTCCCAAAAACTTCGCGATGATCTGGGCCGCGTCTCGCGCGGTGCCCGCCAACATGCAGCCTTGCGTGACCCTGATCTGCTGATCGACCTACTGGCCTATCAACTCAGCCACAACCTCTATTGGTCCAAGCCGTTCGGCTTGTCCGTCGAGGACGTGCCCAACTGGCCGACGACCGAGGCCGATGGCTATGCGCTGGACGAGCGCCTGACCGAGAACCCGCCGCGCGATATGTATGGAAAAGACCTTGGAAAGAGTTTCCGCGCATTCCGTCAGAAAGGGGCGGATCACATTCGCAGTGAACTGGTGCGCTTCCTTGCCGCGCAGCTTCGGGGCGGTGACGAGAGGTTGGCCGCGCTGATTGAGAAAGAAACGCAGCCGAACACCCGCGAAGTCTGGACCCCGACCGCCGCCAACTTCTTTGGCCGCGTGGGTGGCTCCTACATGGCAGACCTGTGGCGCGACCTGCTGGACCTATCCGCCGACCACCCGACCGCTACCAGCTTCGACAAGCTGAAAAAGGGCGAGAAGGCTGCGAAGCTCGAAGCCCTGTTCCGTGGCGATCACGACCTGCGCAGCACCCTCGGCATCACCGACGAGCAGTCTGAGAAGATTGCAGCATGGCTGCCCGAAGGTATGGAATAAGCTGATGGGCGGGGCGCTAGCGCCCCGCCACCTATCACCCAGCCAGATAGATTACCGCCATGCTGTCATGGCAAAGGCTGGATTAACCTGCCTGCAAATGTTAGCAGGATAGACAGCACGAAATTTCCGCTGCCCCTCCGCTCCTGGCGTCGAGCCGCAGCACAACCGTTATCCTTGTGGTGAGGATATTTACTGGCCCCGCTTCGGCGGGGCCATTTTTTTCAGGCAGAGATCAGAACAAATCTTAATGGAAAGACCGGCCTGGTGCCGGTCTTGAGACTGATCGGCGGCCGCGGCGGGGGATCGACCGGGCCTGCGGCCCCGCTCACCCCCGCCGCGACGATCCTTTCTTTCTTGTTTTCCGCCCAACAGACCTGCCCCGGAAAGTCAAAAGACAAGCGCCGCCTGCGGCGTCGTCTCCACCGGGGGCCGTGTCCTCGCGCTGCGCGCTGCGGGCCGCACCACCCCCCGGCTCCGATCCTTTGATTATCCGTGTCAGGCCCGTGGATCGGGCTTCGCCCTCTCCCACTCTGTTCCGCCGAATACATGCGTATTCGGTCACAGATTGGCCGAGGCGCAGCCCATCGGCGGAAGGAGGCACCAAGCCCCACGCCCTCACCACAAAGGAAAGACGATGACCTATTTCTCCGTCATGCAAATCGACATGTATCCCGCAGCCTACGTTGCCGCCACCGGCAGCGCCCGCAGCGCCCAGATCCTAGCTCGCCTAGTCGGGGAGCGTTGCCCCGGAAACGTGCTCGGCATTCGCGACACGGCTGATTTTCACGGGTCGAAAAGCAATGGCTTCATTCGAGATTGCGCGCGTTCGTTCGAGGTTCAGAGACTGGCGGCAGACGAACTCATGGCTGAAGCTGATAACAACCCGGACCAGCTCACCAAATGGCATGTGTATTTCTATGACAGCGGCGCCGGGAAATACCGCTTCAAGGTGAACGCATATCTGGATCACGACTTGCGTGTTCGCGCCAAATGCGAAGCTGATCCTGAACTTGTCGGGAAGGAAGTCATCTATGGCGAGTCGCCAACGATGGAAACGCTCTACCTGATGCTCGATGCCTTCACATCGCGCTGGATGGCGACGGCATGACCGCGCGCATCATCGAGACCCGTGAATTTCCCGATGACCTGCCCCGTATTCACAAGGACGAAGCGACTGCCTGGCGCTATGCCAGAAGGACCGGACACGAGGTTTGGGAGGTGGTCGAATACGGACCCAATGCGGGCGAAAGGTTCCTGGGGCAAGGATAAGAATGGGCGGGCCAAGAGGCCCGCCCATTACCTTTCCGCCTTGTCGTCGCGCGTTCCGTGGACAGCCTCAACAATCGTCCATGCCATGCAATCGCAAGTGCCGCACTTGGGACAGGTCAGCCGATCAACAATCCCTCGAAGAAAGTCAGTTTCCCGATGCCGCTGACGTAACCAGAAGCTGTTGAGATACCACGGGCCTGCTCCAGAAAGACATTTTATACGAACGGCGTTCTGAGGCCCAACGCTGCTGACACGCACAGTCCAGAGCGGGGCTATGAATACTTCTCGGATCATTTAGAAACAATACAGGAACATTTGCGAAAGAGTGAAGAGACCATCGGCGCCTCCTAGACGGGCGCAGCCTCGTGCGATGCCCGATACCGCGCCCGTCCAGGACCGCGCTCTAGGCTCAGGCCGGCATGACCGGCTTTCGCCCCGAGCCTTTCCCCCTGCCCGTCCCTGCGCCCAAGATTGCGCC
>NZ_JPKW01000015.1:0-62194 GCF_001887735.1 Paracoccus sp. SM22M-07
CCCGAGGCCATCCAGTGGCCGGCTTCGCCATCCGGAGCCGCTTCGCCGGCCACCCCAGCTGTAGCGACAAGACACGTAATGCACTAAGATTGAAACCGGACCACCCGATAGGGGCAGGCCAAAGCGGTCAAAACGCGCCCTCAAGATAACTATTTATTCTCATTAGGTTACGCCTGCGCAGGTTATTCCTTTCCTGCGCAGGCTACTGCTTTTTTCAGTCAATCAGAGAGATTTGAACTGATTGAATCGATATATTTTTTTGATTCCTAGAATCGGCGTTCAGGCATGTCCTGCGCACGCTTTTCCTTTCTTTGGCAGCGTGACGGGGGCGGCCGCCGATCCCGCCCCTCAGGCCGGGTCGCGATAGCTGGCGGGTTTGATGCCGTGGCGGCTCAGCTTGTCATAGAAGGTCTTGCGGGGCAGGCCCAGCATCTCCATCGCCTGGGTGGCGTGACCCTGACAGTCGCGCAGCGTGTCGCGGATCAGCGCCGCCTCATAGGTGGCGACCATCTGGGCCAGCGGGGGGCGGGCAGGGACCGGGTTCCCGGCATCCTGATCCAGCCCCAGCAGGTGATGTTCCGCAAAGGCCTGCAATTCCCGCAGGTTTCCGGGCCAGCGATGCGCGGCCAGATGGGCCAGCGCCAGATCCGTCAGCGGCGGCACGCTGCGTGACAGGCGGTCGGCGGCCGATTGCAGGAAATGGCGGAACAGCGCAGGGATGTCCTGCATCCGTTCGGACAGGGGCGGGACCGTGACGATGGCGCGCGACAGGCGGTAATACAACCCCGGATGCAGATCGCCCTGCGACGCGGTTTCGGCGGTGGCGATGATCTGCAGGTCCAAGGGCCGCGGGGCGGCGGCTCCGGCGGGCCAGAATTCCGCCGCCTCGACCAGCTTCAGCAGGCGCGTCTGCGCGGCCTGCGGCAGGGCGGCGACATCGTCCAGGCAAAGAATGCCGCGATGGGCCTTTTCCAGCAGGCCCGGCGCGCGGGCATGACGCGCTTGCGGCCCGCCATCCTGGCCCAGCAGGGTGGCGTCGATCCGGTCGGGCGTCAGGGTCGCGCAATCCAGCGTCACGAAGGGCCTGGCGCGCCGGGGACCCTGCCTGTGGATGGCCCGCGCGACCAGCGACTTGCCCGCCCCGCCGGGCCCGGTGATCAGGGCATCGCTCTGGGCGTCGGCCACCCGCATCAGGCTGTCGCGCAGCTGCTGCATGGCGGGGCTGTCGCCCATCAGCGGCGGATGGGCCAGCGCGGCATCGGTCTGGGCCTGCCGCAGGCGGCGGTTTTCCAGCACCAGCCGCCGCGACGACAGAGCACGGCGCAGCGCGGCGGTCAGCACGTCCGAGGCGACGGGCTTGGTCAGGAAATCATAGGCCCCGGCATGCAGGGCGCGAACCGCCATCTGGACATCGCCATGCCCCGTCAGCAGGATCACCGGCAGATCAGCATCCATGGCGTGCAGGCGCGCAAACAGCTGCAACCCGTCCATGCCCGGCATGCGCACATCCGACAGGACCGCGCCGTCGAAATCGGGCGTCAGCATGGCCAGCGCCGAAGCCGCATCCGCGAAATCCTGCACCGCGATCCCCGCGATGGTCAGCATCTGCGTCAAGGCCGCGCGCAGGTCGTCATCATCGTCGATCAGGCAGATGCAGGGGGCGGGGGGCATCAGGCTCTCCTCAGGGTCAGGCGGAAGGTGGCGCCTTGGCCGGGGCTGGCGGGGTCCAAGGTCAGATCACCCCCGAAATCGCGGGCGATATCGCGCGAGATGACCAGCCCCAGCCCCATGCCCTGCGGCTTGTCGGTGGCAAAGGGCGTGAACAGGCGCGCGGCCCCTTCGGCATCCAGACCCGGCCCGTTATCGGTGACGGTCAGGGTGACGGCATCGGTGTCCCAGCTGGCCGCCAGCCTGATCCACGGGGCGGCGCAATCCTCTTGGGCGTCATGGGCATTGGTCAGCAGATTGACTAGGATCTGTTCCAGCCGCACGGATTCCGCCCGCACGCACAGGTCGTCGGGCAATTCAGGCAGGTCGAAGCGCATCGCGCTGGCCCGTCTGCGGCTGGCCGTCAGCATCAGCGAGGCCTGGATGGCCTGGTCCAGCGACACGGGCTGCAGCGTTCCCGTCGCCTTGCGTGAAAACCCGCGCAGGCGGTCGGTGATGACGGCGATGCGGTCGGTCATGCCGATGATGCGGGTCAGGTTGTCGCCTGTGGCCTGCGTCGCCTGCGCGGGCAGAAGGGCGCGGCCGTTTTCCGCCAGCAGGCGGATGGTGGCCAGGGGCTGGTTCAGCTCATGCGCGACGCCGGCGGTGATCTGGCCCAGGGTCGCCAGCTTGTTGGCCTGCACAAGGTCCGATTGCAGGCGGATCAGGCGCTGTTCGGCGGCCTTGCGTTCGCGCATCTCGTCCGAGAGGGCGCGGGTGCGGGCCTGGACGGCGTCTTCCAGATCGGCGCGATAGGCCGCCTGCGCGCGGGCCTGACGGGCGGTGCGGCGCATCCGGGCCGCGGTCAGCGCGGCGACGATGCCGCCCAGCAGCACGACCAGCAGGGCGGTCCCCGCAGCCAGCCCCGCAATGCGTCGTGCGCCGGCGGTGGGCGTCTGCACGACCAGCCGCCAGTCGCTGCGGCGCAGGGGCACGCGCGTCGTCACCAGACCGCGCGAGGACGGCAGGGTCTGGAACCTCAGCCGGGGCCTGCTGGTGATCAGCACCCGGTCGTCATCGCCCAGAACAAAGGTCGCGTCGCTGTCGCGGGCCCATGCGCGTTCCAGCTGGTCGAACTCGATCTTGACGACGATGACCCCGATGGGACGGCCTGCGTCGCGGATGTCATGGGCCAGATACAGCCCGTGCCGACCACTGACGGTGCCAAGCGCATATTCCTGGCCGGTGCCCTGCCGGATCGCCTGCTGGAAATAGTCGCGGAACCCGTAGTCATGGCCCACGAAGCTTTCGGGCCGATCCCAGTTCGACGCCGCGACCGTGCGCCCCGACGCGTCCATCAGATAGATCACGCTGCTTTGGGTTTCCTCGCGCAGCAGGTCCAGCTTGGCCGACACGTCCGGATCGGACAGACGTCCCGCGCGCAGGGTCGCCACGACCTGCTGATCGACCGACAGGACCGTCGCGACGGCACGCTGACGGTCCAGGATGCTGTCCAGCGCCAGCGCCCGCGTCTGCGCCGTGGCCAGGGCCGCTTGGGTCAGGCGCGCCACCGCGGCCCGTTCGGTCAGATGCCAGGTCGCCAGGGGAACCGTCAGCATCAGCAGGATCGACAGGGCGATGACGACGGGGCGGCGGAAGGGCGGGCTGCCCGAATCGGCGTGTCGGGCAGTGACGGACATGGGCGTGGGCCTTATGGGGCGCGGCGGCCCGGTGTTTCATTTCCGACACTAGCAGATGCGCATCGTGTGGGAAACCACACAGAAAACGACCCCTCCGGCGGCAGGAAAGCCATGTTTTCAATGCATTGCTGTCATGCAACGCCGCCCTTCGGAACCGTCCCGCATTCCTTATCCTGCGCGTGACATGACTGACACACGCAAAGGTAGGAGGAGACCTCATGCAGTTGGATCCATCCGCGCAGCCCCATGCGCCGACCCACAAACCCTTCTATGCCCATCTCTATTTCCAGGTCGTGACCGCCATCATCTGCGGCGCGCTGGTCGGGCATTTCTTCCCCCAGACCGGCGAGGCGCTGAAACCCCTGGGCGACGGCTTCATCAAGCTGGTCAAGATGATCATCGCGCCGGTGATCTTTCTGACCATCGTGACGGGCCTGGCCGGCATGGGCAGCCTGCGGGGCGTCGGTTCGGTCGTGGGCAAGGCCTTCGCCTATTTCCTGACCTTCTCCACGCTGGCGCTGATCGTCGGGCTGATCGTGGCCAACGTGGTCCAGCCGGGCAGCGGCATGAACATCGACCCCGCTACGCTGGATGCCAGCGCGGTCACGGGCTATGCCGAAAAGGCGCATGAAACATCGCTGACCGGCTTTGTCATGGACATCATCCCCGCCACGCTGGTTTCGGCCTTTGTCGAGGGCAACATCCTGCAGGTGCTGTTCGTGGCGATCCTGTTCGGCATCTCGATGATCCTGATCGGCGACAAGGCCAAGCCGGTGCTGGCCGTCTTCGAAAGCGCCAGCCTGGCGATCTTCCGCGTGGTGGACATCCTGATGAAGGCCGCCCCCATCGGCGCCTTCGGGGCCTTCGCCTTCACCATCGGCAAATACGGCATCAGCGCGGTCGCCAACCTGGCGGCTCTGGTCGGAACCTTCTATCTGACGGCGGCGCTGTTCATCATCGTGATCCTGGGCACCGTCTGCCTGCTGAACGGATTTTCGATCTTCAAGCTGATCAGCTATCTGCGGACCGAGATCCTGCTGGTGCTGGGCACGTCCTCCTCGGAATCGGCGCTGCCTTCGCTGATGGAAAAGATGGAGCGGGCAGGCTGCGCGCGTCCCGTCGTGGGCCTGGTCGTGCCGACCGGCTATTCCTTCAACCTGGATGGCACCAACATCTACATGACGCTGGCGGCGCTGTTCATCGCGCAGGCGACGAATACCGATCTGTCGCTGCAACAGCAGATCCTGCTGCTGCTGGTGGCGATGCTGTCATCGAAGGGCGCTGCCGGTGTCACCGGGGCGGGCTTCATTACGCTGGCCGCGACCCTGTCGGTGGTGCCGACGGTGCCTGTGGCGGGGATGGCGCTGATCCTGGGCGTCGACCGCTTCATGTCGGAATGCCGGTCGATCACCAACTTCATCGGCAATGCCGTCGCGACCGTCGTCGTCAGCCGGTGGGAAGGGGCGCTGGACCGCGATCAGCTGAACGCGGCGCTGAACGGCAACCTGCCCGAGGCCGCCGAGGAGGCGCTGGTGCCCGACGGCCCCACCGCGCGGTGACCGCAACCTGACCGGAATGGAAAAGGGGGCCCGCTGCGGCCCCCTTTTCGCGTCATGCCATCCCGCGAATGGGATAGTCGTTTTTCAGGATGAACTTCAGCCCCGACAGCAGGTCGTCGACCGTCGGACGCGCGAAGGGCACGTTCTGCAGATACAGCGAATAGATCCGCCCGTCGGGATAAAGGACCGCGATGCCCGGTTCGGCAAACCGCGCAGGTTCGGCATCCTTTTCCTTGTCCGAAATGAACAGGCCCCAGGCTCGGGCCGCATCCTCGGACAGGTTATGCCCGACATGCAGATCGCCCAGGTCCCATTCCTGCTGCTGGCGATCGAACCGCTCGCGTTCATCCATCGAAATGGCCGCCACATCGACACCCAAGTCGCGGAATTCACCCTGACGCCGTGCCAGTTCCTCGATCTGCTTCTTGCAGATCGGGCAATGGATGCCGCGATAGAAGAAGATCGCCGTCATCTTGTTGTCGGGCGTGGCGGGCAGGGCAAAGGCGTTGCCTTCGTGGTTATGGGCCTCGATCAGGGGGGCAAGCTGGCCGGGGATGGGCGTGGTGTGATGGGTCATGGTGTTCCTTATCCGTGAACGGTGAACTTGGGCCCCCAACGCGGCCGCGCAGGGGCGGTTGCAGGCGGTCCGAAAAACGATTGCGTGAATCGCGCCGGTGTTAACCATTTGTTCTTGCGCAAATCGGCGCTTTTTCCTAATTCGGTTCAAAAGGCTAGGGGTGGTTCCTGATACGTTTCGGGACGATCCGGCCAGCAGAAGGCCCGGTGCACGGGTCCGGCAGACAAAGGAACCCGTCCTTGGGCATCAAAGGCAAGCAACTTCGGACCGTGCGCGGCAGCTTCGACCTGTCCCGGACCGTCATCGTCGGATCGCCGACCAATCCCAACATCGTCTATGGCTATCGCTTTCCCAGCCACCCGCGACGCATCAAGATCGGCTATTCCAGCCGGGGACTGTCGCGGGTGGCCGAACAGGCGACCGCCTTTCCCGAAAAGCCGATCATCGAATTCGTCATCCACGACCGCCGCGCCCGCACCATCGAGGGCGCCTTTCACCGTGCCCTGCGCGGTCGCCAGGCCGATACGATCGGCACGGAATGGTTCGATGCATCCTGGGGCGACGTGCTGGCGGTGTCGCCGGTGCTGCGCAAGGCCAGCGTCGCCTATAACATCGTGCTGGGGGGCAAGATCATCGGGGCGGCCTTGCTGGGATTGGCGGGGTTGATGCTCTATCCGCTGCTGCTGGCGATGATCGCGGCACTGTTGAGGGGGGCTGCGATGGTGCCTTTGTGGGATTTCGGCCGCGACTATCTGCAAGGGGTCATCGCCCGTCCGCCTTCGGACAGCCTGGCGATGGCGCGATACCTGTTGCGGCAGGCGGCGATCCGGGATGTGCCGGGGCTGGTCCATCTGGTCGCGCTGGTGCCGGTGCCGCTGTTGGCCTGGTTGCCCTTCGCGCGCGTCAGGCCGCAGGCCTTCTGACGGTCACGTCCCCGAGTGTCACGCAATTCTGACGCGGGGACCCGCTTGCGGCCGCCCCCCGCTTGAGCGCATGGTTTCGACCGTGCTAGGCCGAAGGCCGATCAGGCCGGGCAGGCCGCAAGGGGGTGACAGATGCACAAGGAAATTTCCCAAAACGGGCCGGTGACGTGACGCCCGGCGCACGGGTTGCCGCCGCGATCACGGTTCTGGATCAGGTGCTGGCCGGTATGCCGGCGGAACAGGCTTTGCTGCGCTGGTCGCGGGGCAGCCGGTTCGCCGGGTCAGGCGACCGGGCGCGGCTGCGCGATCTGGTCTTTGGGGCGCTGCGTCAGCGCGACAGTCTGGCGGCCCTGGGCGGGTCGCTTGACGGTCGCGGGCTGATGATCGGCCATGCCCGCCGACAGGACATGGATGTCGCCGCGCTTTTCTCGGGCGAGGGGCATTCCCCCGCCCCCCTGACCAAAACCGAGCTGGACCATGTCGCGCCCGCCACCTTACCCGACGATCTGCCCGATTGGATCAGGCCGCGCTGGCACGCCTCGCTTGGGGATCGGGCCGAGCAGGTCGCGGCACTGATGGCCGATCGCGCGCCGGTCTGGTTGCGGGTCAATCCGCAGCGCGTCGACCCCGACAGCGCCGTCGATCAGCTGCAATCCGAGGATATTCCCACCCGTCCCGCCGACGACCTGCCCACGGCGCTGCAGGTGATGGGCAATGAACGGGCGGTGGCGCGCTCGGCGCTCTATCGCGACGGCGGGATCGAGCTTCAGGACCTGTCGCCGCAACTGGCCTGCGCCGCGCTGCCCTTGCGGGCCGATGACCGGGTGCTGGATTACTGCGCGGGCGGGGGCGGCAAGACCCTGGCGCTGGCTGCACGTCAGCCCAAGGCCCGATACGAGGCGCATGATGCCTTGCCCGCCCGCATGGGCGATCTGCCCGAACGGGCCGAGCGTGCGGGCGTTCCCGTGCGCATCCTGCGCAAGCCCGAAGGCAGCTATGACCTGGTCGTGGCGGATGTGCCCTGTTCGGGCACCGGCACATGGCGGCGCACGCCCGATGCGAAATGGCGGCTGACGCAGGATCAGCTGGTCCGCCTGACCGAAGTGCAGGCCCAGATCCTGGACCAGGTCGCGCCCATGGTTCGCCCGGGCGGTCATCTGGCCTATATGACCTGTTCGCTGCTGGATGACGAAAACGGCGATCAGGTCCGTGGTTTCCTGTCGCGTCATCCCGGCTTTGCGCTGGTTCAGGACCGGTCGTGGACGCCCATCGACGCGGGCGACGGGTTCTATCTGGCGGTGATGGCGCGCCGGTCCTGATGCCGCGGCGCGGGATCACGGTTAACGGCCTGTTAAGGTTGGGTCGGCTAGGCAGAGGATCGTCAAGGGACAAAAGGACGATTCGCATGGTGCATCTGGACCAACGCGCAGGACTGCCGAAGGGGGCGATCGCCGCCCTGCCGCTGCTGCTGACACCCATGGTGGCGGGGGCGGGCATCCTGGCCGTGGTGCCGGGGGCCGCGACCGGACTGACGGCGGTGGCCGTAGGGACGGTTTCGGTGGCATGGTACCTGCTGGGCGGGGCGGTCGGGTTGTCGCATCTGTCGCGCGGCATGGCCGCCAGGCGCGCCCTGTCCGCGATCCGGTCCGAGGTTGCGGCGGCCGCCGAACCGATCTGGTTGTGCGATGCGGATGGCCTGGTGCTCTATCAGAACCAGTCCGCCCATCTGGCCTTCGAGGATCTGACCGGCCGCAGCATCCTGTCGCTGATGACCCGGCTGCGGGCCGATGCGCCCGGCCATCTGCAGCAGATGTCCAGCCGCGCCCTGCGGCTTGGCAGCGCCGAGATGGACCTGCCCGAAGGCCATGTCCTGACGCTCAGCTGTCTGCCGGATGCGCCCTTGCAGGTCTGGTCCTATCTGCGTCCCGGCCAGATGGCCGAGCCTATCGAGGTCGCCATGGACCTGGAAGACGCCGAGGATCGCGACGAATTCGATGCCGTTCCGGTGGCCTTGCTGCGCCTGCGGTCGGACGGGGTGATCTGTCGCGCGAATGCCGCCGCCCGCGCCCTGCTGGACGGCATGCTGACAGGCGCCCTGGATCAGAACATCACCCAGCTTCTGGACGGACCGGGCAGGCCGCTGACCGACTGGCTGTCCGATATGTGCGCCGGGCGCGCCGTGAACCGGACCGAGATGCTGCGCCTGCGCCACCCCGACAGCCGCAACGGCGACATGCGCGACCGCCATTTCCAGGTGGCCCTGGCGCGCGACCCCCTGGACGGCGACCAGCTGATCGCGGTCCTGACCGATGCCAGCGCCTTGAAGACGCTGGAGGCGCAATTCGCGCAAAGCCAGAAGATGCAGGCCATCGGTCAGCTGGCAGGCGGCGTGGCGCATGATTTCAACAACCTGCTGACGGCGATCAGCGGGCATTGCGACCTGCTGATGCTGCGCCACGACAAGGGCGACCCGGATTTCGCCGATCTGGACCAGATCAGCCAGAACGCCAACCGCGCCGCCGCGCTGGTGGGTCAGCTGCTGGCGTTTTCGCGCAAGCAGACCCTGACGATGCAGATGCTGGACCTGCGCGACACGCTGGCCGATCTGACCCATCTGCTGAACAGGCTGGTGGGCGAACGGGTGGGGCTGACGATCATCCATGATCCGGCCCTGCATGCGATCCGCGCCGACAAGCGGCAGCTGGAACAGGTGATCATGAACCTGGTGGTGAATGCCCGCGACGCCATGCCGACGGGCGGCGACATCATCGTGCAGACCCGCAACGTCCATCTGGACACCCCCGAGCATCGCGACCGCGTCACGATGGCCCAGGGCGATTACGTCGCGATCACCGTGCGCGATGCAGGCAGCGGCATCGCGCCCGATCACCTGGAGAAGATCTTCGACCCCTTCTTCACCACCAAGAAGGCGGGCGAGGGGACCGGTCTGGGCCTGTCCACCGCCTATGGCATCGTCAAGCAGACCGGCGGTTATATCTTCTGCGACAGCGAGCTGGGCCGGGGCACGACCTTCACGATCTATCTTCCCGCCCATGCGCGGTCGTCGCTCAAGCCGGCGCCGGTGGCAGCGCCCGTCGGGCGGGCAGCACAGATGGCGCCCGGTCCCAAGGGGCGGGTCCTTCTGGTCGAGGACGAGGCCCCCGTGCGGGCCTTTGCGTCCCGCGCCCTGAAGCTGAAGGGCTTCGAGGTGGCCGAGGCGGCCTCGGGCGAGGCGGCGCTGGAATTGTTGGAAAAGGGCGATCGTCAGATCGACATCTTTGTCACCGATGTGGTGATGCCGGGCCTGGACGGACCGTCATGGGTGCGCCAGGCGCTGAAGCTGGTGCCGCAGGCCCGCGTCATCTTCATGTCCGGCTATACCGAGGATATCTTTGTCGACGGTCAGGTCCCGGTTGCCGACGCGGCCTTCCTGGCCAAGCCCTTCACCCTGACCGAGCTGACGGAACTGGTCCGCACCCGTCTGGCCAGCCCGGACCCGCAACCACCTCACAAGGTGTCGTAGAGGTCCAGGTCGAAGGACATCGCCTGGCGCAGATCGCGTTCGGCATCGCTGTCCAGATGCACATCGACGCTGGGAGGCACGTTGATGCGCGGCAGTTCGATCGCGCAATCCAGACGATTTTCCAGGAAATCGACGAAATCCTGAATGCGTTCGTACTGGAAGATGCAATCGACGCTGCGCAGCCCTTCGGTCAGGAAGGCGCCCTGCGATCCGATGCCCAGGGCCTCGGGGCCGCCTTCGCGGGCATATTCGGTGGCGAAATCGGCGAATGACATCCCCTCCATCGCGTGGTGGGGATCTTCGTGATCGTCGCGCAGCTTGAAGCGGTACCAGCTGCGCAGCCAATCGACCGGTTCGCGCATCAGGGCGACGGTGGTGAAGCGGTCCCCGGTCTGGGCCTCCAGCCAGGGGCCAAGATGGCGGTGATAGGTGCCGATATCGGTATGCTTGAGCTGCGCGGGGCGTTGCAGAGCGGCGGATGCCAGCGATTCGAGTGCCATTTCGATGGCGCTGGACCCCGCCTTGGGGGTCGCCAGGAAGACCAGTCTCTGATCCCAGAATATCAGCATTCGCAGTCGCTCCGATCATGTGGTTTGCTGCAATCGGGCCGTGAATATCGGTCGGGCGCTGCGGTGTAAACGCTTTGTTAACCCGTGGCGGGTCAACGTGGTGGAGGCGAATCAATTATTAACCACGCCATGCTTGAAAAGCCGGGGGCGATGGCGCATGTATGTGCGAACAAGGCGTGAACATTCGTTCCGTCGATGTGATTGCCCAGCCCGTTGGGCTGTGAAATAACGATGGGAATGACATGGCACAGGCGAGCATTTTCGACATGACCGACAAACGCACGGCAGACAAGCAGAAGGCGCTGGAAAGCGCCCTGTCCCAGATCGAACGCCAGTTCGGCAAGGGTTCGATCATGAAGCTGGGCAAGGACAATCCCGTAGCCGAGATCGAGTCGACCTCGACCGGTTCGCTTGGTTTGGACATCGCGCTTGGCATCGGCGGGCTGCCCAAGGGCCGCATCATCGAGATCTTCGGGCCCGAAAGCTCGGGCAAGACCACGCTGACGCTGCATGTGGTGGCCGAGGAACAGAAGAAGGGCGGCGTCTGCGCCTTTGTCGATGCCGAACACGCGCTGGACCCGCAATATGCCAAGAAGCTGGGCGTGAACCTGGACGAGCTGCTGATCAGCCAGCCCGACACGGGCGAACAGGCGCTGGAGATCGTGGATACGCTGGTGCGTTCGGGCGCCGTCAGCCTGGTCGTGGTCGACTCGGTCGCGGCGCTGACGCCCAAGTCCGAGATCGAGGGCGACATGGGCGACATGCAGATGGGCAGCCAGGCCCGCCTGATGAGCCAGGCGATGCGCAAGCTGACCGCCAGCATCGGGCGTTCGAACTGCATGGTGATCTTCATCAACCAGATCCGCATGAAGATCGGCGTCATGTTCGGGAACCCCGAAACCACCACCGGCGGCAACGCGCTGAAATTCTATGCCTCGGTCCGTCTGGACATCCGCCGCACCGGCTCGGTCAAGGATCGCGACGAGGTGACGGGCAACACGACCCGCGTCAAGGTGGTCAAGAACAAGGTCGCGCCGCCGTTCCGTCAGGTCGAATTCGACATCATGTATGGCGAAGGCATCAGCAAGGTGGGTGAATTGATCGACCTTGGCGTCAAGGCCGGCGTCGTCGAGAAATCGGGCGCATGGTATTCCTATGGCGATGAACGCATCGGGCAGGGGCGCGAGAACGCCAAGCAGTTCCTGCGCGACCGTCCCGAAGTGGCCTTTGCCATCGAGGACAAGATCCGCGCCAGCCACGGCCTGGAATTCGGCAGCGGCGAAGGCGACAGCGAGGAACTGACCGAGGATTGATCCCGGTCACGAACCGATCTGACAATGCGCGCGGGGGATCATCCTCCGCGCGCTTTCGTTTGCGATTGCTGGACAGCCGCACGGGCTGGCGATAGACCAAGCACCAAGCCCGGCCTGGCCGGAAGCAGCCAGAACATATTTGCGATGAAGGCCCGCCATGCCCAGTCTGAACGACATCCGATCCACCTTCCTTGGCTATTTCGAAAAGAACGGCCACCGCGTCGTGGACAGCAGCCCGCTTGTGCCGCGCAACGACCCGACGCTGATGTTCGCCAATTCCGGCATGGTGCAGTTCAAGAACCTGTTCACCGGCCTGGAAACGCGTGATTACAACCGCGCGACCACGGCGCAGAAATGCGTCCGCGCGGGTGGCAAGCACAACGATCTGGACAATGTGGGATATACCGCCCGCCACCACACCTTCTTTGAAATGCTGGGCAACTTCAGCTTCGGCGATTATTTCAAGGCCGAGGCCATCCCCTATGCCTGGGAACTGCTGACGAAGGAATTCGGCATCCCCAAGGACCGCCTGCTGGTCACCGTCTATCACACCGATGACGAAGCCGCCGCGATGTGGAAGAAGGTCGCGGGCCTGACCGACGACCGCATCATCCGCATCCCCACGTCGGACAATTTCTGGCAGATGGGCCCGACCGGCCCCTGCGGTCCCTGCACCGAGATTTTCTTCGACCATGGTGACAAGATCTGGGGCGGCCCTCCGGGCAGCAAGGATGAGGATGGCGACCGCTTCATCGAAATCTGGAACCTGGTCTTCATGCAGAACGAGCAGTTCGAGGACGGCTCGATGCGGGCGCTGGACATGCAGTCGATCGACACCGGCATGGGTCTGGAACGCATCGGCGCGCTGCTGCAGGGCAAGCACGACAATTACGACACCGACCTGATGCGCAGCCTGATCGAGGCCAGCGCGAACGTCACCAGCGCCGATCCCGACGGTCCCGGCAAGGTGCATCACCGCGTCATCGCCGATCACCTGCGTTCGACCAGCTTCCTGTTGGCCGACGGGGTGATGCCCAGCAACGAAGGGCGCGGCTATGTCCTGCGCCGCATCATGCGCCGTGCAATGCGCCATGCTCACATGCTGGGCGCGCAGGATCCGGTCATGCACAAGCTGGTGCCCGAGCTGGTTCGCCAGATGGGCGCGGCCTATCCCGAACTGACCCGCGCGCAGCCGATGATCGAGGAGACCCTGCGCAGCGAGGAAACCCGCTTCCGCCAGACGCTGGATCGTGGCCTGCGCCTGCTGGACGACGAACTGGCCAAGCTGCCCGAAGGCGCGAACCTGCCGGGCGAGGCGGCCTTCAAGCTCTATGACACCTTCGGCTTCCCGCTGGACCTGACGCAGGACGCCCTGCGCGAAAAGGGCCGCGCGGTGGAGACCGAGGGCTTTGACAGCGCCATGGCCGAACAAAAGCGCATGGCGCGGGCGGCCTGGTCCGGTTCGGGCGAAGCGGCCGACGCCAAGGTCTGGTTCGAGCTGGCCGAAAAGCACGGCGCGACCGAATTCCTGGGCTATGACACCGAAACCGCCGAGGGCCAGATCGTGGCGCTGGTCGCCGACGGGGCCGACGCCGCGGAAGCAGGCCAAGGCAGCACTGTCAGCATCGTCGTGAACCAGACGCCGTTTTATGGCGAAAGCGGTGGTCAGGTCGGCGATACCGGCCTGATCAAGACCGACACTGGGGCCGCACGCGTGACCGACACCAAGCGCGTCGCCGGGGTCTTTGTCCACATGGCCGAAGTCACGATGGGCACCATCAGCCGCGGTCAGGGCGCGACCCTGACGGTCGATCACGACCGGCGCGGGGCGATCCGGGCCAACCACTCGGCCACGCACCTGCTGCACGAGGCGCTGCGCCGCGCGCTTGGCGATCACGTCTCGCAGCGGGGCAGCCTGAACGCGCCCGATCGCCTGCGTTTTGATTTCAGCCACAACCACGCCGTCAGCGCCGAGGAAATGGCCCAGATCGAGGCCGAGGTGAACGAGTTCATCCGCCAGAACAGCCCCGTGGTCACCCGCATCATGACGCCCGACGACGCCCGGAGCCTGGGCGCGCAGGCATTGTTCGGCGAGAAATACGGCGACGAGGTTCGCGTCGTGTCGATGGGCAGCCTGGATGGCAGCGGCAAAGGCGCTGACGGGGCGACCTATTCGCTGGAGCTGTGCGGCGGCACCCATGTGGCCCGCACGGGCGATATCGGGGCCTTCGCGCTGCTCGGCGACAGTGCCTCCAGCGCGGGTGTGCGCCGGATCGAGGCGCTGACGGGCCAGGCCGCGCTGGACCACCTGCGCGATGCCGACCGCAAGCTGACCGAGATCGCGGGCATCCTGAAGGCGCAATCCGCCGAGGTGGTGAACCGCGTGCGCGCCATGGCTGACGAACGCAAGGCCCTGGCCAACGAGGTCGCGCAGCTGAAGCGCCAGCTGGCCATGGGCGGCGGCGGAGCCTCCGAGGCGAAGGAGATCGCCGGCATCAAGTTCATCGGCCGCAAGGTCGAGGGCGTGGGCGGCAAGGAACTGGGCGCGCTGGTCGATGAGATGAAGGCCCAGTTGGGCAGCGGCGTCGTGCTGGTCCTGGCGGAAGCCGACGGCAAGGCGACGGTGGCTGCCGGCGTCACGGGCGATCTGACCGATCGTGTCAGCGCCGTGACCATCGTGCAGACGGCCACCGCCGCCTTGGGTGGCAAGGGCGGCGGTGGCCGTCCCGACCGTGCCCAGGGCGGGGCGCCCAGCCTGGGTGCCGCCGACGCGGCCTTTGCCATGGTGGAACATCTGATCGGAGAAATCGCATGACCGCGCTCTGGATTGCCCATGTGACCGTCACCGACGCCGAGGCCTATGGCCGCTATGCCAAGGAGGCTGGCCCCGCCATCGCCCAGCATGGCGGCGTTTTCCTGGCCCGCGGCGGCCGTTATCACCAGCTGGAGGGCAACGACCGCGCGCGCAACGTCGTCGCCCGCTTTCCCAGCCTGGAGGCGGCGGTTGCCTGTTATCACAGCACCGAATACCAGGCGGCGCTGGCCCATGCCAAAGGCGCAAGCGAACGCGACCTTGTGATCGTGGAAGAAACGCCGCCCGCCGCGGAATAAGGTGATTGCGTCATACCTTTGTGCTAGATCTGTCACAAAGAAGACGCAAAGGGGCAGGGCATGTGTCGTTGGGCGGCCTATCTGGGCCAGTCTATCTTCCTTGAGGATATCGTCAGTCTGCCGGCGCATTCGCTGATCCGGCAGTCGCAGGGCGCGATGCGCTGCCCCACACCCGTCAATGCTGACGGCTTTGGCATTGCCTGGTACGGTGAACGACCGGAACCCGGGCTTTATCGCGATGTCTTGCCGGCCTGGTCGGACCCGAACCTGCGCAGCCTTGTGGGGCAGGTCCGGTCCGGGCTGTTCATGGCCCATGTCCGCGCCTCGACCGGGACGGCCACCAGCCGCAACAACTGTCATCCCTTTGCCGTCGGCCGTTGGAGCTTCATGCATAACGGTCAGTTCGGCGGCTATGACAGCTATCGCCGCCATGCCGATGCGCTGATCCCCGACGACCTTTACTCTCACCGCAAGGGCGCGACCGACAGCGAGGCGCTGTTCCTTATCGCGCTTGGGCAGGGTCTGGACCTGGACCCCAAGGGGGCGATGCAGCGTGCGATCGGACTGATGGGGGATCTGGCGTCAAAGCGGGGCGAGGCGCCGCATATCCGCGCGGCTTGCGCGCTGTCCGATGGGCGGCGGCTTTTCGCCCTGCGCTACAGCAGCGACGAACATGCGCCGTCGCTTTACTACCGGTGGTCGGCGTCACGGCAGGGATGGGCGGTCGTGTCCGAACCGTTGGAAACCGACCAGGGCGACTGGTCCGAGGTTCCCCCGGGCAGCTTCTGCATCTTTGACGGCGACAATGTCGCGATCAGCAGCTTCTGCCCGGACAGCCTGCAGGCGGCGGCCTGAACGATCAGAACTTGGGGTCGATCGCCGGTTCGGGCTTTTGGGGTTTCGGCGCGACCTTGCCCTTGCCCGTCGCGCGACGGAAGACCAGAACGTTGTGATAGACCGTGGTGCGTCCGGTCAGGCCGCTGCGTTCCTCGGATGGCAGGACGTCGGCGCGCAGGTATTCCCACCCTTCGGCCGCCATGCTGTTCAGCTGCGCCGTCAGCGCCAGCGCATAGCGGTCGGTCGGTGTCTTGGCATCCTTGTCCTTTTCCCCGCGCATGGGGGCGGCAACGACGGAATATTCAAAGCCCGGTTCAGAAACGCCCATCTTGATCCTGCCATTCGCGAAATTCGGGGCCGTGCCCGGTGGGAAAGAGGAATGACCCCGCCGTGACGGGCGGGGTCACGATGTCACTGCGCCAGCTTTTTGGCGACCAGTTCGTTGACGGCGGCGGGGTTGGCCTTGCCGCCGGTGGCCTTCAGAACCTGACCGACGAACCAGCCTGCCAGTTTCGGGTTGGCCTTGGCCTTTTCGACCTGCGCGGGGTTGGCGGCGATGATCTCGTCCACGGCGGCCTCGATCGCGCCAAGGTCGGTGACCTGCTTCATGCCGCGATCCTCGACGATGGCGGCCGGGTCGCCGCCTTCGGTCCACAGGATCTCGAACAGGTCCTTGGCGATCTTGCCGGAAATGTCGCCCTTGGCGATCAGATCGACCACGCCACCCAGCTGCGCCGCCGAGATGGGCGAAGTCTGGACCGTCAACCCTTCCTTGTTCAGCCGGCCGAACAATTCGTTGATGACCCAGTTCGCGGCCATCTTGCCGTCGCGACCCGATGCCACGGCCTCGAAGTAGTTGGCGTTTTCCAGTTCGGCGGTCAGGACGCCCGCGTCATATTCCGACAGGCCCATGTCCTTGACGAAGCGGGCCTTCTTTTCATCGGGCAGCTCGGGCATCGCGGCGGCGATGTCATCGACCCAGGCCTGCTCGATCTCCAGCGGCAGCAGGTCGGGATCGGGGAAGTAGCGATAGTCATGCGCCTCCTCCTTGGACCGCATCGACCGGGTTTCGCCCTTGTCCGCATCATAGAGCCGCGTTTCCTGCACGACCGTGCCGCCATCCTCGATGATGGCGATCTGGCGGCGCGCCTCGTATTCGATGGCCGCCTGGATGAAGCGCATCGAGTTCATGTTCTTGATCTCGCAGCGCGTGCCCAGATGGCTGAAATCGCCGGTTTCGGCAAAGCGTTCGTAATCGCCCGGCTTGCAGACGCTGACGTTCACGTCGGCGCGCAGGTTGCCGTTCTGCATATTGCCGTCGCAGGTGCCCAGATAGCGCAGGATCTGGCGCAGCTTGACCACATAGGCGGCGGCCTCTTCGGGGCCGCGGATGTCGGGGCGGCTGACGATCTCCATCAGGGCGACGCCGGTGCGGTTCAGGTCCACGAAGGACATGTTGGGGTCCATGTCGTGGATCGACTTGCCCGCGTCCTGTTCCAGGTGGATGCGTTCGATGCGCACATGGCGGGCGACGCCCGGACCCATGTCGACGATGATCTCGCCCTCGCCCACGATGGGGTGGTACAGCTGGCTGATCTGATAGCCCTGCGGCAGGTCGGGATAGAAATAGTTCTTGCGGTCGAAGGCGCTGCGCAGGTTGATCTGCGCCTTCAGGCCCAGACCCGTGCGGACGGCCTGCGCCACGCAGAATTCGTTGATGACCGGCAGCATGCCCGGCATGGCGGCATCCACGAAGGCCACGTTGCTGTTCGGCTCGGACCCGAATTCGGTCGAGGCGCCCGAAAACAGCTTGGCATTCGATGCGACCTGCGCGTGAACCTCGAGGCCGATGACAAGCTCCCAATCGCTTTTGGCGCCTTGGATCACCTTGGGCTGCGGGGCGGTATAGGTCAGGTCTAGCATCTGGTCGGGCCTCATCGTGCGGCGGATCGGTCGTTGCGCGGGTTTTAGGGCAAGGCCGCGGGATTGTCACGGCCTGCCGCAAGGCCATCTGTCGATCGCCCTCCGAATCGCCGCGATGGACGCGCCAAACGAATTGCGCGTGTGTTTTGTCGTGTTTTGGAGGGCCATCGGCGGGAATCCGTCACACCGGGCGGCGCGGGGTGGCACGTTCCCGCCGACGCCGGAACGCGTCGCTTGCGGCATTTCGGGCTTCGGCTAAGCCAATGCCTGACGAAACTGACCCACGAGGTTCCGATGCGCGCTGCGCTGTCCCTGGCCGCCCTGGCCGTTCTTGCCGCCTGTTCCACGACGCCCGGTGCCGACAAGGCCGAGGCCGTGAAGATGGAGGCCGAAGAGCTGGCCCTGGTCGCCGAGCCGCCGATGCGGTGGGACGCGAAAGGCGGGTCCGATGCCTGGACCCAGGCCACATTGGCCGCGCTGGACAAGGAAGGCGTGACGATCATGTCGCGCGTTCCCCAGGACATCAACGAATTCTGCCCCAACTACCGCCAGTTGACCCAGACCGGGCGCAAGGCTTTCTGGGCGGGGCTGCTGTCGGCGGTCGCCAAGCATGAAAGCACCTATAACCCGCAGGCAGCCGGTGGCGGCGGTCGTTGGCTGGGCCTGATGCAGATCGCCCCCGCGACCTGGCGCCATTACGGCTGCAGCGGCAATATCCGCAACGGTTCTGACAACATGACCTGCGCGGTCAAGATCATGTCCCACCAGGTCGGGCGCGACAATGCCGTCGCCCATGATGGCCAGGGATGGCGCGGCGTCGCGCGCGATTGGGCGCCCATGCGCAGTTCGTCCAAGCGGGCCGACATCGCGAACTGGACGTCCAGCCAGAGCTATTGCAGCACCCAGGGCTGATCCGTCGAAATTTGGGTTTGGATAAGGGGCGGCACCGGGTGCCGCCCCTCTTTCGTCAGCGCAACGCCGCCAGGATGCGCACCCAGGACCGCGCGCCCTTGGCAAAGCTCTCGACGTCGTATTTCTCGTTCGGGGAATGGATGCGGTCGTCGTCGCGGGCAAAGCCCACCAGCATCGAATCCATGCCCAGCAGCTCCTTGAAATCGCCCGCGATGGGAATGGACCCGCCGCCACCGATATATGCGGCCTCCTGGCCCCATTCCTGGGTCAGCGCGTCCTTGGCCTGGCCGAAGGCCGGATCGCTGATGTCCATGACGCTGGCGGGGCCGGCGCCGTGATCGTGGAATTCGACCCGGCAATCGGCGGGAACAAAGCGGCGCACGTGATCCTGGAAAGCCTGGCGCACGGCCTGCGGGTCCTGGGTGCCGGTCAGGCGGAAGCTGACCTTGGCGCGCGCCGTTGCCGGCAGAACGGTCTTGAACCCGGCCCCGGCATAGCCGCCGGCGATGCCGTTGATTTCGGCTGTGGGCTGGTTCCAGACCATCTCCAACGGCGTGCGGCCCTGTTCGCCGATGGGCTGGGACAGCCCCACGCGCGACAGGTAATCGGTGGCGTCAAAATTCAGCGCCTGCCAGTCGCGGGCCAGTTCCGGCGACAGGTCGGCCACGCCGTCGTAAAAGCCGGGCAGGGTGACACGACCTGTGTCGTCCTTCAGCGCCGACAGCGCCTGCGCCAAGATCATGATCGGGTTCGCTGCCAGACCGCCGAAGCTGCCCGAATGCAGATCGCGGTCGGCGGCGTGGATCACGACCTCCTGTCCCACCAGCCCGCGCAGCTGCGTCGTGATGGCGGGGCGGCCATCGGCATAGCGCGCGGTGTCGCAGATCATTGCCAGATCGGCGCGCAGATCGTCGGCATGGGCCTGCAGGAAGGGCCGCAGCGAGGGAGAGCCCGATTCCTCCTCGCCCTCGAACAGCAGCGTCAGGTCGGTGGGCAGGGCGCCATGCACCGTCTTCCAGGCGCGGAACGCCTCGACGAAGGTCATCAGCTGACCCTTGTCATCGGATGCGCCGCGGCCGCGGATGACGGGACCGTCGGGCGTCTCCTCGATCGCGGGTTGGAAGGGCGGGCTGTCCCACAGTTCCAGCGGGTCGACCGGCTGGACGTCATAGTGGCCATAGAACAGCACGGGACGCGCATCGCCCGCGGGGGATTTCGCCACGATCATCGGATGGCCCGGTGTGTCGTGCAGCGTCACGTCGAAACCAAGGTCGCGCAGCTGGGCCACCAGCCATTCCGCAGCCTGCCGCACGTCGCCCTTATGCGCCGGATCGGTCGAGATCGAGGGAATGCGCAGGAACTCCAGCAGCCTGTTCAGCGCCGCATCCAACCCCTTGTCCAGTTGCGACAGCATGTCCTGCGTCGATGCATCTTCCACCATGTTTCCCGCCTTTCCGAGAAGAATTGTCGGTTTTCGGACTGGACCTTTTGTCCCAGTCCGACGTTTTCGACTGTCATTTTCGCGGCTTGCCCTTTATTCAGGTGGGGCCGCGCGTGGTCGGACCATGATCGCACCCAGCCAGCTATGCAAGGGAACGCCCGCAATGAAATATGATGCCGCACTGGACCAGGCGATTTCGCGTCTGCACGATGAGGGACGTTATCGCACCTTCATCGATATCGAACGCGCGAAAGGCCGGTTTCCCCAGGCCGTCTGGAATCGTCCGGATGGCCAACAGCAGGAAATCACCGTCTGGTGTGGCAATGACTATCTGGGCATGGGCCAGCATCCCGTCGTCCTGGCGGCCATGCACGAGGCGCTTGACGCCACCGGCGCAGGCTCGGGCGGGACGCGCAACATCAGCGGCACCACGGTCTATCACAAGCGGCTGGAGGCCGAGCTGGCCGACCTGCATGACAAGGAAGCGGCGCTTGTCTTCTCCAGCGCCTACATCGCCAATGATGCGACCCTGTCGACGCTGCCCAAGCTGTTTCCCGGGTTGATCATCTATTCCGACGAATTGAACCATGCCTCGATGATCGAGGGGATCAAGCGCAATGGCGGCGCCAAGCGCATCTTCCGCCACAATGACGTCGCACATCTGCGCGAATTGCTGGAGGCCGATGATCCGGCGGCCCCAAAGCTGATCGCCTTCGAATCCATCTATTCCATGGATGGCGATTTCGGCCCCATCGAGGCGCTTTGCGACCTGGCGCAGGAATTCGGCGCACTGACCTATCTGGACGAGGTTCACGCAGTGGGGATGTACGGTCCCCGCGGCGGCGGCGTTGCCGAACGCGACAACCTGTCGGGGCGCATCGACATCATCAACGGCACGCTGGGCAAGGCTTTCGGTGTCTTCGGCGGCTATATCGCGGCCAGCGCCAAGATGTGCGACGCGATCCGCTCCTATGCGCCGGGCTTCATCTTCACGACGTCTCTGCCACCTACGGTTGCAGCAGGGGCGGCCGCGTCGATCGCCTTCCTGAAGACCGCCGAAGGCCAGGAACTGCGCGACGCCCAGCAGCTGCACGCCCGCATCCTGAAGATGCGGCTGAAGTCGCTGGGCATGCCGATCATCGATCATGGCAGCCACATCGTCCCCGTGCATGTCGGCCATCCGGTCCACTGCAAGGCGCTGTCGGACATGATGCTGCGCGATTACGGCATCTATGTGCAGCCGATCAATTTCCCCACCGTTCCGCGCGGTACGGAACGCCTGCGCTTCACGCCCTCGCCGGTGCATGATCCCAAGCAGATCGACCACCTGGTCCGCGCCATGGATACGCTGTGGTCACATTGCGCGCTAAATCGCGCCGAATTGAGCGCATAGACAAATCGCCCCGTGAACTGCTCTCGCCCGCGTGATAACGTGCGGGTAAAGAAGCAGCGATACTCTCCGATTCGGAGAGTGACGCATAACCGTCGGATGAGGCATTCGGGATGAGCAGGCTGCGGGCAACACACCCAGCAGAGGAGTTCGCGCAGGTGGAGGATAACGAACAGTTCCTCGACGATGACACGCGTCTGGGCGACCTGATGCGCGGTGAACGGGCCACATTGGGCAAATCGCTGCTTGATGTGCAACGTGAATTGCGGATCCGGGCATCCTATGTCGCGGCCATCGAGAATTGCGATATTTCCTCGTTCGACACGCCCAGCTTCGTGTCGGGCTATGTCAGATCCTACGCGCGCTATCTGGGCATGGACCCGGATTGGACCTTCCGTCGCTTCTGCGCGGAATCGGGCTTCATGCCGACCCATGGAATGGCGCCTGCCGCGTCGGGGCCCAAGCCCGCGCGGCGGCCGTCCGACCCCGCCGAGGCGCTGGCCAACCCCCGTGCGCTGTTCATCCCGCAGGAGCAGAGCTTCTGGTCGGATATCGAACCACGCGCGATCGGGGCGATCTTCGTGCTGATGGCGCTGATCGGCGGTCTGGCCTATGGCGGCTATGCCGTCCTGCAAGAGGTCCAGCGCGTCACCCTGACCCCCGGCGACGACATGCCCGGCATCGTGACCGAACTGGACCCCACCCAAGGAGCAGGCCTGTCCGATCCCGCGCTGGACGGGGCCGAGGGCGCGGAAATTGCACGCAACCTTCCCCAGCCCGAGTCGCTGGACCGTCTCTATCGTCCCCAGATCCTGGAAGCGCCGGTCATGACCGCGCGTGACGGCCCCATTGCCGCCATCGATCCCGGTTTGCTGGATGGCAGCCCCAGCGTGGATTCGATCATCGCATCCGCAGGCCAGATCACCCAATTCCCGCAGCCCCAGGCGGGCGTGGCCATGCCGGGTGAGGTTGCAGGCCCCGTGGCACCCGCGGGTGATCAGCCGCTGGTCGGTCCCCGTGTGGCCGATACCGGCGCGGCAACCGAAACCGCCGTTCGCACCCTGGCCCCCGACGCCCCCGAGGTTCAGCTGATGGCCGTCCGTCCGGCATGGGTGCGCGTCACCTCGGCCGATGGCACGGTGCTGCTGGAAAAGATCATGGATGCGGGCGAACGGTTCACCCTGCCCAAGCTGGAAGAGGCGCCGCGCCTGCGGACCGGCAATTCGGGTGCGATCTATTTCGCCGTCAATGGTCAGGCCTATGGTCCCGCAGCCCCCGGTGCTCAGGTGGTCAGCAAGGTCGAACTCTCGACCGAAAGCCTGACCGAGCGTTATGCCCTGGCCGATGTCAGCTCGGACCCCGAACTGGCGCAGATGGTCGCCGTGGCGCAGATCGCCCCCGAGCCGGAACAGGGTGGCGAAACCACGGAATGACTTTGAAACCGATGACTTTGACACTGCC
Source organism: Paracoccus sp. SM22M-07 (assembly GCF_001887735.1). Taxonomy (NCBI): domain Bacteria; kingdom Pseudomonadati; phylum Pseudomonadota; class Alphaproteobacteria; order Rhodobacterales; family Paracoccaceae; genus Paracoccus; species Paracoccus sp. SM22M-07. The sequence goes on from NZ_JPKW01000015.1 coordinate 22,887, forward strand.
GGGCCCCACGCCCGGCAGTTTCCGTTTCGGGGATCAGTCCTTCCAGGTCCGCTTCAGAACGCCGATCCAGTTGTCGCAGGCGATCTTGGCGATCAGCGCATTACCATAGCCATGGTCGCGCATCGCGTCGATCAGCGTCGGCAGGGCGCTGGCATCGGGAATATCCTGGGGCATCAGCGCGCCGTCGAAATCCGACCCGAAGGCGACGCCATCCTCGCCCAGGATGGACAGCAGGTGGTCCAGATGGCGCAGCATGACATCCGACCGTTCCAGCGGCAGGCGCTTGCCATCGGGCCGCAGGAAGCTGGAGGCGAAGTTCAACCCCACCAGCCCCTTGCTGTCGGCAATCTGGTGCAGCTGCCTGTCCGTCAGGTTCCGCGAGCTTTCGCAGATCGCGTGGACGCCGCTGTGGCTGGCGACCAGGGGGGCATCCGACAGGGCGGCGATGTCGTTGAATCCGGCCTCGTTCAGGTGCGACAGGTCCAGCATGATGCCAAGCGCATTGCATTCCGCCACCATGTCGCGACCTGCCTGCGTCAGCCCCGTGCCAATATCGGGCGAGGCCGGAAAGGCGAAGGGCACCCCATGGGCAAAGCTTGTCGGGCGCGACCAGACCGGGCCAAGCGAGCGCAGTCCCGCCGCGTGCCACAGGTGCAGGTCGTCGGGGGTGCGGATGGCCTCGATCCCCTCCATATGCATGATGGCGGCGATCCTGCCCTGATCCATCAGGTCGGTCAGATCGGCGGCCTTGCGCGCGATGCCCAGGGTGCCGGTCCGCTCCAGCGACAGCAGCGCCGCCGCTTGCGCGAAGGCGTGGGGCAGGGCATCTTCGGCCGGGATCTGGTCGGGTAGGGGCATGTGGAAGGGCGGGTTTTCCATCTTCTGCTGCGCGTCCGCGTCGCTGAACCCCGCGGCCGAAGGAATCCAGATGGCGAAGAATCCGCCCGCCAATCCGCCCTGCTTCATCCGTGGCAGGTCCAGATGACCGGTGCCGTCACCCTTCAGCCAGAGATCCGCACCCCCCTGTCCGGCGGCAACCACGCGTTGCAGAAAATCGTTATGTCCATCGAAGATGCGTGTCATATTGCGTTCCCCTGTCCTGTTCGGGCGCAAGATGCACAGCATGCAGCCCCGGCGCAATGGCATCTGCGGGCTTTGCGAAACGGCGGCGCGCGATTAGGCTGGCCCTGATCAAGCAAGGGGGGAACCATGCCACAGATCATGTCCGATTTCACCGGCCAGACCGTCATCACCACCTTCGAGGTGACGCCGGGCAGTGCGCATGACGTGCTGGACCTGCTGACGGCGGCCTGGGAGCAGGTCATCAGCCAGCAGCCGGGCTGCATCGGCGGCGCCATCCATCTGAACGATGCCCAGACCCGGATCGCGACCTATTCCCAGTGGAACCAGCGCGGCGATTACCAGGCCATGCTGCGCAGCACCGAAATGCGTCGTCGCAACCGAGAGATCCACGACATGTGCAAAAGCTTCGAGCCGGTGATGTACGAGGTGCAGGCCGTCTTCGGCCGCTGATGCTGCGCCTGCATTATGGGGGTGCAATTGCCCGCGCGCCTGATAACGTCGCGCCAAGGGACAGCAGAAGGATCGGCGTATGGCGGGACGTATCATCACCGTGGCCCAGCAGAAGGGCGGTTCGGGCAAGACGACGCTGGCGGTGAACCTTGCGGTGTCGCTGCATGGTCGTGGCCATTCGGTGGCCCTGGTCGATACCGACCCGCAGGGCAGCATGGGCCGCTGGTTCATGGAACGCATGCAGGCGCAGGGAGAGGACGAGGCGATGGATTTCTCGACCTCGTCCGCCTGGGGGGCCAGCTATGAGAGCGAGAAGCTGAAGAAGCGTTTCGATTTCGTCATCATCGACACGCCGCCCAAGATCGACAGCGATCTGCGCCCTTCGCTGAAGGTGGCGGATCTGGTGCTGGTACCCGTCGCCACCAGCCATGTCGATCTGTGGGCGACCGAAGGGGTGCTGGACCTGGCGCGGCGTGAAAAGGCCGATGTTCTGGTCGTCCTGAACCGCGCCCGTCCCAACACGCGCCTGTCGGCCGAGGTCGCCGAAAAGGCGCAGGAGCTGGGCGCTAGCGTCGCCCAGGTGCAGATCGCCAACCGCGTCAGCTATGCCGAGACTTTGGGCCAAGGCCTGGGCGCCATCGAAGCCCCCCGGTCAGGTCCCGCCCGGACCGAGATCGCAGCCCTGACCGATGAGGTCCTGGCCAGGCTTGAGGTCTAGACCGGCAGGATCGCCAGCCCGTCTGGGGTCCGGACACGGCGCAGGGTGATCCCGAACGCCCGGGACATCAGGTCGTCCCGCAGGACCTGGTCCGGCGTGCCGTCGGCGATGACGCGCCCCTGTGCCAGCAGCACCAGCCTTGTGCAGAAACGCGCCGCCAGCCCCAGGTCGTGGATCGAGGCGATCACGCCGTGTCCCTCCTGCGCCAGGGCGGCGAACAGGCGCATCGTCGCCAGCTGTTGCGCGGGGTCCAGCCCCGCGATCGGCTCATCGGCCAGCAACAGCGGCGTGTCCTGTGCCAAGGCGCGGGCGATCAGCACCCGCGCCTGTTCCCCGCCCGACAGGCGCTGCGCCGTGCGATGCGCGAATTCGCCCAGACCCATCCGCGCGATGGCACGGTCGATGGCATCGCGGTCGGCTGCCGTCCCGCCGCCGCCGGGCCATGGCAGACGTCCAAGTGACACCAGATCGCGCACGCTGACGGGCCACGCGATTTCCTTGGCCTGCGGCAGATAGGCGGCGTGACGCGCCCGTGCGGGGGCCTCCATCATGGCCAGCGACGACCGGCCCGTGGCGGGGATCAGGCCAAGGGCGGCCTCCATCAAAGTGGATTTTCCCGCACCGTTCGGGCCGATCAGGCCGATGAATTCGCCCGGACCGATGCCCAAGCTGACGCCCGTCAGGACGGGCCGGTTGCGGCGGGTCACGCAGAGGTCGTGCAGTTCCAGCATCAGATGCGTCCCCCGCTGCGGGTCTTCCAGATCAGGTGCAAGAACAGCGGTGCCCCCACGATGGCGGTCAGCACGCCCAGCTTCAGGTCGCGTTCAGGAACGATGACCCGCACCGCGATATCGGCCGCCAGCAACAGCGCCGCCCCGCCCAATGCCGAGGCGGGCAGCAGCCGGGACGGCCGCGCCCCGACCCAGGGGCGCAGCAGATGCGGCACGACCAGCCCGACGAAGCCTATGGCCCCCGCAACCGCCGTCGCGGGACCCACGATCAGCGCGACGCCCGCGATCAGCCGCCAGCGCAGGGCGGTGCCGTCGATCCCCAAGGCCTGGGCCGCAGCCTCGCCCAGGGTCAGGGCGTCAAGACCCCGCGCCGTGGTGGCGATCAGGGCCGCGCCCAGGATCATCGGCGGCAAGGCCAGCGCGACATGGACCAGCGACCGGTCGGCCAGCGATCCCATCAGCCAGAAGATGATCTCGTTCGCGGCATAGGGGTTGGGCGACAGGTTCAGGACCAGCGCCGTGCCCGCGCCCGCCATGGCCGAAATGGCGACCCCTGCCAGGATCAGCGTCACCGACCCGCCACGCGGGCCCGCCAGCGCCACCAGAAGGCCGATGCCAACCGCCGCCCCGGCCAGCGCCGCCACAGGCAGCGCCAGCGCGAAGGCCAGCGCGGCCCCGGTCTGGATGGCGATGACCGCCCCCAGGGCCGCCATGCCCGACACGCCGATCAGCCCAGGTTCGGCCAAGGGGTTTCGCAGATAGCCCTGCATCGCCGCCCCGGTCAGGCCCAGCCCCGCACCCACGGCCAGTCCCAGCATCGCGCGGGGCAGGCGGATCTGACGCATCACGATGGGCAGGGGGCCGTCGCCGCCAAGCGTCAGCGCCTTGAGGCTGGCCAGCGTCCCGACCGCCGCAGGCCCGATCAGCACCGAGGCCATGAACAGCGCCAGCACCAGCGCGATCAGCAGGCGAAAGAGCGGCGTCATGGCAGGCTTTCGATGGCGTGCAGGATGAAGGGCGTGCCGCAGATCCAGGCGCTGTCGGTGGTGACGGTCGGTGTCCGCGCGGCATGGCGAAGGGCGGGATGGTCCAGGATCGCTTCGGCCCGGGACCGGCCCGGCCAACGCGCCCCGGTGACGATCAGGTCAGGTCGGGCCATCACCAGCTGCTCCAGCGGCAAGGTGCCGGAATGGGTGATGCCCAGATCATCGGCGATGTTGTGCCAGCCCGCCTGTGCCAGAACCGTCCCGGTCAGCGTCTGCCCGCCCGCGGTGAAGCCGTTGGCGTCGTAAAAGACCGCGCGGCCCTTGTGGCTGTGCGCGATGGCGGCCAACCCGGCATCGAACCGGGCCAGCAGGGAACGGGCGGCGTCCTGACGGCCCAGCAGGTCGCCCATCAGGGTGATCTGGTCGCGGATCTGGGGGATCGTGTCGGCCGGCGGCAGGATCTGCACGGGGATGCCAAGATCCTGCAGCATCGCCACGGCGGGCCCCGCCGAGAATTGCCCGGTCAGCACAAGGTCGGGGTCCATCAGGTAGATTTCCTCGGCCAGGCCATGATTGGCGGGCAGGGCCTTGGCGGCCTCGGCCATGGGCGACAGTGCCGGGTCCTGGGCATAGCTGCCGACAGACACCAGCTGCCCCGGCGCCGCCAGCATCAGGGCCAGCTGATCCGTGCACAGGTTCATCGACACCACCCGTTCAGGGGCGGCCAGCGCCGGTGTGCCCACCAGCGCCAGCAGAAGGCAGGCTTCAGAAGGACGCACGCAGCCCCGCAAAGATCGCCCGGTCCGAGGTGCCGTAACCCTCCAGCACCTGGTATTCGCGGTCCAGCAGGTTCTCGACCCGCAGATAGCCGGTGGTGGTTGCGGTCAGGTCGCGTTCGATCTGGGCGTTCAGCACCGTGAACGAGGGCATTTCCGTGCCGTCATCCAGCAGCCCGTCCTGATAGGTCGCCTGAAGGCTGGCCCGGGTGGCGGGGTCCAGATCGGCCTCGATCCGCAGGGTCGCGCTGCGTTCGGGAACGCGGTTCAGCGGGTCGCCATCGGGGTCGCGCGTGTCGGTATAGGTCAGGTTGCCCGACAGGCGGATGCGCTCGGTGATGGCGGCCCGGCCCGTCAACTCGATCCCCTGGGTGCGGCTGTCGCCGGTGATCTGCTCATAGCCGAAACTGTCCAGAGAATAATCGATCAGGTCGGTGACCTTGGTGTGGAACAGGGTCACGCCGATGCTGCTGTCGGCGGTGGGGGTGTAATCTACGCCGATCTCGGCCCCGGTGGCGGTTTCGGGGGTCAGATCGGGGTTGCCGCCCCAAGTGGCGTAAAGTTCATAAGGGGACGGCGCGCGATAGCCGCTGCCATATTGGCCGCGCAGCGTCACGGTATCGGTGGCCCGCCAAGCTATCGCCAGACGCCCGGTTTCCTTGCCGCCGAATTGCGAATTGTGGTCGTGCCGCGCCGACAGGGCCAGGTCCAGATCCGGCGTCGCCGCCCATTGGGCCTCGGCATAGAGCGAATTCGTCAGATAGCGCGCATCGGTCGCATCGCCCTGAAAGCGTTCGTCGCTGTGGCTTGCGCCCCATGCCAGCGTGACGTCCCGCCCCACAAGGGTCGAAGCGTCATAGGCATATTCCGTCCGCTCTCCTTCATAGGGATAGGTGACGCCGTCAAAGGTTTCCTGACGCGATGTTTCGCTGCGCTGAACCGAAAACCCGTGACGCGCAGCACCGATGGCATAATCCGCAAAGATCCGCGCGCCGCGCATGATGCCCGCGCTGCGATCGGCATTGTCGACCAGCGTCGGGAAATCGCCGTCGGTCTCCACGCGGGTCTCCTGCCAGAAGCCTGCCACGCCCACGGTCAGGTCGGGCGTCAGGTCCTGGCTGGCCGACAGGGTGACGCGGGTGGCGCGGGCACCGTCATCTTCGGTGTTGCCGTCGTTTTCATCGGCGACCGAAAAGCCGTCGGTTTCGTAATGCTGCACCGTCAGGGCGGCGCGCTGGGTGTCGTTGGCGGCCTGCAGCCCATAGGACAGGCGGGTGCTGGCATTGCTGCCATATTCGACGCCTGCCTGCTGATGCAGCCCCTGGCGGTCGGCATCCAACGTGGTGATCGAAATGACACCGCCGATCGCCTCGGAGCCATAGAGCGCGCTTTGCGGACCCTTCAGCACCTCGATGCGGGCGATGTCGGCGGTCAGCATCGCGCCCGCGTCAAAGCGGATCTGCGGTGCGGATGGGTCGCTGACATCGATGCCATCGATCAGGACCTTGACGTATTGGGTCGGCAGGCCGCGCAGGCGCAGGGTCGATTGCGTCCCGAACCCGCCATTCGACGTGGCCGAAACGCCCGGCAGGGTGGCAAGGTAATCGACCAGGCGCGTGGTGCCGCTGCGCCGCAGGTCATCTTGGGTGACGATCTGGACATCGGCGCCGGTGCGCCCCAGTTCGGTTTCGGTCTGGTTCGCCGACAGCACGATTTCGGGCAGCAGGATCGGTTGGTCCTGTGCTGCGGCGGCACAGGGGGCTGTCAGGGCGGTGGCAAGGAAAAGGCGGGTCAGCAAGGGCACGTTCTGCATCCTTCGGGATGCCCGGACCAGTCGCGGCCGGGCGGGTATGGTCAGTCGCGACCCCAGGGGGACCCGACGGCGAATACCACCACGACGGAAGATCCGTTTCGCATATGCGCCCCGCATATGCTTTGGGTGATCGCGCTCGGCAGGTCTCCTGGCTGGGCGGGTCGTCGCTTGGCCGGACCTTCCCATCCCTTTGGGGACAGTGGCATTCCCGACGTTGCTGACCGCTGACAGTTGCGGGGGCAGCCGCAGATTCACACTGCGTTCCCTTTTCACCGGGCGAACCCGGAACCGAGGCAGGACGGGCCTAGCCCATCGCCCCCCTGCGACGCAAGATTTATCCGATGTCAGCGCCGGCAGATGTCGTCGACCCAGGCGGGCACGGTCCGGCTGGCGGGGCCCAGGATCTGATCGTCGAAATCGGCGGCGTTCATGCTGGCGTCCAGGTTCAGCTCCAGGCAGGTGGCGCCATTGCGTCCGGCGTGCTGGGCAAAGCCTGCCGCCGGATAGACATTGCCGGAGGTGCCGATCGCGACGAACAGATCACTGGCTTCAAGCGCCTGCCAGATGCGTTCCATGTGCTGGGGCATTTCCCCGAACCAGACGATGTCCGGTCGCGTCGCCGGCTTGCCGCAGGCGGGGCAGGGATCGTCAGGGGACATGACCATCGGGGCGGGCCAGCCATGCCCGCATTCGGCGCAGGTGGCACGGTTCAGCGCGCCATGCATGTGGATGACATCGGTGCTGCCTGCGCGTTCGTGCAGGTCGTCCACGTTCTGGGTGACCAGGGTCACGTCGTGACGGGTGGCCAGGCGCAGCAGCGACAGATGCGCGGCATTCGGCCGGGCCGCGGCGGCTGCCTTGCGGCGCATGTTGTAGAAATCGTGGACCAGCGCGGGGTCCTTGGCAAAGCCTTCGGGGGTGGCCACATCCATGATGCGGTGGTTTTCCCACAGCCCGTCGCTGGCGCGAAACGTCGCCAGCCCGCTTTCGGCCGATATTCCGGCGCCGGTCAGGATCGTGATGCGCATCGCGCCGTCAGCGGCAGAGACGTTCCGACTGGGACGCGAAATTGCGATAGCGGCGCCAGAACGAATTGTCCGAATCACGCTTGGAGGTCCGAACCTCCTGGGCGCGGTGCGGGTCGCGGAAGAAGGCCGCGGCCTTGCGCTGGTCCGAACGCGACAGGGTCTGGTTCGCGACCTGCTGGATGCAGCCGCACAGGGGCGCGTTTCCACGGGCCCGGTCCGAGCGCACGCAGGCATTGTCGATGGGTCCGGCCATGGCCAGGGGCGTGGTCAGCATGACGGTGGCTGCCGCGATCACAAGACGGTTCAGCATGGGGCTGTCTCCTCGATTCTCGTCCTCGGATGTCGAGGATGCCGGTTGGTTCCGGTCTTTCTTGCCCCGACGGATGGTCATTCATACCAAAAAGGGGGCCGCGTCTCAATCACGTTACAGGCATGGGTTGTCCGGAGAGGGGCCTTTCGTCGGCATCTTGTGGCGCGCCGGGGGTTGCCAGACGCGCGTTCCCCCTGCATTCCGTGCAAAAGCCGACGCGCAAACAGGAGCATTGGGATGATCGACGCCATCGGATTGGATGCTGATGACACCCTGTGGGAGAACGAGACCTTCTTTCGCGTGACCGAGGCCGAGTTCGCGGCGCTGCTTGGCGATCACGGAGAGGCCGAGACCATCGCCTCGCGGCTCTATGACGTCGAGCGGGCGAACCTGCAGCGCTATGGCTATGGCATCAAGGGGTTCACGCTGTCGATGGTGCAGACGGCGGTCGAACTGACGGATGGTGCGGTGGACGGACGCACCATCGGGCGCATCCTTGAAATGGGACGCGAGATGCTGGCCCATCCGGTGCATCTGCTGCCCGATGTCGCCACGGCGCTGGAGGCGTTGCAGGGACGGCGGCTGATCCTGATCACCAAGGGCGACCTGATGGACCAGGAGCGCAAGGTCGCGGCATCGGGCATGGCGGATCTGTTCGACGCGGTCGAGATCCTGGCCGACAAGACGCCCGAGGCCTATTCGCGGGTGATGAACAGCCACGGCATCGCGCCGGACCGGTTCCTGATGGCGGGCAATTCGATGAAAAGCGACGTGATCCCGGTGCTGCGGATCGGCGGTTGGGGGGTCCATATCCCCCATGGGCTGACATGGATCGCCGAACATGCCGAAGCGCCGGATCACCCCCGGCTGCGCGAATTGCCGACCATTGCGGGATTGCCGGGACTGGTCGCGGATCTTGAGGCATCGGCATGAGCGCCTTTGCCCGCCTGTCCGACAACGGCAAGGCATCGTTGTTCATGAGCGCGTCCATGGCGATGTTCGCCTTCGAGGATGCCTTCATCAAGACCCTGACCCGATCCATGCCGGTCTGGGAATTGCTGGCGATCACCGGGCTGGCGGCGATGGGGGTCTTCTGGATCAAGTTGGCGATGCAGGGGCAGTCGCTTTGGACGCGCGACCTGCTGCACCCGATGGTCGTCCTGCGCAACATCGGAGAGATCATCGGCGCCTTCGGCTTCGTGACGGCCCTGGCACTGGGTGAACTGGCGACGACATCGGCCATCCTGCAGGTGCTGCCGCTGACGCTGGTTCTGGGGGCGGCGCTGTTTCTGGGCGAACAGGTCGGATGGCGGCGCTGGTCATCGGTGGCGGTGGGGTTCGCCGGGGTGCTGCTGATCCTGAGGCCGGGAACGGCGGCGTTTCATCCGTCGATGCTGCTGGCGGTGATGGGGGTGATCGGGTTGACCCTGCGCGACCTGGCGACGCGCAGAATCCCGAAGGGCGTGCCGTCGGACCAGTTGTCGGCGTCTGCCTATGGCGCAATGGTGCCTGCAGGCGTGCTGCTGGCGATGCTTAGTGGCGAGGCGGCGGTCATGCCCGACCCGACGCAGGTGGGGTTGCTGCTGGGCACGCTGGTCTTTGGCGTGTTGGGATACACCGCGCTTGTGGCCGCGTCGCGCATGGGCGAGGCATCGGTCGTGGCACCGTTCCGCTATTCCCGGCTGGCCTTCGCGCTGGTCGTGGCGGCAGTCGTTTTTGGCGAGCGTCCCGATCTGCCGATGCTGATGGGGGCTGCGCTGATCGCCGGGGCAGGTGGTTATGCCATGTGGCGCGAGGCGGGGCTGCGTCGCAAACCGCTGGCCGGCGCCATGCGCCCCGGAAACGGTCCCCTGACCTGAAAGCGGCAAGCCGGCCACGGCCCCGTCGAGGGGCCTTGCCGGCTGCGTGTTCACGGAACACGCCACCCCGACCCGCATTCGGCGCACCCTGTCGCCGCGTCTTTCAAAACAAACGCGCGCGGGTTGCGAAATCCTCTTTTCGCGGCCCGCGCAACCCAGTATAGCCCGGCCATGACCGAGTTGTCCCTCATCCGCAATTTTTCGATCGTGGCTCATATCGACCACGGCAAATCCACCTTGGCCGACCGGCTGATCCAGTTGACGGGGACGGTCGCCGAACGCGACATGAAGACCCAGATGCTGGACAGCATGGATATCGAGCGCGAGCGTGGAATCACCATCAAGGCGAACACGGTGCGCATCAACTATCCTGCCAAGGATGGGCACACCTATGTGTTGAACCTGATCGACACGCCCGGCCATGTCGACTTCGCCTATGAAGTCAGCCGGTCGATGCGCGCCGTCGAAGGATCGCTGCTGGTCGTCGATGCGACGCAAGGCGTCGAGGCGCAGACGCTGGCCAATGTCTATCAGGCCATCGATGCGGACCACGAGATCGTCCCCGTGCTGAACAAGATCGACCTGCCCGCCGCCGAACCCGATCGGGTCAAGGCGCAGATCGAGGATGTCATCGGCATCGACGCCAGCAACGCCGTGTCGATCAGCGCCAAGACCGGCATCGGCATCCCCGACGTGCTGGAGGCCATCGTCACGCGTCTGCCCGCACCCAAGGGCGATCGCGACGCGCCGTTGAAGGCGATGCTGGTGGACAGCTGGTACGACAGCTATCTGGGCGTCGTCGTCATGATCCGGGTCATGGACGGGGTCGTCCGCAAGGGCGACCAGGTCAAGATGATGCAGACCGGTGCGACCTATCGCCTGGACAAGCTGGCGGTTCTGACCCCTGCGATGAAGGACATCGCAGAGCTGGGGCCGGGCGAGATCGGCGTCTTCACCGCCTCGATCAAGCAGGTGCGCGACACCCGCGTCGGCGACACGATCACGACCGAGAAGAAGGGCGCCGAGAAGGCGCTTCCCGGCTTCAAACCCGCGCAGCCGGTCGTCTTCTGCGGGCTGTTCCCGGTCGATGCCAACGATTTCGAGCCGCTGCGCGATGCCATCGAGAAGCTGGCGCTGAACGATGCCAGCTTCAGCTATGAGATGGAAACCTCGGCCGCGCTTGGCTTTGGTTTCCGCTGCGGGTTCCTGGGCCTGCTGCACCTTGAGGTGATCCGCGACCGTCTGGAACGCGAATACGATCTGGACCTGATCACCACCGCGCCAAGCGTGGTCTTCAAGCTGCATATGCGCGACGGCGAGGTCATGGACCTGCACAATCCCGCCGACATGCCCGACCCCTCGATCATCGATCACATCACCGAGCCGCGGATCAAGGCCACCATCATGGTGCCCGACGAATATCTGGGCGACGTGCTGAAGCTGTGCCAGGACCGCCGCGGCATCCAGCTGGACCTGACCTATGCGGGCAGCCGGGCCATGGCCGTCTATGACCTGCCGCTGGCCGAGGTGGTCTTCGATTTCTACGACCGGCTGAAATCGGTCACCAAGGGCTATGCCAGCTTCGACTATCAGATCAGCGAATACCGTGAGGATTACCTGGTCAAGATGTCGATCCTGGTGAATGACGAACCCGTCGACGCGCTGTCGATGATGGTTCATCGCGACCGCGCCGAAAGCCGGGGCCGCGCGATGGTGGAGAAGCTCAAGGAACTGATCCCGCGGCACATGTTCAAGATCCCGATCCAAGCCGCCATCGGCAGCCGCGTGATCGCGCGCGAAACCCTGTCGGCGATGCGCAAGGATGTGACGGCCAAATGCTATGGCGGCGACGCCACGCGCAAGAAGAAGCTGCTGGAGAAGCAGAAGGCCGGCAAGAAGAAGATGCGCCAGTTCGGCAAGGTCGAAATTCCGCAGACGGCCTTTATCCAGGCGCTGAAGATGGACAGCTGATATCGGACGGACAGGACCCTGCGGGGCCCTGTTTTCCATCCGTGGTCATGCGTCCGTGAAAACCTGGCCTAGAGGTCGGGAATGATCGGGTCGCAATATGCCGTGACCGCGCGGCCGATCGACATCGATCCATCCCGCTGCCCTGATCCGAACTGGGACAGGCCCGCACCTTCCGCCTTGCGGGTTTCATCCAGAGTGAAGGTGATGCCCTCGCCGCTGCTGCGGGGTTTGGGGCTGGCACGCCAAATGCGGGTGCTGACAGGTTGCTGCAGTTGCTGCCTGGCCAGGTCGCCGGCGGCACACCAGTATTCCGTTGTCAGGCGGCCGCTTTCGAAGGGAACGGCGATGTCGGTCTGGTTGATCTGGTGGGCCTCCATTCCGTTGCGGGCGGTGAAGGCCGAAACGGGCAGGGGCAGAGCGATGAGCATGATCGCGAAAAGTCGCATGTCGATGTCTCCTCGGTTTGGATTGTCGAATGACAGGGCCGAATGGTCCCACAGATCAGCAATCGATGCAAATCAGGCACGGTGGCGTGCAGGGAACCCGTCAAAGAAAAGGCCCCCGGCAGCGTGAACTGCGGGGGCCCGGAGCCTGAGGGGCAGGAGCTTACATGCCTGCCTGTGCCTCGGCGCTTTCTTCCTGAACCACGGCGCCGGCGGTCGAAATATCGCGCCCTGCGCCTTGAACGGTCTCGCATGCCGACAGCGCCATCATGGCCAGAATCGCGCTAAGCCCCAGAAATTTCTTTTGCATTGGTTGGTCTCCTGTTGATCACCATCTGAGGTTGCAACGCCGGTGATGGCCTTGGGTTCCGCCTCAGAAGGCAACACCGGCCCACAAGCAGATATTTGCATATGGGGTGCATTCGCCGCTGCGGATGATGGCGTGGGCCGACGCGGTTTCACGCTTGAAATCGTCATGCGGCAAGCGCGTAACGGACCCGATCTGACGGTCGGTGAAATCGGCGACCAGTTGATCGGAAGCTTCCTCTGCGATGCAGGACCGTTCGACGACCAGTTCGCTCAGCAGCGCGTCCAGAACCTGCATGGTGCCGGGGACCCCTCGCGTCAGGGCCAGGTCGATGCAGCGCACGCCGGGGGGGACGGGCAGGCCCGCGTCCCCGATCACGATCAGGTCGCCATGGCCCATGCCAGCCACCAGCCCCGACAGTTCCGCATGCAGCAAGGTCGTTCGTTTCATCGTCTTATCCGTTCGCATCGGGCAGGATCTGCCCCAAATAGGTCATCATGTTGCCGCCCATCACCTTGGCGATCTGATCCGAAGTCAGACCCTGGTCGATCAGCGCCTGCGTCAGCGCGGCAAGATGCGCTGCATCGAAGGGGGAATCAACCGATCCATCCCAATCGGACCCAAGGGCGACGTGATCTTCGCCGGCAAGGGCGATGGCTGCGGCGATCGCGCCCGCGACATCGGCGGGTGTCTTGCCGCAGACCACGTCCGACCAGAAGCCGATCCCGATCAGCCCACCCGCCTGCGCAACCTGGGCGACCAAGGCATCCGAGAGATTGCGCGGGCTGGGGCAATGCGATGCGATCCCGGTATGCGAGACGATCGGCCGGGCCCCCGGAACGGCCAGAACGTCGCGCACCATCGCGGGCGAGGCATGGGCCAGGTCGATCACCATGCCCTTTGACACCATCTGCCGGACCACCTGCCGCCCGAAATCCGACAGGCCGGCCGCGTCCTGACCATGCAGGCTGCCGCCCAGTTCATTGTCGAAGAAATGCGTCAGACCCATCAACCGGAAGCCCGCGTCATGCATCACCTGCAGGTTCGCCGGGTCACCCTCCAGCGGGTGCCCGCCTTCGGAACCCAGCACCGCGCCCAGCACCTGCTGACCCGCAGCGCGATCGGCCAGCAATTGCTGCAGGTCCTGGCGGGTGCGGATGATCCGCAGGCTGTCAGGGGATCGCGCCGCGGCATCGGCCAGCGCCTCGGCCTGGACCAGCGCGCGTTCCCGCAGCGAAAACCACGACCGGGGCGGGCGCAGCTGTCCCATGAACAGGGGGGTGATGTTGTCCCCCGCATCGGTGCTGTTGTGGTCGTAATTCTGGCCGCGCGGACTTTTGGTGACGGTGGTGAAGACCTGCACCGCCATGTTGCCCTGCAGCAGGCGCGGCACGTCGCTGTGGCCGCGATCGACCTGGCGCAGCAGGTCGCGGTCCCACAGCAGGGCGTCCGAATGCAGATCACCGATGGTCAGGGATTGGTGCAGGGCCCGTGCCTCGTCGGACACGGGCCAGCCTTCGGGGGGCATCGTCACCGGGTTCATCATGCGCTCGGCATAGGGCGGGGCGAAAATCAGGAAGGCCGTCAAGGCCCCTCCGACCAGAACCGCAGCCCCCACCGCCAGCTTTTTCCACATTGCCCGCCCCCCATGACATTCCGCAAAATCCTGTCCGCAAAACGGCGCGGGGGCAAGTCCGGGCATTGATCGTGACGACAGATCAGGCGCGACGGGGACCGGTCAGGGCCCCGCCGGCGGTGTCAGTCTTCCAGCGCTTCCAGTTCGTCGATGAAGCCTTCGATCATCGACAGACCCTTGTCCCAGAAGGCCGGGTCGGACGCGTCCAGCCCGAAGGGGGCCAGAAGTTCCTTGTGATGCTTCGAGCCGCCAGCCGAAAGCATCTCGAAATACTTGGACTGGAAGTCGGGCAGGCCGTCTTCATAGGCGGCATAGAGCGCGTTCACCAACCCGTCGCCGAAGGCATAGGCATAGACGTAGAAGGGCGAATGCACGAAATGCGGGACATAGGTCCAGAAGGTCTCGTATCCCGGCATGAATTCGAAGACCGGGCCAAGGCTCTCGGCCTGCACGGACATCCACAGCGCATTGATGTCGTCGGGCGTCAGCTCGCCCTCGGCACGCGCGGCATGCAGCTTGCATTCGAAATCATAGAACGCGATCTGGCGGACGACGGTGTTGATCATATCCTCGACCTTGCCGGCCAGCAGGGTCTTTTTCTGCTGGGGATCGGTCGTCTTGGCCAGAAGCGCGCGGAAGGTCAGCATTTCGCCAAAGACCGATGCCGTTTCGGCCAGCGTCAGGGGCGTCGACGACAGCAATTCGCCCTGGCCCGCCGCCAGACGCTGGTGGACGCCATGGCCCAGTTCATGCGCCAGGGTCATCACGTCGCGCGGCTTGCCCAGATAGTTCAGCAGCACATAGGGATGCGCGGTGCTGACGGTCGGATGGGCAAAGGCACCCGGCGCCTTGCCCGGCGTGACGGCGGCATCGATCCAGCCCCGGTCGAAGAACGGCTCGGCCAGTTCGGCCAGCTTGGGGTCGAACCCGGCATAGGCATCCAGAACGGTGCTGCGGGCCTCGGGCCAGTCGATGGTCCGCGGGTTTTCGGTGGGCAGTGGCGCATTGCGGTCCCAGACCTGCAGCGTGTCCAGACCCAGCCATTTCGCCTTCAGCGCATAGTAGCGGTGCGACAGGCGCGGATAGGCGGCGGTGACGGCGTTGCGCAGGGCCTCGACGACCTCGGGTTCGACATGGTTGGACAGGTGGCGGCCATATTGCGGCGTGGGCATCTTGCGCCACTTGTCCTCGATGGCCTTTTCCTTGGCCAGCGTGTTGTGGATGCGCGCGAACAGACCGACATTGTCGCCGAAGACCTTGGCCAGCGCCTTGGCACCCGCCTCGCGGCGCGCGCGGTCGTGGTCGGTCAGCAGGTTCAGCGTGGCTTCCATGCCAAGCGTCTCGCCGTCGACCTCGAAGGTCAGCGCGGCGGTGGTTTCGTCGAACAGCCGGTTCCAGGCCGATGCGCCCACGACCGAATTGTCATGCAGGAACTGTTCCAGTTCGTCCGACAGCTGGTGGGGCCGCATGGCGCGCATCCGGTCGAAGACGGGGCGATAGCGTGCGGGCCCGTCCGGCGCATCGAACATCGCCTGATAGGTCGCGTCGGGGATGCGGTTGAATTCCAGGCTGAAGAACACCAGCGGCGTCGTCAGATCCGTGATGCGGGCCTGCAGATCGCCCATCTGCTTGGCGCGGGTCGGATCGGTGGTGTTCTGGTAATAGCGCAGCCCGATATAGGACATCAGCTTGCCCGCAATGATGTCGATCTGCTGATAGGTCTCGATGCATTCCAGCATCTGGGCGGGGGTCAGATCGGCCAGCTTGCCTTGGTAATCGGCGGCAAACCCCTGGACCAGCTGTTCCAGCCGCGCCAGATCGTCATTCAGCTGCGGGCTGTCTGGGGCGGGGTAAAGGTCGGTCAGGTCCCATTCGGGAAGCGTGCCAAGATCGGGGGCCTTGCGGGCCTTGGCGGGGTCGGCTGCGTCGAAAACCTGCGGGTCTGCCATATCGGGTCCTTTCCGTCTGTTGCGACAGATGTGGACCCTGCATGGGGCGGGCGCAAGATCCACCCGCGGGGTCGCGGTCAAAGATCGCTGAAGGCTGCGGCATGGATGATGGTGCTGCCCTTGGGCAGATCGCCGAAGATCTGCAGCGCAGGGCCGGCATAGGGCGATTGCAGATTGGCAGGGACAAAGCCCATGCGCCCATAGAAGGCCGGATCGCCCAGCACCACCACCGGACGCTCGCCCGCCGCCTGCAGCGCCATATGCACCAATGCCGTCCCAAGGCCGCGTCCCTGCAATGCAGGATGGACTGCCAAGGGGGCCAGTGCCAGTGCCGGACGTTCAGCCGACAGGCGCGACAGGGCGACATGGCCGACGGGCACGCCTTTGGCATGGGCCACCAGCGACATCTCCAGATCGCCGCTGTCACGCAATCCGCGCAGCAGCTGCCCCTCGGCGGGGGATCCGAAGGCCGAGGTCAGCAGCCGGTCCAGCGGCGCGTGATCACCAGCGACCTCGGCGCGCATCAGGGGGTGCAGGTCGTGGCGGTGAAAGTCGCGGGCCATGTCGCCGCTGTCCCGGCCCCAGACGCTGTCGGCGGTGCGGGCCTGATGGGCGGCGAAGGCGTCGGCATCGGCAAAGACCTCGGACAGGGTCCAGACCATCGGGTCTTCGGCCTGGGTGATGTCAAAGCGCAGGCATCCCGGTTCGGCCCGGCTGAGCTCGACATGATCGGGCAACAGCGACAGCGCGGTCATCATCTGCCCCATGTCGGTGCAGGTCAGGCTGCCATGCAGCTCGACCATCGGCACCGACAGCCGCGCGGGCGTGCCGGCGTCATCGGTGCGGGTGGTGTGGTGATGTCCGCAGGCGCAGCTCATGTCGGTCCCCTTTTCGTCAAGCTATCCCCGCCGTGCCCGGCTGCGTCAAGCCGCCTAGACGGTTTCGCCCGCATCCATCCGGTTCAGGAACTGCGCAGCCTCGGTCAGGATGGTGTCGCGCCGGTCCTTGTCCATCCGGTCCCATGTGGCAAAGGCGCGCCCGATGCGCGGATTGTCCTGCAGGCGGTCGCGGTGGCGCAGCAGAAAGTCCCAATAAAGCAGGTTGAAGGGGCAGGCCCCGTCGCCGGTCTTGGTGGTCACCGAATAATGGCAGGTCTTGCAGTAATCCGACATCTTGTTGATGTAATTGCCGGAACTGACATAGGGCTTTGATCCGACCAGCCCGCCATCGGCGAATTGGCTCATGCCGATGGTATTCGGGGCCTCGACCCATTCATAGGCGTCGATATAGACCTCCAGATACCATTCATGGACCTGCGCGGGGTCGATCCCCGCCAACAGGGCGAAATTTCCGGTGATCATCAGACGCTGGATGTGATGGGCATAAGCATGGACCCGCGTCTGCCCGACGGCATGGGACAGGCAGTTCATCCGCGTTTCCGCCCCCCAATAGAGGCCGGGCAGGTTGTGGCGGTGGTCCAGCGCGTTGCGGCTGGTGTAATCCGGACCTTCCAGGAAATAGATCCCGCGCATGAATTCGCGCCAGCCCAGGATCTGGCGGATGAACCCTTCGGCCGAGTTCAACCGCACCTTGCCCGCCTGCCAGGCGTCGGCTGCGGCCTGGCAGACCTCGGACGGGGACAAGAGCCCGCAATTGAGGTAGGGCGACAGGATCGAATGGTGCAGGAACGGGTCATCGACCAGCATCGCGTCCTGATAGGGCCCGAACAGGTCCAGCGAATGCTCGATGAAATGGTCCAGAACCCTCAGCGCACCGGCCCGGTCGGTGGCATAATCGAAAGGCAGCAGATCGCCGAAATTGTCGCCAAAGCGGTCCTGCACCAGGTCCAGAACCTGCTGCGTGATATCATCGGGCGGAAATCGCGGGGGCCGGGGGCGGAACAGGTCGGGGGCGGCCGGCTTGCGGTTGTCGTGGTCATAGTTCCACTTGCCGCCCGCGGGTTCGGCGCCCTCCATCAGCAGGCCGGTCTTACGGCGCATCAGACGATAGAACCACTCCATCCGCAATTCCTTGCGGTCGCGCGCCCAGTCCTCGAACTCGGCATGGGTGGCCAGAAAGCGGTCGTCGGGCAGCTGGCGCAGGGGCAGGGGCATCTGCGACAGGATCTGGATCAGCCGCCATTCGCCCGGTTCCGTCGCGACGATGTCCTTGGCGCCATGTTCAGCGGCGCGGCGCAGCAATTCGCCGTCGATGCGCTGGCTGTTGTCAGGATCATCCAGCCGCGTATAGGCCACCTGCCAACCCCGATCGGTCAGTTCGGCGGCGAATTTCCGCATGGCGGCAAAGATCAGGGCGATCTTCTTGGGGTGGTGGCGGACATAGCTGGCCTCGGCCATCACCTCGGCCATGACGATGATGTCGCCCGGATCCGCCGCCCGCAGCGCCGACAGGTCGTGCGACAGCTGGTCGCCCAGGATCAGGATCAGCTTCGGCATCATGCCCCCCCCCGCACATGCAAAGGCGCGCAGGTTCCCCCACGCGCCTTCCGGTTACGATGCGACGCGGTGCCGCGTCATTCCCACTCGATCGTGCCCGGGGGCTTCGAGGTGATGTCATAGGTGCAGCGGTTGATGCCCTTGACCTCGTTGATGATGCGGGTCGCCGTTTCGCCCAGGAATTCGTGGGTGAAGGGATAGTAATCCGCCGTCATGCCGTCGACCGAAGTCACCGCGCGCAGCGCGCAGGCAAAATCATAGGTCCGCCCATCGCCCATCACGCCCACGGTGCGTACCGGCAGGATCGCCACGAAGGCCTGCCAGATGTCGTCATAAAGACCGTGCTTGCGGATCTGGTCGATGAAGACCGCGTCCGCCTTGCGCAGGATCTCCAGCTTTTCGCGGGTGATCTCTCCGGGGCAGCGGATCGCAAGGCCCGGGCCGGGGAAGGGATGGCGGCCGATGAAGCTCTCGGGCAGACCCAGTTCGCGACCCAGTTCGCGGACTTCGTCCTTGAACAGCTCGCGCAGCGGTTCGACCAGCTTCAGGCCCATCTTTTCGGGCAGACCGCCGACATTGTGGTGCGACTTGATCGTGACCGACGGGCCGCCGCTGAAGCTGACGCTTTCGATGACGTCGGGATAAAGCGTGCCCTGGGCCAGGAAATCCGCGCCCTCGATCTGGGTGGCGTATTTCTGAAAGACGTCGATGAACAGGCCGCCGATGATCTTGCGCTTGGTTTCGGGGTCGGAAACCCCCTCCAGCTTGCCCAAAAACAGGTCGGCCTCATCCGCCGCGATCAGCGGGATGTTGTAGTTGTCGCGGAACATCTTGACGACTTCGTCGCCCTCGTTCAGCCGCAGCAACCCGTGATCGACGAAGACGCAGGTCAGCTGGTCGCCGATCGCCTCGTGGATCAGGACGGCCGCCACCGACGAATCGACGCCGCCCGACAGGCCGCAGATGACCTTGCGGTCGCCCACCTGCTCGCGGATCTTGCGGATCGCCTCATCCTTGTAGGATGCCATCGTCCAGTCGCCGGTGAAGCCCGCCAGCCGAACGAAGTTTTCCAGCATGGTGCGGCCGTTCGGGGTGTGATGCACCTCGGGGTGGAACTGGACGGCGTAGAAGTGGCGCGCCTCGTCGGCGATCATTGCCATGGGCGCATTGGGCGAGGTGCCGATCACCTCGAAGCCGGGGGCCAGGCTGGTGACGCGGTCGCCATGGCTCATCCAGACTTCCTCGCGGCCGGTCCCGAACAGGCCGGCAAAGATGCCATCCTGCTTGTGGCCGGGGGCGGGCGCGATGAAGGCGCGGCCATATTCGGCATGGTGACCCGCTTCGACATGACCACCCAGCTGCTCCATCATGACCTGCTGGCCATAGCAGATGCCAAAGACGGGTACGCCCATCTCGAACACGGCCTGGGGCGCGCGGGGGCTGTCTTCCTGGGTCACGCTGGCCGGACCGCCGGACAGGATGACCGCCTGCGGGGCCATCTCGCGCAGCGACGCGTCGGTCACCGAATTGAAGGGGTGGATTTCGCAATAGACGTTCAGTTCGCGAAGGCGACGCGCGATCAGCTGCGTCACCTGGCTGCCGAAGTCGATGATCAAAAGGCGCTGGTGCTGGGTCATGACTGCGCTTTAAGCGGGCTTTTGCGCCCATGCAAGACCTTCGCATCAAGCGGTCGTGCGGAACCGCCCAAACCTCCTTGCGTTGGGCAGAAATGTATCAAGTCAGCAGCTGAGGTTACGTCATGGTCAAGGTTTCCCTAATTGCAGCATCCGCCGTCGTCGCGCTTGCCGGATGCCAATCGGGGTTCCCCCGGCTGACGCAACCCCAGCCCCCCGCCGAAGAGGCCCTGGCCCTGCAATGCAACGGCGACACCCTGGCCGCCCAGCAACTGCGCGAGGGTATCGCAGCCGCCCGGTCGATCGAGGGCAAGTCCGAACTGGCCGAAAGTGATCTTCTGAACCGCATCGCCGCATCCCATGCCTGCGACATGGCGCGCATGGGGCGTGCCGACGTGGCGGGATCGAACGGATCGAATGTCGTCGATCGGGCACGGGCGGTCGGGTATCCGACCTGTGGCGTCGTGCAGTTGGTCGGGTCCGGCAGCAGCGCGCCGGCGACCGTCGCCGGGTGGATGGTGCCGGGTGCGAACCGCGAACAGGTCCTGGGTCAGCTGAGCTATGAGGTCGGTTCGGGCGCCGCTCGCGGATCCGACGGACGCATCTGGCACAGCGTCGTCCTGGGCAACGATTGCAGCTGAAACGGAAACGGGGCGCCAGTGGCGCCCCGTTCGTCATTTTTCGGGCAGAAGGCCCCTTGGTGCAAATCGCAGGACCAGCAGCAGGACCAGCCCCATCGCGATGAAGCGCATATGCGGCGCGCTGTCCAACAGGTGCAGCTTCAGCGGCCCATCCGGCAGGGTCGCCGTCAGCAGGCCGATCAGGGCAGGGCCCCAGACCTCGACCTTGATCCACAGGAACCAGATGGTCACCGCGCCCAGCACCGCGCCCCAGTTGTTGCCCGACCCGCCCACGATCACCATGACCCAGATCAGGAAGGTATAGCGCAGCGGGTTATAGCTGGTCGGCGTCAGCAGCCCGTCCAGCGTCACCATCATCGCGCCCGCGATGCCGATGACCGCCGAACCCAGGATGAACACCTGCAGGTGACGGCGGGTGACGTCCTTGCCCATCGCTTCGGCCGCGGTTTCATTGTCGCGAATGGCGCGCATCATGCGGCCCCAGGGCGATTTCAGCGCCAGCTCTGCCAACAGGATCAGCACCAGCAGCACAACCAGGAACAGCGTCATGTAGGACAGCTTGACCCAGATCCCCGACGCCTCGGCGGCCTGGAAACCCCAGCTTTGCGCGAAACCGACGAAATCGGGGTTGTTCTGCAGATCGACCTCATAGGCGACGGGGCGCGGGATCGAGGTGATGTTCTTGACGCCGCGCGCCAGCCAGTCCTCGTTCTTCATGACGGCGACGATGATCTCGCCGATGCCAAGGGTGGCGATGGCCAGATAATCCGACCGCAGGCCCAAGGCGACCTTGCCGATGGCCCAGGCCGCCACGGCCGCGAAAAGGCCCCCGACCATCCATGACAGCAGGACCGGCAGGCCCAGCCCGCCGATATTGCCGTGGCGCGACGGGTTGTTCGCCTCGATCGCGATGACGGCGGGGTCGAAAAGATAGCGATAGGCGACAAAGCCCGCGATCAGGATCGCCGTGATGGCAAGCCCGCTGCGGGTCCGTGTCCAGACCAGCTTGGCGATGGCCAAGACCCCCACGCCGACGGCCAGCGCCGCCAGCAGCCTGCTGCCCCCGGCCTGCCAGGCGTTTTCGACCGGCGGCAGGGATACCAGCACCGGTGCCAGCCCCCCAAGCGCCAGAAAGCCCACGACGCCCACGTTGAAAAGGCCCGCATAGCCCCATTGCATGTTCACGCCCAAGGCCGTGATGGCCGACAGCAACCCCATGTTCAGGATCGCCAGCGAGGTGTTCCAGCTGCCCGAGAACATGCTGTTCCTCACGGTACCTTCCAGCACGAACAGGATCGCAAGGATGGCGAAAAGGATGGGCGCGCGCCA
This sequence comes from Paracoccus sp. SM22M-07, assembly GCF_001887735.1. Taxonomy (NCBI): domain Bacteria; kingdom Pseudomonadati; phylum Pseudomonadota; class Alphaproteobacteria; order Rhodobacterales; family Paracoccaceae; genus Paracoccus; species Paracoccus sp. SM22M-07. The sequence continues at coordinate 45,007 of NZ_JPKW01000015.1, forward strand.
CGCGCTGTAGCCTGCGGATTGACGAGTGTTGGACATATCCGTTCCCCCCTTACACCGACTTGCCGCGGAACAGCCCGGTGGGGCGGAACAGCAGGACCACGATCAGAATGACGAAGCTGACGGCGAATTTGTATTCCGTCCCCAGCAGCTGCATCAGCCCCCCCGGTTCATAGCCGGGCGCGATGTAGCCCACGACCTTGACCCAAGGATAGGTGACCGCCACTTCGGAAAAGGCGACCAGGAAACCGCCTGCGATGGCGCCAAGCGGACTGCCCAGGCCGCCCACGATGGCAGCGGCAAAGATCGGCAGCAGGATCTGGAAATAGTTGAAGGCCTTGAAGGACTTGTCCAAGCCGTAAAGCGTGCCGGCGATGGTCGCAAGGCTGGCGGCGATGATCCAGGTCAGGCGCACGACGCGTTCGGGGTCGATGCCCGACAGCAGGGCCAGATCCTCGTTGTCGGAATAGGCGCGCATCGCCTTGCCCGACTTGGTGCGGTTCAGGAACCAGAACAGCGCGGCCACCACGATGACGGCCACGACCAGCGTCAGCGCCTGCGTGCTGCGCAGCGCCAGGCCCTCGGGAAGGCCGGTCCAGTCGCGGAAATCGCGCACGTTGATGATGAAACGCGCGCCATCGTCAAAGCGGTATTCGCTGACGCCGATCAGCAGGCGCGTCAACCCGTTCATCACGAACATCACGCCCACCGAGGCCATGACCAGGATGATCGGCGCGGCCTTCTTGACGCGATAGAAGCGATAGACGGCCCGGTCGGTCGCCAGCACCAGCGCCGCCGTCGCCGCGATCCCGACGGGCAGGGCCAGCAGCGCCGTGGGCAGCGGCCCAAGCGTGATGCCAAGCGATTGCAGGCCCCATGTCACCAGGATCACGACGGCGGTGCCGAAGGCCATGGTGTCGCCATGGGCGAAGTTCGAAAAGCGCAGGATGCCATAGATCAGCGTAACGCCAAGCGCACCCAGTGCCAGCTGGGCGCCATAGGCGGCGGCGGGAATGAAGACGAAGTTCAGAAAGACCACGAGGGCATTCAGGATATCCATGGCTCAGCCCCCCAGGAAGGTGCGGCGCACCTCGTCATTGGCCATCAGTTCGGCGCCGGTGCCGGTATGGGCATTCGCGCCCTGCACCAGAACATAGGCCTTGTCGGCGATGTTCATCGCCTGCTGCGCATTCTGTTCCACCATCAGCACCGGCAGCCCGCCGCGGGCGATGGCGATGATGCGGTCGAACAATTCGTCCATGACGATGGGGCTGACGCCCGCGGTGGGTTCGTCCAGCATCAGGACCGAAGGCTGGGTCATCAGCGCGCGGCCCACGGCGACCTGCTGGCGCTGGCCGCCCGACAGCTCGCCCGCGGCCTGACGGCGCTTTTCGGCGACGGCCGGGAACAGGTCATAGACCTGCTGCATCGTCTGGCGGATGTCGTCGCCCCGGATGAAGGCCCCCATTTCCAGGTTTTCCTCGACCGTCATGGACGGGAAGATATTGTTCACCTGCGGCACGAAGCCCATGCCCGCCTTGACGCGGTCCTGCGGGTTCAGCGCGGTGATGTCCTGACCGTTCAGGCGCACGCTGCCCTGGCGCAGGTTCAGCATGCCGAAGATGGCCTTCATCGCGGTGGATTTGCCGGCGCCGTTCGGGCCGACGATCACCGCGATCTGTCCCTTTTCGACGGCGATGGTACAGTCATGCAGGATATCGGCACCCTTGCCGTATCCGCCGGTCATGCCTTCGCCGATCAGGAAGGGGTCGCCCGAGCGGCCGGCACCGACCGGGCCCGACCTGCGGGTGCCGTCGATGGTGCCCATGCCCTTCATGTTGACGACCGAGGCGTCGCGATTGCCGCGATTGCCAAAGCTGGAATTGCGATCGCTCATGCGCCCACCATGTCCTTGTTCTTCAGACCGGTGCCCAGATAGGCCTCGATCACCTGTTCGTTCTGCATGATGTCAGAGGCACTGCCCTGGGCCAGAACCTTGCCCTCGGCCATGACGATGACCGGGTCGCACAGCTTGCCGATGAAATCCATGTCATGTTCGATGACGCAGAAGGTATAGCCGCGTTCCTTGTTCAGGCGGATGATCGCGTCGGCGATGGTCATCAGCAGGGTGCGGTTCACGCCCGCGCCGACCTCGTCCAGAAAGACAATCTTGGCGTCGACCATCATCGTGCGGCCCAGTTCCAGCAGTTTCTTCTGACCGCCCGACAGGTTGCCCGCATGTTCGTTGGCCAGATGCCGGATGGTCAGGAAATCCAGAACCTCGTCGGCCTTCTTGCGCAGTTCTGCTTCCTCGCGGGCGATGCGGCCGCGCTGGAACCAGGTCTTCCAGATGGTTTCGCCCGATTGCATGCCGGGGACCATCATCAGGTTTTCCCGCACGGTCATGCTGGCGAATTCATGGGCCATCTGGAAGGTCCGCAGCAGGCCCTTGTGGAACAGCGCGTGGGGCGGAAGGCCGGTGATATCCTCACCGTCCATGAAGACCCGCCCCGAGGTGGGGGGCAGCACGCCCGCGATCACGTTGAACAGCGTCGATTTGCCCGCGCCGTTCGGGCCGATCAGCCCGGTGATCGAACCGGTCTCGATCGTCAGGCTTGCGCCATCGACGGCGTGAAAGCCCCCGAAATGTCTGTGAAGGTCTTCGACCCTGATCATGTCATCTACTTCCCTGTCTTCACGTCTTTGGCGAAGATCCGGCTGCAAAAGCCTGTTATCATTGCGAAAAGCCCGGCATCATGACGATGCCGGGCTTTCGGTCAGTCAGCCGGCGTCAACGATAGCCGACGACTTCCATCTTGCCATCCTTGAACTCCACCTCGCGGTAGACGCCCGAGGATTCGCCCGGCTCGATCAGTTCGACCGCGGTGGCGCCGACATAGTCGACATCGCCACCGCCATTGATGATCTCCAGCGCCTTGGCCAGCTCGCCGGGCAGGATTTCCTCGCCGGGGGCGTTGGCGACATCCATGACGCTGCCCTTGTAGGTCGCGGGATCGGTCGAACCCGACTTGGCCATGGCCAGCAGCATCAGGGCGGCGGCATCGTAAGCCTCGCCCGAGAAGGCGCCCGAGCCGTCAAAGCCCGCATCCGTCGCCATCTTCAGGAAGGTTTCGCGACCCGGACCGTCAGCGGCGGGGTTCTGGCCGAAGCTGCCGTCGATTTCCGAACCGAAATTAGTCTCCAGCGCGGCGCCGACCATGCCGTCGGGGAAGACGAAGGTTTCAAAGGCGCCGGTATCCAGCGCGGCACGGACCACGCCCGAACCACCCTGGTCGACATAACCCACAACCACCAGCGCGTCGCCACCGGCGGCTGCCAGTGCCGCGACTTCGGCGGAGTAGTCGGCCTTGCCGTCGTCATGGGCGCTGTTGACCGTGACGGTGCCGCCCTTTTCCTCGAACGCCTTGGCAAAACTGTCGGCCAGGCCCTTGCCGTAATCGTTGTTGGTATAGGTGACGGCGACGGTCTTGATGTCGCGGCCCAGAACGATGTCGGCCATCACGTCGCCCTGGCGGGCGTCCGACGGCGCGGTGCGGAAGAACAGGCCGTCATCCTCGATCGTGGTCAGCGCGGGCGAGGTGGCCGAGGGCGAGATCATCACCATGCCGTTCGCCTTGGCGACGTTTTCAAGGCTGGCGATCGTTTCGCCCGAGCACATGCCCCCCATGATGCCCTTGACGCCTTCTGCGGCGATCAGGCGTTCCACGGTGGCGGTGGCTGCGGCGGCGTCGATGCAGGTGCTGTCGCCGGTGACCGACGCGACGGTCGTGCCGTCCAGCAGCAGGCCGCTGTCGCTGACTTCCTTCATGGCCAGTTCGGCACCCTGCTGCATGGCCGGTGCCATGGATTCCAGCGGTCCCGTGAAGCCGAGCGATACGCCCAGCTTGATTTCTTCAGCGCCAGCGGCACCGGCCATCAATGCGCCAGCGGCGGTCGCAAGAAGAAGCTTTCTCATTGGTCGTCTCCCAGTTGGAACGTTGTCCTGCGGGTGACGTTAGAAGCCGATCTGCGAAAAAGAAAGCGCGATGTCGCTTCGATTTGCATGGTTTTTGGACAGATTGACAAGGTGACGTTACGCCAATCTGCACCATGCGGGAACCGACCGGCGGCGCGGGGCCGCCGGTCGGAAAGCCTTACTTGTCCTGAACCGACAGGCCCAGAATCGGCTGATAGATCTGCTGGACGCGCGCGATGGCGTCGCGCGCCGACATCTCGGTGCTTTCACCGCTGCGGCGGTCGGTCAGTTCCACCAGGTTGTTGGCCAGACCGCGCGGGCCGACCGTGATGCGCCAAGGCGCGCCGATCAGATCCATGGACGCGAATTTCGCCCCCGCCCGTTCGTTGCGGTCGTCATAGAGCGGGTCCAGACCGCGGTTCTGCAATTCGCCATAGATCGCCTCGCAGGCGCCATCGGTCGAACCGTCGCCCTGCTTCAGGTTGACGATGGCGACGTGGAAGGGGGTCACGCCTTCGGGCCAGATGATGCCCTTGTCGTCGTGGTTGGCCTCGATGATCGCGCCCAGCAGGCGGCTGACGCCGATGCCATGGCTGCCCATGTGGACCGGCACGCGCGCCCCGTCGGGGCCGACGACCGTCGCGCCCATCGGTTCGGAATACTTGGTCCCGAAATAGAAGATCTGGCCGACCTCGATGCCGCGGGCGGTGCGGCGGCGTTCCTCGGGGACCTGGTCGAAGATGGCCTGATCGTGGGTTTCGTCAGTGCGGGCATAGCGGCTGGTGAATTCCTCCAGCACGGCCTGGCATTCCTCGACATTGTCGTAATCGATCTGGCGGTCGCCGAATTTCAGGTCGGTGATCTGGCTGTCATAGAACACCTCGGATTCGCCGGTCTCGGCCAGCACCAGGAATTCATGCGTGTAGTCGCCGCCGATCGGTCCGCCGTCGGCGCGCATCGGGATGGCTTGCAGGCCCATGCGTTCATAGCTGCGCAGATAGGTCACCAGATGGCGGTTATAGGCGTGCAGCGCGTCTTCCTTGGTCAGATCGAAGGTATAGCCGTCCTTCATCAGGAATTCCCGGCCGCGCATCACGCCGAAGCGGGGGCGCATCTCGTCGCGGAACTTCCACTGGATGTGATACAGCGTCATCGGCAGCTCTTTGTAGCTGTTGACGTGGCTGCGGAAGATGTCGGTGATCATCTCCTCGTTCGTCGGACCATAGAGCAGGTCGCGCTTCTGCCGGTCGCGGATGCGCAGCATTTCCTCGCCGTAATCGTCGTAACGACCGGATTCGCGCCACAGGTCGGCAGGCTGCAGGGTCGGCATCAGCATCGGGATGTGACCGGCGCGCTGCTGTTCCTCATGGACGATCTGCTCGATGCGGCGCAGCACCTTGAAGCCCAGGGGCAGCCAGGAATAGATCCCCGCCGCCTGCTGCTTGATCATGCCCGCGCGCAGCATCAGCCGGTGGCTGACGATCTGCGCCTCTTTGGGGTCTTCCTTCAGTACGGGCAGGAAATAACGCGACATGCGCATGGGAAACGGTCCTTCAAAGCGGTTTGGCGCAGGGTTACCGGATCGGGGGCCACTTGCCAAGAACCTGCGGGGACCGCCGGAGTGCGAAGGCACCGCATCGCGCTTGCAACCGACCGCGTGCGAGGTCACATTTGCCGCGACGATCAAATCACAAGGGCAGATACATGCGCATCCCCGTTCGCAAGCAGATCATGTGGTGGGGAGTGGCGGCGGTTGCCCTGCTGCTGACGCTGTGGCTGCTGGGCCAGGCCGTTCTTCCGTTCATCCTGGGGGCAGGGGTCGCCTATCTGCTGGACCCGGTCGCCGACAGGCTGGAACGGATGGGCCTGTCGCGGACCATGTCCGTCGTGGTCATCACCTTCGTCGTCGTCCTGGTCTTCGTGGCGGTCGTTCTGCTGATCGTGCCGGTGCTGCTGCGCCAGGCCAGCGCCCTGATCGAGACCGCGCCGCAGATGCTGGACCAGGCCCGCGCCTTCGTCGACAACCGCTTTCCCGGCACCATCCCGCAGGGGGCGGGGCTGGAAAAGACGCTGGCCGACCTGCAGACCGCCATCGGCGAACGCGCGGGCAGCTTTGCCTCGACCATCCTGGGATCGGTGCGCGGCGTGATCGGGACCATCGCGCTTCTGGTCATCGTGCCGGTGGTGGCCTTCTATCTGCTGCTGGACTGGGACAACATGGTCGAGGCCGTCGACCGCCACCTGCCGCGCGAACATGCAGGCACCGTCCGCCAGCTGGCCTCCGAGATCGACGACGCGCTGTCGGGCTTTCTGCGCGGGCAGTCGCTGGTCATCCTGATCCTGGGGATCTGGTACGCGTTGGCGCTGATGTTCGTGGGGCTGCCCTTCGGCTTCTTCATCGGGATCATGGCCGCCTGCCTGTCCTTCATCCCCTATGTCGGCGTGCTGATCGGCGGGGCGACGGCCATCGGCGTCGCGTTGTTCAGCTTCTGGGGGGAACCGGTCTGGATCGGCGCGGTCGTCGCCATCTTCGGCATCGGCCAGGTGGTCGAGGGCAACTACCTGCAACCCAAGATCGTCGGCGGCCATGTCGGTCTGCACCCGGTCTGGCTGCTGCTGGCCCTGTCGGTCTTTGGCGCGCTGTTCGGGTTCGTGGGGCTGGTCATGGCCGTGCCGATGGCGGCGGCGCTTGGGGTTCTGGCACGTTTCCTGATCGCACGCTATCGCGACAGTTCCCTCTATACCGGTCAGTCGTCGCCATCCGATCCCGCCATGCCGATCCTGGTGGAAATCGTGCCGACGGGCACCGTTCGCGACAGCATGCGCCAGGCCCGGATCGCCGCCGATCATGCCCGCGGGCAGCAGGAGATCGAGCAGATGCAGGAAGACCTGCTGCGCCGCACGACCGACTGAACCGGAGGCCGCGTGACCCAAGCCTTGTCCCGCCAACTGACATTGGACCTGACCACGCCTCCGGCCCATGCGCGGGCCGATTTCCTGCCGGCCCCCGCCAACCGCGCGGCGCTGGCGGCCTTGGACGCACCGATGTCCTGGCCCAACGGGCGGATGCTGCTGATCGGGCCGGAAGGCGCGGGCAAGACCCATCTGGCGGCGTTCTGGGCGGCGGAAAACGGGGCGCGCCGGATCGCGGCCGGTGCGCTTCGTCCCGACGCCCCCGACATGCTGGCCGCCAAAGGCGGTGCGGTCGTGGTCGAGGATGCGGACCGTTCGGGCTTTGGCGCCGGGGTCGAACAGGCGCTGTTCCACCTGTGGAACCTCTGCGGGCCGCGCGACTGCCTGCTGATGATGACCGCCCGCAGGCCGCCGCGCGATTGGGGGCTGGTCCTGCCCGATCTGCGGTCCCGGATGGACGCGATGCCGCAGGTTCATCTTGGCCCCCCGGACGAGGCCTTGCTGGCCGCCGTGCTGGTCAAGCTGTTCGCGGACCGTCAATTGGCCGTCCCGGCCGGGCTGATCGACTGGCTGGTGCTGCACATGGATCGCGACCTGGGGCTGGCCCGCCGCCTGGTCGCCGCGATGGATCATGCCGCGATGGCCCAGAAAGGCCCCGTCACCCGCCGCATCGCCGCCGAGCTGCTGGACAAGCTGTCCGAGGCTGACGCATGATCCCGCCAACCTCCGCTGCTGGAACACCATGACCCAAGCCGATTTTCTCCGCTCGCCCTTTCCGCAACCCAAGGACCTGCCTGGTGGCGTGCCGCAGGGCGTGACCCGCTTTTTCAACCGCGAACTCAGCTGGCTGTCCTTCAACTGGCGGGTTCTGGATGAGGCGCGCAACCCACGCGTCCCCTTGCTGGAGCGGCTGCGCTTCGTGTCGATCAGCGCCACGAACCTGGACGAGTTCTATACCACCCGCGTCGCGGGCCTGCGCGAACTGGTCCGCGAAGGCAGCACGACGCCTTCGGATGACGGGTTGCTGCCCGCCGAACAGCTGGCCCTGATCAACGCCGATGCGCGACGGCTGATGGCCGCCCAGCAGGGCGTCTGGAACGGGCTGCGCCGGGAAATGGAACAGGCGGGCATTGTCATCCTGTCCCGTCAGCGGCTGACCCGCGCCGAGGAAGAATTCCTGCACCATTATTTCCAGAACCGGGTCTTTCCGGTCCTGTCGCCCCTGGCCATCGATCCCGCGCACCCGTTTCCCTTCATCCCGAACACGGGCTTTTCGCTGGCCCTGCAGCTGGCGCGCGAAACCGATGACCGCAAGATGCAGGCCCTGCTGCCGATCCCGGCGCAGCTGCCGCGCTTCGTGTCCCTGCCGGGGGGCGAGCGTTTCCTGCGGCTGGAAGACCTGCTGCTGATGCATCTGTCCAGCCTGTTCCCCGGCTATCGCGATGTCGGGCATTGCAGTTTCCGCGTGCTGCGCGACAGCGATCTGGAGGTCGAGGAAGAGGCCGAGGATCTGGTGCGCGAGTTCGAGACCGCGTTGAAGCGTCGCCGTCGCGGCAGCGTCATCCGTCTGAAGATCACATCGGGCGCGCCGGACCGCCTGCGCCGCCTGATCATGGACGAGCTGGAGGTGACCGCCGACGAGGTGATCGAGGTCGAGGGCCTGTTGGGCATGGCCGACCTGTCCGAGCTGGTGCTGGACAGCCGCCGCGACCTGCTGTGGCCTGCCTTTACCCCGCGCGTCCCTGAACGGGTGCAGGACCATGACGGCGACATGTTTGCCGCGATCCGGCAAAAGGACATGCTGCTGCATCACCCCTATGAGACCTTCGACATGGTGGTGCGCTTTCTGGCGCAGGCGGCGCGTGATCCCGACGTGCTGGCGATCAAGCAGACGCTCTATCGCACCAGCCGCGACAGCCCGATCGTGGACGCGCTTTGCGAGGCTGCCGAAGCCGGGAAATCGGTGACCGCGCTGGTCGAACTGAAGGCGCGTTTCGACGAAGCCGCCAATATCCGCCAGTCGCGTCGCCTGGAACGGGCCGGGGCGCATGTCGTCTATGGTTTCGTGAACTACAAGACGCATGCCAAGATCAGCACCATCGTGCGCCGCGAAGGCGACGCGCTGGTCACCTATACCCATTACGGGACGGGCAATTATCACCCGATCACGGCGCGGATCTATACCGACCTGTCGCTGTTCACCTGCGATGCGGCACTGGGGCGCGATGCGACCAAGGTCTTCAACTATCTGTCGGGCTATGTGCAGCCTGCAGGGCTGGAGAACCTGTCGATTTCGCCCATCGAACTGAAGGCACACCTGATCGCCCTGATCGCCGCCGAGGCCGAATTCGCCCGCCAGGGGCATCCGGCATCCATCTGGGTCAAGGTCAATTCCCTGACCGAAACCGATGTCATCGAGGCGCTTTACGCCGCCAGCGAAGCCGGGGTCAAGATCAGCCTTGTGGTGAGGGGCATTTGCGGAATTCGTCCTGGCATCAAGGGATTGTCGGAAAATATTCGCGTGAAGTCGATCGTCGGTCGCTATCTGGAGCATTCGCGGATCGTCTGTTTCGGCAATGGTTACGGGTTGCCCTCGATCAAGGCGCGGGTCTTCATCAGTTCGGCCGACTGGATGGACCGCAACCTGAACCGTCGGGTCGAGACGCTGGTCGAATGCCGCAACGATACCGTCAAGGCGCAGATCGTGAACCAGGTCATGGCCGCCAACATGGCCGATGAGGCGCAAAGCTGGCTGCTGCAGCCCGATGGCCGCTACCTGCGTTATCTTCCGCAGGGCCGAGAGGATCTGTTCAACTGCCACCGGTTCTTCATGGAGAACCCTTCGCTGTCGGGGCGGGGGACGGCCGGGGCGCGGGACGTTCCCGCCCTGACGCATTCTTCCGATTGACGCTTGGGCGTTGTCGGGCCAATGAACCTGAAGGCATTGCGAAAGGCTTGAAACATGAACGGGGTGCGAACCACCAGCGGACAGAAGATCGAGCCATTCGGTCGCAAATTCGGCAAGTTGCCCAAACGCGCTCTGAAACGCGTGGGCATCGTCGATGTGGGGTCGAACTCGATCCGCCTTGTGGTCTTTGACGGCGCGGCGCGGTCGCCAGCCTATTTCTACAACGAAAAAGTCATGGCCGGTCTGGGGCAGGACATGGCCACGACCGGTCGCCTGAACCCCGCCGGCGTCGAGCGGGGCTTTTCGGCACTGGCGCGTTTCGCAGCTTTGGCGAAAAGCATGGATATCGAACCGCTGACCTGCGTGGCCACCGCCGCCGTGCGCGAGGCCGAGGACGGCCCCGCCTTCCAGGCGCGCGTCGAAAAGGAAACCGGCCTGAAGCTGTGGGTCATCGACGGCCAGGAAGAGGCACGGCTGTCGGCACAGGGCGTGCTGTTGGGATGGCCCGATGCCAAGGGTCTGGTCTGCGATATCGGCGGCAACTCTCTGGAATTGGCCGTCGTCGAAAACGGCAAGGTCGGTAAGCGCGTGACGTCGCAGCTGGGCCCGTTCCGTCTGCAGCAGGTGCCAGCTGACAAGCTGCAGGCGCATATCACCGCCATCCTGACCGAACTGGCCCAGGAGGTCGGGACCGATCACGAACGCATCTATCTGGTCGGAGGGTCGTGGCGAGCCATTGCGCGACTGGACATGGAACGCAGCGATTATCCCATGACGGTGCTGCACGAATACCGGATGACCCCCGAGGCCGTCGCCCAGACCATCGACTGGATGGGCCAGCACGACCTGAACACGCTGCGCGGCAAGGTCGGCATCTCATCCTCGCGGATCGAACTGGTGCCGTTGGCGGGGCAGGTCCTGTCGCAGCTGATCGGGGTCTTCGCGCCGACCGAGCTGGCCGTTTCCAGCTTTGGCATCCGCGAGGGGCTGCTTTACGAGCATATGTCCGAAACGCTGCGCCGCCGCGACCCGCTGATCGAAGCCGCCCGCTTTACCGAAAAGCAGATGGCCCGCCTGCCGGGCTTTGGCAAGAAGCTGTACCAGTTCCTGCTGCCGCTGTTTCCCGACCTGCCGCCCGAACGCGACCGCCTGATGCAGGCGGCCTGCCTGCTGCATGACACGGCTTGGCGCGCGCATCCCGATTACCGCGCCGAGGCCTGCTTCGACAATGTGACGCGCGCCAACATGGCCGCGCTCAGCCACCCGGAACGGATCTATCTGGGGCTGGCGCTGCTGCATCGGTACAAGAACAACCGCGCCCAATCGCAGCTTGCCCCGCTGTTTGCACTGCTGTCCGAGGAGGAGATCCTGGCGGCCGAGATCCTGGGCAAGGCGATGCGTTTCGGCGCGATGTTCGCCATCGACGATCTGGCCGATGCGGCATCGCTGGTGCATGTGCCGGGGGAAAGCGTGACGCTGAACCTGACCAAGACAGGTCGCGCCCTGATGGGCGAGGTGGCACGGTCGCGTTTCCAGTCGCTGTGCAAGTCGATGAAGGTCGAAGGACGCATCGAGTAGCCGTCAGCGCACCTGCTGCAGATAGGGCGCCCGGCTCTGGGGGGCCGCGGCCGGTGGCGCGACCGGCACCGGCGTGGCGCTGACCGTCCCTGATCGCGGGCCGACCAACAGGATGGTGCTGGTCGGCCCGTCCTGTCGCAGCATGTCGCCAATTAGGGTTTTCTGGTCCAACGGTTTTCAAAACCTGTGGCGCAGAGGAATATATCTGCTGGGGATATGCATTATACCGCGTGATATTGCCGGGATCGCTGCCTTTCAGCGCATCGCGCGCGTAAATGACGCCATCCCTGAATGCCACGCAGATATCGGACGCATATTGCGGGGATGACGGATCACCCATGCATTCGGATATGCGGCGCTGATAGGTTTCAATGGAATACTGCGCCGGAAGCAAATTCGTCGCCATGATCAGAAACAGGACCGGCAGAATTGGACGATGGTTATTCGGCTGCATGTTCCAACGCTCCGATCTTGTCCAATTGCGGATTGTCGGACGCTGCGATCGGTGATCCGCCAAGCGACATCAAGGCACCCTGCGCGACCTGCCCATTGCCGGGCACATAGATCGGCACATCATAGATCGAGATCTGCGGAGCCTTCGGTCCGGCCAGCTACAGCGTCGCCATCAGGCAGAACGCCCCCATGGCGACCATCAGCAGGCCCGGAAACGCTGATTCGGCCGAGAACGTGCCCTTCCGCGACCCCGTGAACCAGGTGCCATTCCGCGTACCGTCGCCCGGTTCGGCGGGCATGGGATGGCTGGCAGATGTGATGCGTTTGAAGATCAGGACGCTGCGCTGCACGACCATGGACGGTGCGACGACGATGGCCGTGGCTAAGATCGCAAAGCGATAATACGGCGCCAATCCGACGCGCGATCCGCATGTTTCCTGAATGATCAATTCCATCGCGACATTGCAATGGTTCACGTTTTCACTGCAGCTTGTGATCAGGGATTGGACAAAATCCGTATTCATCGGACTGGATTGCAGCATGCCGATGACGATGATCAGGATCAGCACCGCCAGCACGAATGTCGCCGAGGCGACGGAAACGCTCAGCGCCGCGACCTTGGAATATCGTCCCAGTTCACTTTCCATATCGCAATGCCCGGAAATGCGTGATCCGGAATTAAAACACCATATCTATATGCATTGAAATCATAATAAAAAAGGGCACCCCAAGGGTGCCCTTTTCCGTTTCTACCGAGGGGCAGGGGGATGATTACATCATGCCGCCCATGCCGCCCATGCCACCCATGTCGGGCATGCCGCCGCCCTGGCCTTTCGGCTCGGGCTTTTCGACGATCATGGCTTCGGTCGTGATCAGCAGGCCGGCCACCGAGGAAGCGTCTTCCAGCGCGGTGCGGACGACCTTTGCGGGGTCGATCACGCCGAACTTGAACATGTCGCCATATTCTTCGGTCTGAGCGTTGAAGCCGAAGGCCTTGTCCGTGGATTCACGGACCTTGCCGGCCACGACAGCGCCGTCGACGCCTGCGTTTTCGGCGATCTGGCGCATCGGTGCTTCCAGCGCGCGACGAACGATCGAGATGCCTGCATCCTGGTCGCTGTTGGCGCCCGAGAGGCCTTCCAGAACCTTGCCACCCTGGACCAAGGCAACACCGCCACCGACGACAACGCCTTCCTGAACGGCTGCGCGGGTTGCGTTCAGAGCGTCATCGACGCGATCCTTGCGCTCTTTGACTTCGATCTCGCTCATGCCGCCGACGCGGATGACTGCGACACCGCCGGCCAGCTTGGCGACGCGTTCCTGCAGCTTTTCCTTGTCGTAGTCCGAGGTGGTTTCCTCGATCTGCTGACGGATCTGGCTGACGCGGGCTTCGATCTCGGACTTCTCACCGGCGCCGTCGACGATGGTGGTGTTGTCCTTGTTGATCGTGACCTTCTTGGCGGTGCCAAGCATGTCGATCGTGACGTTTTCCAGCTTCATGCCCAGGTCTTCGCTGATCACCTGACCGCCGGTCAGAATGGCCAGATCCTGCAGCATCGACTTGCGGCGATCGCCGAAGCCCGGTGCCTTGACGGCAGCAATCTTCAGGCCGCCGCGCAGCTTGTTGACGACCAGAGTGGCCAGAGCCTCGCCTTCGACGTCTTCCGAGATGATGACAAGCGGCTTGCCCGACTGGATGACGGCTTCCAGCAGCGGAACCATCGGCTGCAGCGACGAGAGCTTCTTCTCGTGCAGCAGGATGTAGGCGTCTTCCATTTCGGCAACCATCTTCTCGGGGTTGGTCACGAAATAGGGGGACAGATAGCCGCGGTCGAACTGCATGCCTTCGACGACTTCGACTTCGGTCTCCATGCCCTTGTTTTCTTCGACGGTGATGACACCCTCGTTTCCGACTTTCTGCATGGCGTCAGCGATCATGCGACCGATCGATGCTTCACCGTTGGCCGAGATGGTGCCGACCTGGGCGACTTCGTCGGTGTCGTTGACGGGACGCGCTGCGGCCTTGATGGCCTCGACGACCTTGCTGGTGGCCAGATCGATGCCGCGCTTCAGGTCCATCGGGTTCATGCCGGCAGCAACGGCCTTCATGCCTTCCTTGACGATGGCCTGGGCCAGAACCGTCGCGGTGGTCGTGCCGTCGCCGGCTTCGTCATTGGTGCGCGAAGCGACTTCGCGGACCATCTGGGCGCCCATGTTCTCGAACTTGTCGGACAGTTCGATTTCCTTGGCGACCGAAACACCGTCCTTGGTGATGCGGGGCGCGCCGAAGGATTTGTCGATGACGACGTTGCGGCCCTTGGGGCCCAGCGTCACCTTGACGGCGTCGGCCAGGATGTTGACGCCGCGCAGCATGCGGTCGCGTGCGTCGGTGCCGAATTTGACTTCTTTAGCTGCCATTTGAATCTCCTGAAGTTTGTTTGAAGAAAGGGTCTATCCGGGGATCAGCTGATCACGCCCAGGATGTCGCCTTCTTTCATGATCAACAGCTCTTCGCCGTCGACCGTGACTTCGGTACCGGACCATTTGCCGAACAGCACGCGGTCGCCTGCCTTGACCGAGGGTGCGATCAGCTCGCCCGAGTCCTTGCGTGCGCCATCACCGACCGAGACGACTTCGCCTTCGGCGGGCTTTTCCTTGGCGTTGTCGGGGATGATCAGACCGCCCTTGGTCTTTTCTTCCGACTGGACGCGGCGGACCAGAACGCGGTCTTGCAGCGGTTTGAATGCCATGTGAACACTCCGATGTTTCAGGTTGCAGTGTTGCGTTGTTGGCACTCACCGGCTGCGAGTGCCAATGACGTTGATCTAGGGCCGACACACGACACTGTCAACGGGTTTGACGCGGGAATTTGATTGCCCCGGCTGGAAGGCGGGCCGGTTTCGTGACAGCTTGCGCGGTATTGATCACGCAGTTGGAAAGACGCGATGCGACATGTTTTGAAGGCCGCCGCGCTTGCGCTTTTGTCCCTGTCGGCCCCTGCGGTGGCCGATGCCTGCAAGGGGCGCAACCTGTTCGACACCATGCCCGCCGACCGCAAGGCCCGGATCGAAAACGCCGTGCGGGACGTGCCTTTCCGCGAAGGTCTGCTGTTTCAGGCCGAAAAGGGCGACCACCGCATCACGCTGGTGGGGACCTATCATTTCGGCGACGCGCGGCATGCCCCCATGGTCGATCGGCTGCGGCCCTTCATCACCGATGCGGCCGCCCTCTATGTCGAGGCCGGCCCGCGCGAGGAAAGCCGCCTGACCGAGGCGCTGAAATCCGATCCCAGCCTGATGGTCGATCCCGACGGTCCGACCCTGCCCGAACGGCTGACCCCCGAGGAATGGCAACAATTATCGACCGCCATGGCCGATCGCGGTTCGCCCGCCGTCATCACCTCGCGGCTGCGCCCGTGGTATGTCTCGATGATGCTGGGGATTTCGCCCTGCATGCTGGACGCGATGCAAAGCACCGGCGGCAAGACGGGCGGTCTGGATCACCTGCTGGTCCATCAGGCGCAAAAGGCCGAAACGCCCATCCGCGCGTTGGAACCCTGGGACACGATCTTTGATCTCTATGCCGACCTGACGCCGGCTCAGGAACTGGACATGATCCGCGCGGCCCTGCCATCGGCGGCCTATGCCGATGATTATGCGGTGACGCTGACGGATGCCTATTTCAGCGGGAATGTCTGGCAGATCTGGGAATTCGGCCGCTTCGACGCCTATGACAATTCCGGTCTGCCGAAATCCGAGGTTGATGAGCAGATGTCCCTGGCCCAGCAGCGCCTGATGGATGATCGCAATCGAAAATGGATCAAGGTGCTGATCGATGGCGCCGACAAGGCCCGCGCGAACGGTCGTGGGATCGTTGCGGCCTTTGGTGCGCTGCATCTGCCGGGGCAGGCGGGGGTCCTGAACCTGCTGCAGGATCAGGGTTATGCGATCCGCCGCCTGGATGGGTGAAGTTCCGGGGGGATGACCTGAGGTCCGGCCCCGCGCCACCGCGCAGGGCCGTCGTGTGTCACTGGCCGTTCAGGACGCCCAGGGCAAAGGCCTGTCCGCGCTTTTGATAGGTGATGCGGCTGTCGCCGATGGCGGTGATCTGGCCACCGTTGATCTTGTCGCCGATGCGCAGCGTCAGGACGCGGCCGTTCGACAGGCGCACCAGCGCGCGGCTGGCCTGGCCTGCCCCGATGGTCCCGATGATCTGGGTGCTGTTCAGCTTGATGCCGTCCTTGACGGTCGCACTGGAACCGGCCGATCCGTTCGCGCCCTGCGGGATGGCGGCAATGACGTCGGGTTCGGCATCGACTTCGGGCGGTTGATAGCGCTGGTTGCGGGCGGCGGCGGCGCGGGCCTCGGCTTCGGCCTGCGCGCGGGCGCGGGCTTCGGCTGCGGCGCGGGCCTGTGCCTCGGCGCGGGCATCGGCGGCGGCCTGTGACCGGGCGCGCGCTTCGGCTTGTGCCTGCAATTCCTCGTCCTGGCGGCGCTGTTCCGCCTGCGCTGCCGCTTCGGAGGCAGCCTGGCGGTCAACCGCCGTGGGGGCGATGGCGGCAGCGACCGGTGCGGCCGTGGCGACCATCGCATTGGCCGCAACCGGTGCCGCATTGGCCGCGCGGCGCGGTGGCAGCGCGGATGAGGCCAGCGACGTCAAGGCGACCGATCCCGCCGACGGCTTGGCTTCCAGCGCCGATGCGACGGCCTGGTCCACCGCGGCGGCTGACAGGCTGGCCGATCCTTGGCTGCGCGGCTTGGGGCCGGGGCGTGCCGAACGGCCCAGCTCTCCGGACGCGGTTGCCCGGATGGCGGGCGGGGCGCTGTCGGGGGTGGCTGCCGTGTCCTGTCCGCCCGCCTTGGGTTCGGGACGGCCGCTGCCGACGGCCTGTGCGACGGCGGATTCGACCGCCTTCTGCGACGGGCCGCGAACCGAAACCGGCTTTCGCGTGGGACGCGCATCGGCCAGTTGGAAGACCAACCCGCGTTCCTGCGAACTGAAGCCCGCCTGTCCCGCCTGTGCCGTCCGCAGGTCGCGCAGCTGCAATTCCAGCAGGTGACGTTCGGCTTGGGTCAGCTGGCGGGGGGCGTCGTCTTCGGACGCGCTGCCCTCCTCCAGCGACGACAGATCCTGGGGACGCGACGGAGGCCGAGCCCCCGTTGCCGGTGCGGCTTCGGCAGCCGGAGAGGCAGTCGGCGCCGCAGCCGGTTCAGGACTGCGCGCGGGCCGCGAGATGCTGGGCGGTCGCGCGCCAAGTCCGTCAGCCGGTTGCGCTGCGGCGGGCCGGGCCGGTGCCGCAGCGGGCGCCGGTGCCGGGGTCGCGGCGGCTGGCGCGGCGGCCGGGGTCGGACGTGCGGGGCGCT
>NZ_JPKW01000016.1:0-62085 GCF_001887735.1 Paracoccus sp. SM22M-07
ATCTGGCTGCGGGCGCACTGGCCTCTGTCAGGCAGGTGAGGGCACATCCGGAACAGCGTTTCCGGCAAGCCACCAATGCAAGGGTCCTGCGATCCATGCTGAAGAACGCGGGACTTCCGGTTCTTGACACCCCAAGTCATATCCTGCCTGTCATCGTGGGCGACGCACATCTGTGCAGCCGGATCAGCGAACGCCTGCTGTCGGACCATGGCATCTATGTCCAGCCCATCAACTATCCGACCGTACCTCGCGGACAGGAGCGTTTGCGGATCACGCCCACGCCCTTTCACGCCCGGACCGACATGTACCGACTTGTCTCGGCACTGCTGCACGTCGGTTTTGAACTGGGATGGGACGCAACTCCCTCGGCACCGGCAAAGCAGACGGATCCCGCATGGGAAGAATGGCTGGACCGCCAGACCTGCCCGGAGGAGGATCTTTTCGCACCCAGGCAGCGTGGGCACCATCATCTTGTGGCAAACATCTGAAAGCCGCATTGCAAAAAGAAGGCATGTCGACATGGCTGAAGACCACAACGAGAAGAAGGCTGTCATCCGGGGCTTTTTCAACCGCTGCCCCAATTGCGGCGAGGGCCGGATCCTGCAGGGATATCTGGCGGTGATCCCCGAATGCGAATCCTGCGGGCTGGAGTTCAAGCGCTATCCGGCCGCTGACGGACCGGCATTTTTCACGATGACAATCATGCTTTTGCTGCTGATCCCTTTGCTGGGGTATACGTGGGTGGTCTTCCGGCCCAGCCCGCTCATGCTGCTGGCGATCGTTTCGGGGGCCACGGCACTGATCACCATGGTACTGCTGCGCTTCGTCAAAAGCGCCTTCATCGGCTATCTCTGGGCGCATAACGAGCAGGACCGCGGAGCCTGAGAAGGGAGTGTGGCAAGGCGGTTCCGAAGGTGATAGCGGGCGATCAGTCGCCCGATCGCCCGAAGGGTACATAACCGCCATCCCGACCGCCTGAGAGAGATATCGATCGTGAATACGGACAGCGCTCATCGCCTCAACATCCAAGGCGCCGCTTGGATGATCACCGCCATGGCCGCCTTCGCGGTCGAGGACGCCTTGGTCAAGGCCGTGTCGCATCATCTGCCGGTCGGGCAGATCCTGACCCTTTTCGGCATGGGCGGGGCCACGATCTTTGCGGCCATCGCCCATCGTCAGGGCGACGCATTGCTGACCCCCGACGTGTTGTCGACAGCCATGAAGATCCGGGTGCTGTTCGAGATCACGGGTCGTCTCTTCTACATTCTCGCGCTGGCACTGATCCCCTTGGCGACAGCGACCGTCATCCTGCAGGCCACGCCGCTGGTCGTGGTCGCATCGGCCGCCCTGATTTTCGGCGAGCGCGTCGGCTGGCGCCGTTGGACCGCCATTGGCATCGGCCTTGCCGGGGTGCTGATCATCCTGAGACCGGGGACGGAAGGTTTTTCGCCCCTGTCGATCCTGGCCGTGATCGGCATGTTTGGTTTTGCAGGGCGCGATCTGGCAAGCCGAGCTGCGCCGCGCAGTCTCAGCACCGCCATTCTGGGCCTTTACGGCTTTCTGGCCTTGGCGACGGCTGGCCTGATGTTCTCGCTCTGGCAGGGGCAGGCATTCCGTATCCCCGATGGCTGCCATCCTTTTAATGACGGGCGCGATCCTTGTGGGGCTCTGCGCCTATTCATCCCTGATGAAGGCGATGCGAACAGGCGACGTATCGGCCGTGACGCCCTTCCGCTATACGCGCCTGTTGTTTGGCGTCGCCTTTGGACTGATGTTTTTCGACGAAAAACTCACGACCAACATGCTGATTGGTTCAGCGTTGGTTGTGCTGTCGGGACTGTTCATCCTGTGGAGAGGCAAACAAAAGCGCGATTGAAAATAAGCTTTTGCCTAGGTTCACGAGCCATGCGGATGCGCAGGAAAAACCGGGGCATTGGAGCAGGCACTGCAGGATGCACCGACCCCATAGCGCGATTGCCCTTCATGATTTGGGTGGTCTAGGCAGCCTGTTGCCATGGTCGGGCTGGCAAGCGTCGGGCTTTGGCATCCTTCTTTTGGATTGGGGTTCAATTTTGTGGGTCAGTATCCTTGTATTGGCAGGCGAATTCGGCGCATTCCTTCCTGCACTTTTTGCAAGGGCTCCAGAAAGCGCGGCACGAGGTCCTGTGCCTCCACCTGGGCGGCCGATACGCCAATATTGATGGCCGCCACCGCCGGTCCCTGAGCGGAGAAAAGGGGTACTGCGATCGACCGCAGTCCAATCTCGACCTCTTGGTCAATGACGGCATAGCCATCACCACGCGCGGCCTTCACACGCGCCATGATCTCGGTCGGAGTGGTCAGGCTGAAGCGGGTGCGTGGCGTCAGATCGGCGCTTTCCACCAGGGCCTGCGCCTGATCGGACGGCAGGGCCGCCAGCAGCACCCGACCCATCGAGGTGCAATGTGCGGGCAGGCGCGATCCCGGCATCAGGTTGATAGACATGACTCGCCGCTGCGCCGCGCGTGCCAGATAGACGATCTCGGAACCATCGAGGATCGAGACCGATGTCGATTGCCCAACCTGTTCGGACAGCTGATCCAGCCAAGGCTGGACGATCTGCGGCAGCGGCATGGCCGACAAGGCCCCCATGCCAAGGCGCAGGACGCGCGCCGTCAGCGTGAAGAATTTGCCGTCGTAATCGGCGTATCCGGCCTCGTGCAGGGACAGCAGCAATCGGCGGGCGGTCGCGCGATCAAAGCCTGTCACCTTGGACATGTCGGTGATGGACATGCGCGGATGTTCGGGTGTGAACGCTTCGATTACGCACAATCCCTTGATAAGCGAAGCCACGATGTCGGACCTGTTTGCCATGCGAACGAGTTTGATCGCAATGCGAACAAAGATCAAGATGCGAACGATTGCAGTATGCCCCCTGGCGGCATCGGCCTAAATCCAAAGGACAGAATACAGGAGGAGACATGGACAAGCGGATTTCCACGCCGGCTGATGCCGTCGCCGGAATTCAGAACGGGGCAACGGTGATGATCGGCGGCTTTGGCGGATCGGGTGCGCCGATCGAGCTGATGCATGCCCTGATCGACCGATATCTGGCCACGGGCAGCCCCGCGCGGCTGACGATCATCAACAACAACGCGGGCAACGGCCATGTCGGCATCGCCGCCATGATCGAACAGGGGATGGTCGCGAAAATGATCTGTTCATTCCCGCGCTCGGCCGATCCGCGCGTCTTCACTGAGCGTTACCTGTCGGGCCAAATCGCGCTGGACCTGGTGCCGCAGGGCACCTTGGCCGAGCGGATCCGCGCCGGCGGTGCCGGCATCCCGGCCTTCTACACGCCGACGGGTTTTGGCACCGATCTGGCCCAAGGTAAGCCCGTCGCCGAATTCGACGGCCAGTCCTATATCCAGGAACGCTGGCTGAAGGCGGATGTGGCGCTGATCAAGGCCGAGACGGGCGACCCTTTGGGCAACCTGACCTATCGCATGGCCGCGCGCAACTTTGCGCCGCTGATGGCGATGGCGGCCACGCGCACCATTGCCCAGGTCAGTCATCTGATCGAGCCGGGCGGGATTGAACCGGAAACTGTCGTGACGCCCGGCATCTTCGTCGATGCCGTCGTGCATGTTCCGAACCCCGCCCAGGAAGAGGACCTGAACCGTTTAAAAGCGCATTATCCCGAGGTGACAGCATGATCCAGAAGTTGACCAATGCCCAGATCGCCTGGCGCGCCGCGCAGGATATCGAGGACGGCGCCTATGTGAACCTTGGGATCGGTTTTCCCGAAATGGTCGCCCGCTTCCAGCCTGAAGGGCGGCAAGCGATCTTCCATACGGAAAACGGCATCCTGGGTTTCGGCGAAGCGCC
Source organism: Paracoccus sp. SM22M-07 (assembly GCF_001887735.1). Taxonomy (NCBI): domain Bacteria; kingdom Pseudomonadati; phylum Pseudomonadota; class Alphaproteobacteria; order Rhodobacterales; family Paracoccaceae; genus Paracoccus; species Paracoccus sp. SM22M-07. The sequence goes on from NZ_JPKW01000016.1 coordinate 3,868, forward strand.
GCCCCCGGGGCAGGAGGATTGGGATCTGATCAACGCGGGCAAAAAGGCCGTGACCATTCGGCCCGGCACCGCCTTTTTCCACCACGCCGACAGCTTTGCCATGGTTCGCGGCGGTCATCTGGATGTGGCGATCCTTGGCGCCTATCAGGTGGCGCAGACCGGGGATCTGGCAAATTGGTCGACCGGTCCCAAGGGCGTGCCTGCGGTGGGCGGCGCTATGGATCTGGTCCATGGCGCTAAGCGTGTCGCCGTCATCACCGATCATGTCACCAAGGACGGAAAGCCGAAACTGGTCGACCGCTGCACCCTGCCACTCACCGGCGTCGGCTGCGTGACGCGGGTCTATACCTCGCTTGCCGTCATCGACATCGAGGACGGCCGTTTCGTGCTGCGCGAAAAGTTGGCGGGCCTCAGCCTCGACGAACTACAGGAGCTGACCGGCGCCCCCCTCCATCTGGACGGTGCACCCGCCGATCTAACTGTGCCCGAGGTGTGAGATGATTGAGACAGCCAATGATGGTGTCACGCCGGATTACATTCCGGGGTGACATGCCCGCGAGGGCCCGAATGATGGCACTATGGCGTTCCTCTGAGCATCTAGGCGGTGAGAACAACCACGAGACATCTGGCCTTTGAGGGGCTGACATTTGCCTGCTTCACCAAGTTCTTCGTGACCGTCCGGAGGGGCAAGTATCAAACAAGGCATCCGACGGCCATAAAGCGTCCGAGCCTACCTGCTTGCGTTGAGAAAATCTGCCGATCCTTGTGTTTCACGGACATAGGATCGGCAGAAAATTCATATGCTGATGTCGTTTAGTCGCAGCGCACGCTCATGCCGCCATCGACCACGATTTCGGTTCCGGTGACGAAGCGCGCTTCATCCGAGGCGAGAAACAAGGCTGCATTCGCCGTATCGCGCCCATCGCCCATCCAGCCCATGGGAATGCGTTTGAGGCGCGACTGCAAAAGCGCATCGACGTCGCCTCCGGCGCGTTGGCCGGCCAGCCGCGTCTCGACCATCGGCGTGTGCAACTGTCCCGGCACGACCGTGTTCACCCGCACGCCCCTTGCCGCGAACTCGACCGCCGTGACGCGCGAGAATTGGATGATCGCTGCCTTGGCCGAGGCATAGGCCACCTGTGGCGCCCCGGTATAGCGCAGTCCCGAAGTCGAGGATGTGTTCACGATCGCGCCCGACTCCTGCTGGACCATGTGAGGCAGCACGGCCTTGCAGGTCAGGAACACCGATTTCAGGTTGAAATCCAGCTGTTTGTGCCAAGTGGCATCATCCAGTTCGGTGGCGCCGCCCTTGGCCGATCCGCCGACATTGTTGACAAGGATATCGACCCTGCCGAAGCGCGCGATGCAGGCCTCCACCATGGCGGTGACTGCATCGAAGTCAGTCACATCGCACAGGTAGGGCTCGATCTCGCCGCCCGCCTCGCGGGTGCGGGCGATGGTCTCCTCCATCGTGTCTGATTTCAGGTCGACGGCAAAGATCTTCGCCCCTTCCTCGGCAAAGCGCACGCAGGTCGCGCGTCCGTTGCCCCAGCCCGGCCCGACGCATCCCGCACCGGTGACGATTGCGACCTTGCCTTCCAGACGTCCTGTCATGTCCATTCCTCCTGTGATGTTCACGCGTCGGCCAATTCGGCCGGATGCCCACCCATCGGCGGGATGCGGAATATGTTGATCGTCAATGAAATCAATGTGTAATACCCTAAAATCCCGACCAGATCGACCATGCGCTCTTCGCCCAGAACCTGGATCCCGCGGGCATAGAGGTCGTCGTCGACATCGCGCGTCTCATGGGCGGCGCGGGCGATGTCATGGACGACTTGCTGTTCGGCGTTGGGAAACTCGGGAGGCAGGTTCAGACGGATCGCTTCGATCACGTCAGGCAACAGACCCGCATTCAGGGCATGATCCTTGTGAATCTGCCATTCGTATTCCGATCCGAAGACACGACCGGTGACCAGGATCGCGAGTTCGGACAGGGTCTGGTCGAGCGCGCTGTCATAACGGCAATAGCGCCCCAGATCCTGCGCCCGCGCGGCAAGGTCAGGGCGGTGCAGCCAGACGGCCAACGGGCCGCGTACGCCCCCCCGGGGGCCGCTGGCGATGGCGTCGTGAATTTCCTGCTGACGGGCGGAATATGCGGCGGGGTCGGGCGCGCCGAGGCGCTGTTCGGGCCATTCGGTCATCGTTGAACCTTTTTTCTTTGGTTTCGGGCAAGGCTCAGGTGCGGCTGCCACGCCCCTCTAGGCGGTGCATCCAGCGTCCGAGCGTGGGAATGAAGGGTACAATCAGAAAGATGCGAACCAGATGGAAGGCGGTGATCAGAGCGACGTCCAGATCCATGAACTTGGCCGTCAGGGCCATTTCAGTGACGCCGCCGGGTGCCGCACCCAGAACCATGTCTTCCCAGTGCAGGTTCAGAAGCTGCGAGGCGATCAGCCCGCAGGCTGTGCTGAGCATGACGAAAAGCAGCGTGGATACCGCGATGGCACCCACCGTCCGCCCCGCCGACACGAAGAGCGAACGGCGGAAGGTCGAGCCCAGCCAGGTGCCGAGCAGGATCTGTGCCATCGACAGGATCACGGCGGGGAAGGGGGCCGGGGTCACGCCAGCCGCAGTCATCCCGGCTGATGCGGCCAAGGCCCCCAGAAAAAACGGGTTCGAGATCCGCAACGCCCGGAAAGCCATGGCAACCCCGACCGCGGCACCGAACAGGATGAGGGTGCGCAGCGGCTCGAACGGGCCCGTGGCCAGGGGAGCACTGCGATCTGGCCAGCCGTCGATCGCGTAGATAGCGATCGGTACCAACACCACGATCGACGCGATGCGCAGGGTCTGGGCGAAGATGACAGGACCGGCGGGCAGCGCCAGCCGTTCGGCGATGACCGAAGCCTCGACAGGGCTTGTCGGGATGGTGGACAGGAAGGCGGGCACCAGTGCCATTCCGGATATGCGCGACAGTACCCACGCGGTCAGGCACGCGCAAAATGCGGTCGCCACAGCCATGCCGATCAGCAAGGGGGACAGTTCCAGCAACTTGCCGAAGGCCTCGGGAGAAAAAAACAGTCCCACCTGCGCGGCAACGATGATCTGCCCGACGGGTCGGGTCTTGACCGGTATGACATAGGTGGAAAGCCCTGCGACATAGATCGCTGCCGTCGCGATCAGCGGGCCGATCATCCAAGGCAGCGGGGCGCCGATGGACCACATGATCCAGCCACCAACTGCGGCCGCAAGATAGATCAGCGGCAGGATCGCGGGGTGGTCACTGCGCATGCGCCGCCTCGGCAATCCAATGGGCGAAAAAGGATGACAGGGCGCTGTCGAAGGCCTCGGGCTGTTCGATATTGATGGAATGGCCGCCGTCCAGATCGACGATCCGCAGCCCGGACAATGCGTCGCGCGCGGCGTCCCGGTTCGGCTGGAAGGCCCGCTCGCGCTGCCCATTGACCAGGAGCGTTGGCACCGCCGTTTCGGGTAGACGGTCGATGACCGACAGATGCGGGGTGCCATGCGTCATCAGGCGGATCAGACCGGCGATATTGCAATGGTCGGCATCCTCAGCCAGCAATTGTCGAATGTCAGGTGGAAAGCGCCTTGCATGGGCCGGGTGGAAGGCGAAGCGGCGCAGGGCCGCCGCGCCATTCAGAGCCAGATCGTCGATCCGCGCCTGATGTGCGGCCATCCGCTCGGGCGTCCAAGCGGGACGAAGGGCAGCGTTGGCATTGGTGAAGGCCTGCGCGATGACCCGGTCGGGGTAATCAATGGCATAGCGCAGGGTCAAGCCCGCACCGAAGCTCTGCCCGCAAATGAACCAGCGGTTGATGCCCAGCTTCTGTCGCAGAAGCTCCAGCGATGCGACCATCGCGTCGGGCGTATAGGCGGTGTCCTCGGTCGGGGCCGGGCTGAGTCCATGTGCTGGCAGATCGACCCGGATCAGCCGAAAGTCCCGCGATAATGCCGCATTCGGTCGCCAATGGTTCCTGCTGGATAAAAAACCGTGCACCAACAGCAAAGGCGGACGCCCCGCGGGCTCCGCCTCAAAATGAAGGTCCGTCATAAGCCTCTCCCTTGCGGGTCAGGTTGTGCTTGCCCGGCGCCGCGCACAACTGCCTTTAGGCATGGCTGGCCCTGACCTTTGGTTATGTTACAGCCGCGCCACGCTTTTCTATACCGGCATGGATTTCTTGCCCGCGTGGGCAAGGACGGCCTGCGCATACGCGAAACGGCGACACCGCGGACGGAATATGGCCCCGCTGTGGCGCCGATCGGGCCGACATACTTTTCCGGAGGACCCATGCCACCTGTCACGCTGACTATCCGCGACCAGATCGCCCATGTCGTCATCGACAATCCGCCTGTCAACGCGTTGAACCAAGGCGTCCGACAGGGCCTGTCCGAGGCAGCCGTCACGGTCGCGGCCACCAAGGGATTGAAGGGCGTTGTCCTGTCCTGCGCGGGGCGGACCTTCGTCGCGGGGGCCGACATCAAGGAGCTGGGCAATCCGCTGGAACCTTTTCTGCCGGATGTGCTGGCGGCGATTTCTGAATCGCCCGTCCCTTGGGTGGCGGCGCTGAAGGGCAATGTCCTCGGCGGCGGGCTTGAGCTGGCGATGGCCTGTCATCTGCGTGTTGCAGAACCTGCCACGAAGATGGGGCTGCCCGAAGTGACACTTGGGATCCTGCCTGGTTCGGGGGGTACGGTCCGTCTTCCGCGTCTTGTGTCGATGGATCTGGCCATCGACATGGTCACCGGCGGCAAGCCGATCCCCGCCGCCAAGGCACAAGATGCTGGCCTGAGCGATGCGATCTGCGAGGATGACCTCCTGCCTGCCGCCGAGGCGATGCTGGCCGAGGCGACCCTTGGCACGCCGCTTCTGGAGCGCCCGGTAAAGGATGCCGAGGCCATCGACTGGTCCGCGCGCGAACAGGCGATCGCTCGCAAGAGCCGTGGTGCGGTCGCCCCGCTTGAGGCGCTTGCATCGCTGCGGGACGCCACCCGCCTGTCCCCTGCCGAAGCAATGACCGCCGAACGCGAACGCTTTCTGCGCCTGTCGGTCAGCGACGAGGCAAAGGCACTGCGCCACGTCTTTTTTGCCGAACGCGAGGCGGGTCGCAGCCTGCGCGAAGGGGATGGCGTGCCGGTCGATCTGAACCGCGTGGGTGTGATTGGCGGCGGCACGATGGGTGCGGGGATTGCAACCGCCCTCTTGCTGGCCGGATCGCGGGTCGTTCTGATCGAACGTGACACCGAAGCCGCCACCCGCGCCGCCGAACGTGTGGGCGAAACCCTTGGTGCCAGCGTGAAGCGCGGCGCGATCTCTGAAGACAAGCGGAAGGCCGCGCTCGACGCGCTGTCCACCGGCAGCGACTATGCTTTGTTGAAGCCATGCCCGCTGGTGATCGAGGCAGTATTCGAAGATATGGGCGTCAAGCGCGAGGTCTTTGATCGTCTGGATGCCGTCATGCCTACCGATGCAATTCTTGCGACCAACACTTCGTATCTGAATGTCGATGCCTTGGCCGAAACAACCGCCGATCCGGGCCGCGTGCTGGGACTGCATTTCTTCTCTCCTGCGCATGTGATGAAGCTGCTCGAAGTGGTGCGGGGAAAAGCGACGAGCGCCCGCGCGATGGCGACCGCCGGCGCGCTGGCCAAGCACCTTCGCAAGATCGCGGTGGTGTCCGGCGTCTGCGACGGCTTCATCGGCAACCGCATCATGAATGCCTATCGCCGCGATTGCGAATTCATGCTGGAGGAGGGGGCATTGCCCCATCAGATCGATGCCGCAATGGAGGCCTTCGGCTTTGCGATGGGCATCTATAAGGTCCAGGATATGAGCGGGCTGGACATTGCGTGGGCGCAGCGCAAGGCACGCGCCGCAACCCGCCCGGCGGATGAACGCTATGCCCATATCGCCGACCGACTGTGCGAAGCGGGCCGTCTTGGTCGCAAGGCGGGGCAGGGATGGTACGACTATGCCTCGGGCAAGCCCGAGATCGACCCAGAGGTGACCCGCATCATCGAGGAGGAAAGCGCCAAGGCAGACCGCAAGCGCCGCGACTTTGCCCAATCCGAGATCATGGACCGCATCCTGTCAATCATTCAGGCCGAAGGGCAGGCTATTCTGAACGAGGGAATCGCCGAAAGCGCCGATGACATCGACGTCGTCATGGTCGCGGGCTATGGCTTTCCGCGTCACAAGGGCGGGCCGATGTGGCTGGCCCACCCCTGATATCGCTTATTTCGGGCGCTGCGAGAAGCTGCGCCCGAAGACATCCTCGGCCACGCGGTTCTTCAGGATCTCGATTGATCCGCCCGCGATCATCCAGCCCCGCGTGCGCCGCAAGCAATACTGCACGGTGCTTTCCTCGCTGAAGCCCAGACCGCCCATCACTTGCAGCGCCTCGTTGGCGGCGAAGAACCCTGCTTCGTTGCAGGCCAGCTTAGCCAGCGTCGTTTCCGAGGCCTTGGGCAACCCGGTCCCCGCATTCGCCGCCGCCCGCATCAGCAGCAGCTGCGCCGCCTCAAGCCGCATCGACATATCCGCAAATTTCCACTGGATGCCTTGGAATTCGCACAGGGGACGTCCGAACTGCTTGCGTTCCAGCGCGTGATCGCGGGCGGTGTTGAAGGCATGGCGCCCCACGGCAACGGCGCGGGCGGCATTGCCCAAGCGTTCGACATTAAAACCCGAAATCTGTTTGCGGAAGCCGCCCGGGCCAAGCAGCACATCCTCGGGGTCGACATAGACATTGTCGAAATAAAGTTGCGCCCATTCCTCACCGTTCATGAAGGCCGAGGGCTGACCGACTGTCAGTCCCGGTGCATCCTTGGCGATCAGGACCGAACCGATGCCGTCCAGCCCCGGCCCGAAACGGACATAGACCAGAAAGACCGATGCTTCGGCGCTGTGAGTGCCGAAGATCTTGGTCCCATTGATACGGAACCCGTCGCCGTCCGGCGTGGCCGATGTCTGCAGGTCGGTCACCGCAGATCCTGCCTCGGGCTCGGTCATGCCAAGCGAAATGACCGCCTCTCCGCGCAGGATGGGGCCGAGATACCGCTCCTTCAGCGCGGGCGTCGCGAATTGCGCGAATGTGCGGACGGGGCCGAAGTTACCGGCCTGGATCGCGTCGGCGCTGCGTGGGCAGGCTTCGGCCACCGCCTGGATCGCGATGATCGAATCCAGCAATGTGCCCCCCATTCCGCCGTCCTCCTCGGGCAGGGCAATACCCATCAGCCCCATCTGCGCCATTTGCCTTGCCACATCCCACGGGTATTCGTGGCTGCGGGCGCGTTCTGCTGCACCGGGGGCCAGTTCGGTGCGGGCAAAACGCTGGACGCTGTCTTGGAACATACGTTGTTCCTCGGTCGGTTCGAAATTCATCGGCTTGTCCTTTGTCGGTGCTTTTGCCACAGTTTAAGCTTGGCAAACTGTGGGAAAACTGCCCAATGGCTGTAGATGACGAAGAAAAGGTTATGGGTGGCCGCCGCCTGAACCTCCCGCTGAATCCGATGCGCGCCTTTTCGGTGGCCGCAAGGCACAAGACCTTCACCGCTGCCGCGCAGGAGATGGGGATCAGCCAGGTCGCCATCAGCCGCCAGATCGCGATCCTCGAGGATTACCTGAATGTCCAACTGTTCGAGCGTGGATCGCGTTCGGCTCGGCTGACCGAAGTGGGGCGTGCCTACGGGGCCGAGATATCCGCCATCTTCGAGGATCTGGAGCGCAGCACCCACCGCATGTTGCGCCACGAGACCGAGCGGACCATCCATCTGCGTCTTTACCCCAGTGTGGCGCATTTCTGGCTGCTGCCGCGCCTGCCCGATTTCTATGCCCGCCATCCGGGGCTGCGGGTGCGCATGGACACGACGGTCGCGCCGCTGGACTTCCGTGGCACCCATCTGGATGCGGCGATCCAGCTTGGCGGTGGCCCTTGGCGCGAGGCGCGCAGCCGCCACCTGTTCGATGAAGAGATCGATGTGGTCTGCAGCCCTGCGCAGCTTCAGCGCAGGCCCGTATCGGGGCCTGCCGATCTTGCGGGGGCCGATCTGCTTCATTCGCGTTATCGCCGCCGGGCTTGGCAGGATTGGGCCGAGGCGAACAATGTCGATCTGCCTCATCGCGAGGGGGTTGAATTCGACAGCTCTCTGCTGACCTACAGCGCGGCGCAGCAAGGCCTTGGATTTGCCATAGGCCAGCTGCGCCTGCTTGAGGTGGAGCTCAGCGCCGGCCGGCTGTTCCGGCCGCTGCTGAGGCCCGTGCCGACGGGCGCGTCCTTCCATGTCGTTTGGCCGACGACCTTGTCCGTGGCACCCAAGACCCGCTCCTTCATCGACTGGCTGCTGGATCAGGTCGGCCATCCGCCTGAATTCGTCACGCCGCGAAGATCTGCCTGATCCGGCTTCCGGCATCGGCGCTGGCCGGAAGGGTCCAGACGGCCTCGTCCCATGCCTCGGCGCGGTTACCTGCCAGACCGCGGAACTTGTCGCGTAACGCGGTGTCCGACAGCGGCATCTCGCGGCTGCCCGATGCCTCCAGTCGCGTCTCCTCTAACTGATTGTGCGGCGTGACAATACGCACCCGCGCCGGGCGGTGGCTTGGGTAAAGCTTGTCGATATCGGGCGGAGCGGCGACATGCAGGCGGTCCGCGATCGGCCCCGCCCATGCGCCACGCATGGCATCATCAAACATCGACAGATCGGCGCGCCCGTACCTGACCGCCAGCGCCATGACATAGGGCAGGCTGAGCTGAGCCGAGGCGAAATCGTTCCACCCGACCAGTGCGTGCCGGGCGGCGATCGCATAAGTGTCGATCTCAATGCGCAGGATATCGACCTCCGGGATCTCGTGCTTCTGCACTAGGTGGACCAGAGCCTCGAAGGCGGGTTGCAGATGGCGGCAGCAGGCATGCGGCTTGATGTAGCAATCCTCGATGCGGAAAGAGCCTGAGGGTGGCAGATCAAGGTCTAGGGGCTGTCCAACGGGCCGGTCCGCGAAGGCCCAGGCAAAACCGCTGTCCCGACCGATGATGCCGGTCGGCGCGCTGATCCCTTCGGCGGCGCACAGGGCCGCCATCAGACCCGCCCGCGCGGCCTGTCCGCCGTGCAGTCGCTTGACGTCGCCCCCGCCGCCCAGAAATGCGAAAAGGCCACCCGCCCCCGAGGCGGCTATCCCCAAGGCATCGGACATCTGCCGCCGATCAAGATCCAGCAACAGACCAACAGCGACCGCCGCACCCATTGGACCCGCAACCGAAGTAGGATGAAAGCTGCGCTGCCGCGTCCCCGGATGCATGGCACCTGCCAGCGCACAGACGGTTTCATAGCCCGCGACGACGGCGCGGATCAGAGCCTCGCCCGAGGCTTGGGTCGTCTGCGCCGCCGCAAGCACAGCAGGCACGACCGCGACACCGGGATGGACGGTGCCCTGACGATAACCGTCATCCAACTCGATCCCGTGGGCGGCGGTGCCGGTCAACAGTGCGAAGGCATCAGGCGGCAGGCGCAGATCAGTGCCGGGCAGGGGCAGCCCGCTTGGCAAGGTCGAAGGCTGCAGGACCCGTAGCAGCGCCTGCGAAACGTCTTGGCTCATGCCTCCGGCAATCGCGCCGATGGTGTCATACATGTGCCGTCGCGCGGCATGGCGCGTCGCCGGGGCCAAGTCGGCAGTACGGATGGCTTCGGCCATATCCAGAAGGGCGTCAGTGGCCGGATCGGGGCTAGTCGTGCTGTCTTTCATGTCATCCTCCGCCCGCAACATTGGTCGGGCGGAGGATGTGCAGCAAGCAAGCGTCAGGCAGAGCAGCCTGATCTGAGATCAGGCTTGGACGCCCTCCAGCGCGATGGCGATGCCTTGGCCGACGCCGATGCACATCGTCGCCAACGCTTTTTCGCCTGGCTTCAGCTCCAGCGCGGCGGTGCCAGTGATGCGGGCGCCCGACATGCCGAGCGGATGACCGAGCGCGATGGCACCGCCATTGGGGTTTACGCGCGCGTCGTCATCGGCCACGCCCAGATCGCGCAGGGTGGCGATGCCTTGGGCGGCAAAGGCTTCGTTTAGCTCGATCACGGCAAAATCGTCGATGGTAAGCCCAAGCCGCTTCATCAGCTTCTTGGAAGCCGGGGCAGGGCCGAAACCCATGATGCGCGGCGCGACGCCCGCCGTCGCCCCGCCCAGAACCTTGGCGATGGGCCGCAGCCCGTGCTGCCTGGCCGCATCGGCGGTCGCAAGGATCAGCGCGGCCGCCCCGTCATTGACGCCCGAGGCGTTGCCCGCCGTCACTGAACCCTCGGGGAAAAGCGGGCGCAGTTTGGCCAGCGCTTCGGCCGACGTCTTGCGCGGGTGTTCGTCACGGTCCACGCGCACCGGATCGCCCTTGCGCTGCGGCACAAGAACCGGCGTGATCTCACGCGCAAGACGGCCGTCTTCCTGCGCAGCGGCGGCCTTCTGCTGGCTGGAGAGGGCCATTGTATCTTGCGCCTCGCGCGAGACGCCGAAATCATCGGCGACGTTCTGGCCTGTCTGGGGCATGGAGTCAGTGCCGTAGGTCTTGTGCATCTGCGGGTTCACGAAGCGCCAACCGATGGTCGTGTCATGGATCTCCGCCGCACGGCTGAAAGCGGTCTCGGCCTTGGGCATGACCAGCGGCGCGCGCGACATGGATTCCACCCCGCCCGCGACGATCAGATCCGCCTCACCAGCGGCGATGGCACGAAAGGCGGTAATGACGGCATCCATCCCCGATCCGCACAGCCGGTTGATCGTGGTGCCAGGCACCGTCTCGGGCAGACCCGCCAGCAGCGAAGACATGCGCGCGACATTGCGATTATCCTCACCCGCTTGGTTTGCACAACCAAAGATCACCTCGTCGATGGCGGCGGGGTCGAGGTCCGGATTACGCTCCAGCAAAGCCCGCAGCGGCACGGCCCCCAGATCGTCGGGTCGCACAGCGGACAGGGCGCCGCCATAGCGGCCAATAGGGGTGCGGATGTAATCGCAGATGAAGACGTCGGTCATGGTTTCTCCTCCAGGCGTGGTATTCTGCAGATAGACAGCACGCCGATAGCGCGACAAAGACCAAGTTTGGCCTGATCATTTGTGTCGTCTTGACCCGCCAAGGGATGTCCTGACCCCGCAACTGGGCCATTTCAAGGCTGAATCCCCCAATGTTTATGCTTGCCAAACTTATAATCAGGTTAATTCCAGAGCCTGAACCCTCAGTTTGGCCGGAAGCCGCATCCTGGAGGGGAATCGCGGTCCAAGGGAGGAAAAAATGATCAAATCAAGATTCGGCGCCATTCTTTGCGCGGCTCTGATGGCCGCCCCGGCTATTGCCCAAGATGCAGCTGACTTTCCCTCGAAACCGATCGAGTTCGTGGTCCAGAACGCGCCTGGCGGGGCATCCGACATCTTTGCCCGGACATTGGCACGTTCGGCCGAGCCGATCCTGGGTCAGCCGCTGGTCGTCGTGAACCGCGCAGGCGGCGGTGGCGCGGCGCAGATGGCGGCCGTGAAATCCGCAGCGCCCGACGGCTATACGATTGGCGTGAACACGCTGAGCCATTTCACCGCGATGCTGACCAATCTGAATGGCGTCTTCGCGCCGGAGGATTTCAGCTGGATCGCAATGGTTCAGCAGGATGCTCATGTCCTGTTCGTTCGCGAGGACAGCCCCTATCAGACTTTTGCCGAGTTGGTCGAGGCAAAGGCTGCAGAAGGCACCCCGATCACTGCCGGCGGCTACGGAGCCGTCGGCTCGATCGCCAATATCGCGACCAAGCTAGTCGTGGATGCGGCTGATGCCCAGATGGATTGGGTCGGCTACGACGCCTCGACCGAGGCGATCACCGGGCTACTGGGTGGTCATGTCGAACTGGCTGTGGCCAATCCCGGCGTCGTCGCCGAGTTTGCCGAAGCAGGTCGCGTGCGAATTCTTGGCGTTCTGGCCGAGGAGCGTTCATCGACCTTCCCGGACGTGCCGACCTTCGCCGAACAGGGCTATGACGCCGATGCAGGCTGGCAGCAGATCCGGGGCATCTACGGCCCCGCCGGTATCCCATTGGAGATCCGCCAGAAGCTGGCCGACAGCCTGATCGAGGCGATGCAGTCCGAGGAGTTCCAGCAATATCAGGAGCAGGCCGCAATCACCGGGACCGATCTTGGGCCCGAGGCCTATGCCGAGCGCGTTGATTCGCTGATCAATCTGGCCCGGAACGGGCTCAAGGCGACGGGCGTGCAGGCGCAGTAAGGCGCCTCTCGGCGGCTGCCGGACGCTGAACGCCGGGGCCGCTGAAAAACTTGAAATCCTGGATTATGGAGTGTCTCATGTCTTTGGCATGGTTGAAAAATTCTGTTCTCGGCTGCAGTATTGCGGCCTTCACGCTGGCCAGCCCTGTTTGGGCGCAGGAGGCCGCGACATGGCAGCCCGAGGGGCCGGTGAACCTGGTCCTGCATACCGGACCGGGCGGGGCCTCGGACATCTTCGCCCGCACACTGGCCCGCTCGCTCGAACCAATCATCGGCCAGCCGCTGGTGATCCAGAACGCGCAGGGCGGCGCCGGTGCCAAGCAGATGGCGGTGGTCGGCGCAGCCGAACCTGACGGCCTGACACTGGGCGTTAACACCATGAGTCATTTCACGGCGATGCAGACCAATCTCAAGGGCACATTTGCGCCGGAGGATTTCAGCTGGATCGCAATCTTCCAATTCGATCCGCATGTCGTGATGGCCACGCCTGAATCAGAGCTGACCTCGTTGACAGATCTGGTCGAGAAGGCCAAGGCATCCCCCGACGGACAGATCACCATCGGCGGTTACGGCGCGGCGGGTTCGGTCCAGCATCTGGCAGTATCCATGCTGGCCAAAGAGGCGGGCTTTACTGTGAACTGGGTTGGCTTCGACAGCACCCCGGAGGTCATTACGGCACTGCTGGGCGGCCATATCGATGCTGCCATTTCCAACCCCGGCCCGGCACTGCCGTTTTTCGAGTCCGACCGCGTGGTCGGTCTGGGCCTTCTTGCCAAGGATCGTCTTGAGTCTCTGCCCGAAGTCGAAACCTTCTCGGAGCAAGGATTTGACGTGAACCCGGACTGGCAGCAGCTTCGCGGCTTGTTCGGCCCCAAGGGAATGGATGAGAACCTGCAGGAGCAGATCGCTGCTGCCTTCCACGAGGCGCAGGCTACCGATGAATTCCGTGCGTTCGAGGCGCAGAATGGCGTCGTGGCCTCGGATGCCGGCCCCCAGGGATACCGCGATTACATCACCCAGATGAACGAAGTCGCGGCCGAGACCCTCAAGGATGTCGGTCTGGTCCAGTAAGATTTTTCGTGCGCTCCGGCCCCTCGGGCCGGAACGCTCGTGTGCGAGGAGGAAAAAATGAGCCAAAGCGAAGAGCCGACCGCCCCACTGGTCAAGCATGTGTTATTCCCATTGTTCTGGGCCGAAGTCGTCATCGGCGTTTTGTTGCTGGGAGCGATCGGGTTCTACTTGTCCGAGGCGCTGGCCTTGCCAGGCTCACTTAACCCTTCCGACGTTGGGGCCGGACGATTTCCAACCATCGCGGGCGGTGTGGCCTTCGCCGCAACGGTCGTGATGCTGATCGGTGCCTTTCTTCGCCGAAAGCGCACCCAGCCTGACGATCGGGTCTATGTCGGTCGCCCGCTTTGGGTTCTGATCTGTGCAGGCCTGCTGGTTGGGCAAGCCGAACTGTTCGAAGTCCTCGGCGCAGTTCCGGTCATCCTCATCTCCTCGGTCTTGATCATGCTGACCTGCGGCGAACGGCGACCACTGCATCTGATCCTGACACCGATCGCGATGACCGTCGTCATCTACAGCCTGTTCACCTATGCCCTTGGCATTCAACTTCCCTGAGGTCGCCCATGTTTGACGCTCTCCTTATCGGCTTTGGCACCTTCTCGGACCCCTATGTCTGGCTGGGCCTGATTGTCGGAGCCCTCGCGGGCTATCTGATCGGGGCAATCCCCGGCCTCGGACCCAGCCTGGGCGTGGCACTACTGATCCCCTTCACCTACGGCATGGATCCAGTGGTTGCCATCGTGATGCTTGTCGGTCTTTATGTCGCGGCCGAATATGGTGGCGCGATCACTGCCGTGTTGATCAATACCCCGGGCACGGCGGCTGCTGTCGCGACGGCTTGGGACGGCTATCCGTTGACGCAGCAAGGCAAGGCTGGCGTGGCATTGAACGTGTCCATCATTGGCTCGGGCATCGGGATCCTCGTTTCGGCTGTCCTGCTGGTGCTGACTGCCATTCCGCTTTCGGAGCTGGCGCTGCGTTTTGGCCCGGCCGAGTATTTTGCGCTGGCCCTTGTCGGGCTGAGCCTGGTGTCTGGCCTGTCCGACGGCTCGGCACTCAAGGGACTGATCGCGATGGGGCTGGGCCTGGCCTTCGCGACCGTCGGCCTTGATACGCAAACCGGCATCCCTCGCTTCACCTACAGCCCGGAATTCTTCGAGGGCCTGCCGCTGGTGCCTGTGCTGCTGGGGCTCTACGCACTCTCGGAAGTGTTGTTCATGATCGAGCAGGGTGCTTCGCAGAAGGTCAAGAACAGCAAGATCAGCGGGATCATGGCCGTGCCGATGTCGACCTATCTGGACATGAAATGGCACATCCTGCGCAGCGCCGTTCTGGGCTATGTCATCGGCGTCATTCCGGGTGCGGGTGCCTCGATCGCGTCTTTCGTTTCCTATGCCGTCGCCAAGAAGACCTCGAAATCTCCCGAAACCTTCGGCAAGGGTAATATTGAAGGTGTCGCCGCATCCGAGACCGCGAACAACGCCGCCGTTTCAGGCGCGATGGCGCCGCTGCTGGCCCTCGGCATTCCGGGGTCGGCCACGACGGCCGTTCTGATCGGCGCGCTGATGATCCAGGGCATCCAGCCTGGGCCGCTGCTGTTCACCAAGAACCCGGAAATCCCTTATTCGATCTTCGCCTCGCTGTTCATCGGCGTGCCGGTGATGATCGTGATCGGCCTAGCGGGCGCGAAGATCTGGGCGCAGGTCGCCAACATCCCGCGCCCGGCGATCGCGGCCATTGTCGCCTCGATTTCGCTGATTGGCGCCTACGCCTCCGAGAACTCGATGTACCCGGTCTATGTGATGACAGCCTTTGGCGTCTTGGGATACGTCCTGCGCAAAGGCGGCATCCCACTGGCGCCCATCGTGCTGGCTTTGGTGCTGGGCGAGATGATCGAGACGAACTTCCGCAGGGCGATGGTGATCTCGCGCGGCAGCTATGACATCTTCTATACCCACCCGCTGACGGTGATCCTGCTGGCGATTGCGGTCCTGACCTTCCTCGTGCCCGCCATCGGCCTCCTGCGTCGCCGCAAACGCTCGCCGAGCGTCTGACAGGTTCCTCCCTGAGCGCATGACGGCCCCGCTTCGGCGGGGCCGTCTGCGTTCGAGGGCTACGCATGACGCTGACCCATGAATGATACGCGCTTGGCAAATCTTTCGTTTGTTCAAAGCGCGTACACGGTGGGGTCTAGTTTTGAAAGCCGGTCGGAGGAACCGGTATCGTCTTCAGAGGAGGAGAAGGCATGACGCTTTCCATCACGCGCCGGGCATTCGCGCTGTCGGTCGCCGCGCTTTCGTTTCTGGGCGCCGCGCCCATCCATGCGCAGGACGCTGGCACGGCGTGGAAACCCACCGGGCCCGTCAACATCCTGATGCACACCAAGCCGGGCGGCACCGCCGATATTTTCATCCGCACGCTGGCCGCAGAACTGGAGCCGATGATCGGCCAACCACTTGTGGTGCAGAACCTGCCCGGCGGCAGTGGCGCGCTCCAGATGACACAGGTCCGCAAGGCCGCGCCGGACGGGCAGACGCTGGCCATCAACACGCTGAGCCATTTCACCGGCATGCTGACCAACCTAAAGGGCGTTTTCGCACCCGAGGATTTCAGCTGGATCGCCGGCGCACAGGTCGATCCGATCCTGATGTTCGCACGCGAGGGTGATCCCATCAATTCGATCGACGCGCTGGTTGCACAGGCCAAGGAGCGTGGCGACGGGGTCATCAATATCGGCGGCTTCGGTCCGGTAGGCTCGATGCAGAACATCGGCATCAACATGTTCGAGAAATCCGCCGGCATTCGCCTGAACTGGGTGCCCTTCGAGGCGACCCCCGACATCATGACCGCGCTTTTGGGCGGGCATGTCGATATCGGCGTGTCGAACCTCGGCCCGACGTTGCCCTTCTTTGAATCCGGTCGCCTGACCTCGCTGGCAATCCTCGGCCCTGAGCGTCTGGAGAGCCTGCCCGACATTCCGACCGTCAACGAGGCGGGCTATCCGGTGAATACCGATTGGGTGCAGGTGCGCGGCATCTTCGGCCCCGAGGGCATGGACCCCGAGCTGCAGCAGCAGATCGCCGACGCCTTCCACGCCGCGATGAAGTCCGACAGCTATCAGGAATACGCGAAACGCACCGGGGTCGAGGATTCCGAGATGGGACCAGAAGCCTACTCTGCCTTCGTGACCGAGATCATGACCGTGGCCGAGGATAACCTTCGCGCCCAGAACGTGATCCAGTAACCTCAAGCGAACCCGCCGCCCAGGCTCGGTTCGCCGGGGCGCCGCCACCAAGGATAAGACGCATGACGACAGCATTCGAAGGCCTGAAGGTCATCGACACAACCCATGTCCTAGCCGGGCCCTTTGCAAGTTATCAGATGGCAGTGCTCGGGGCTGAGGTTATCAAGGTCGAGGATCCGAACGATCCTGATCAGGCGCGGCTGCAAGGATCGGACCGGGCGCTGAACGATATGGGCATGGGCACCGCCTTCATGGCGCAGGCCGCTAACAAGAAGGCGGTCGCGCTGGACCTGAAGACCGAAGGTGGGCGCGAGGTGCTGCGCCGGATGATGCAAGGCGCGGATGTCTTCGTCGAGAACTATCGCCCCGGTGCCTTCGAGGCGCTTGGCCTCGGATACGAGGAAATGTCGGCGCTGAACCCGCGGCTCATCTACTGCTCGATCTCGGCCTTCGGGGCCAATGGCCCCAAGCGCGAGCTGACCGGATATGACAACGTGCTGCAGGCCTATTCGGGCATGATGGCGATGACGGGCTTTGATGACGGCAAGCCGCTGAAATCGGGCGCGCCCGTGGTCGATTATGCGACCGGCACCACGGCGGCCTATGCCATTGCGGCCGCTCTCTTCCAGCGCGAGCGGAATGGCGGTAAGGGGCAGTTCATCGATATCTCGATGCTGGATGTGGCGCTGATCCTGTGTTCTTCTCATCTGACCGGTTTCACCTGGAACGGTGCGCATCCCAAGCAGAAGGCGAACCGTTTTCCCTTCGCCACGCTTGGAATGTATCGGGCGCAGGATACGGACCTGATGATTGCCGCGTCGAACCTGCGTCAGCAGCGGCGGCTGTGGACGGCGCTTGGCCGCGAGGATCTAGTCAAGACCGACAATAACCAGCGGCTAGATGCCTACGAAGAAGAATCCGCGATCCTTGCGGGCATCATTGAAACCATGCCCGCCGCCTATTGGGAAGATTTCTTCAACAAGCGCAGCATCCCCGCCGCGCGTATCCGTCGGATGGAGGAGGCGCTTGCCGATCCGCAGGTCGCCGCCCGCCGCGTGATCCAGCAGATCGACGATCCGACAAGCCCGGTTGATGGCATCAGGGTGCCCGTTGCTGGCTTTGACATGTCCGCCAGCCACCCTGCCGTCAGCACGCCGCCGCAACCCGTGGGCGCACAAACCGACGAGGTCCTGCTCGGGCTTGGTTTCGGGGCGGAGGATCTGGAGAGAATGCGCGCCGAAGGGGCCATCGCATGAGCGGCCTGCAGGCGGACGGCGTGCTTGCCGAACTTGCCGGGTCGGCAGGGCAGTGGCGCACACGCGCGCTGACCCCGGACCTGTCGCAGGCCGCGCGCAATGCGGTGCTGGACTGGTTCGCTACGACGCTGCCGGGCTGTGTTCTGCCGCCCGCGACGATCCTTGCCACAGCCCTGTCATCCGAAGCGGGCCCGGGTGGCGCGATCTGCTATGTGGACGGGCGCAGGATGGCACCCCGGACCGCCGCGCTGATCAACGCGACGGCCAGCCACATCGTCGAGTTCGACGACATCTTTCGCGACGGCGGCTATCATCCCGGCAGCCCGACGATTTCGGCGGCGCTGGCGCTGGCCCAGCATCGCGGCGCTTCGCTCGAGGAGTTCCACCGCGCTGTGATTGGCGGATATGAGCTTGGCTGCCGCCTGTCGCTGGCCGTTCAGCCCAGCCATTATCGCTTCTGGCATACGACCGCGACGATTGGCACCATGGGTGCTGCGGCGGCCTCTGCGCTGCTGCTGGGCTGCGATGACGAGGCGATCGCAGCGGCGGTCGCGCTGGCCTCCAGCTTTGCCGGCGGCCATCAGCAGAACCTTCAGGGCGAGGGGATGGCCAAAGCCATCCATCCGGGCCACGGCGCCGAGGCTGGAATGCTGGCCGCCTATGCCGCCGCCAGCGGTGCGACAGCCTCGCCCGATGCGCTGTCGGGAAAGGCGGGCTATGCCGCCGCCACCAGCGACGGGACCGGCAACTGGGACGCCGCGCTGGAGGGGATCGGGACATGGACCCCCATTACCGGGGTGACGGTCAAGAACCATGGTTGCTGCGGGCATATCTTTCCGGCGCTGGACGGGCTGCGCGTGATGCGCGCCGAACACGGCTTCGACCCGGATCAGATCGCGGCGATTCATGTGCAGGGTTACGGCGCAACCAAGTCGATGTGCGACAACCCTGATCCGGGGTCGGCCCAGCAGGCGCGATTCAGCCTGCAATATTGTCTGGCTGCCGATATGATCCTTGGTGGTGTCCGGCTCGCCGCCTTCGCCCCCGAGGCATTGGTCGATTCACGCCTGCGCCGGATCATGCCACGCATCACCCTCTCTGAGGATGCCGAACTGGCGGCTGCCTATCCGCGCCGCCGCATGGCGCGGCTGAGGGTCGAACTGACCGACGGGCGCGTGTTGAACCATTTCCAGCAGACCCGCAAAGGCGATCCCGAAAACCCCCTGTCCCCCGCCGAACGGGTCGCGAAGTTCGATGAACTGGCCGCCGAAGTGCTGTCGGATGCCGATACGCGCACGCTGCGTGATGCCGTTCTTCGGGGCGACAGACTGCCGGATGCAGCCCCGCTGATCCGAGCCTGATTTTTTGTTGGTCAAGCTGTCCGGGATGATCGGTTGAGAGCGGAGGAAGCATTCTTCATCTGGATAGCATGGCCGGGACCGTCTTCGGAGGAGCGACAGCGGCCCGTTGATTTTTGAGGAGAGGAGCCGCCCATGAGCGCCGCTGAATTCATCACCGTATCCAACAAGAACGGTATCGCCACCATCACCCTGAATCGTCCCGATCTGCGCAACGCCATCAACGACCAGATGCGCGCCGAACTGATCGAGGCCTTCAACGAGGCCGGTGCCGACAAGGAGGTGCGCGGTATCATCCTGACGGGCGCTGGCAAGGGCTTCTGCTCGGGTGGAGACATTGGCGGGATGCGTGCGCGCCTGGATGCACCGGCGGGCGAGGTCGCCTTCAACGGCTGGAAGCGCCAACAGAGCACCCATCGCGGCGTCGCGGCCATTCACGGCATCTCGAAGCCGGTGATCGCCGCCGTCAACGGCGCGGCCTTCGGGCTGGGCCTGGACATGGCGCTGGCCTGCGATTTCATCATCGCCGCCGAGGGCGCGAAGATGTCGATGAGCTTCGTCAAGCGCGGCCTCGTCTCGGACGGGGGCGGCATGTACTTCCTGCCGCGCCGCGTCGGGCTGGCCAAAGCGAAGGAGCTGATCCTGACTGCCAAGGTCGTCGAGACGGAGGAGGCGCTGCGGATCGGCATGATCGACCGCGTCGCCACACCAGAGGCCCTGCTGGAGCAGGCTCAGGCCTGGGCCGAAGAGCTGACCATCGGGTCGCCCGCCGCCATCGCGCTGACCAAGGAGATCATCGACCGCACCTTCGAAAGCACGGATGAGCAGGTCTTCTCGATGGGCCGCAAGGCGCAGGCGATCTGTTATACCACGGCCGAACATCGCAAGTCGGTCGAAGACTTCCTGAACAAGACGTCGAAGTGAGGCCTGCCATGTCCGTGATCAACGCTATCCTGAACCCCAAGAGCGTCGTCGTCGTCGGGGCCTCGAACGATCCTGCCAAGCTGACCGGGCGTCCCATCGCCTATCTGCAGAAGCACGGCTATGCAGGCAACATCTATCCGATCAACCCCAAGTCGGACACGGTTGCCGGGCTGAAGGCCTATGCTGATCCGCGCCATCTGCCCGAGGCGCCCGATCTGGCGCTGGTCCTTCTGGGCGCGAACCGGGTCATCGACGCGGTGCGCCAGTTGGCCGAGGCAGGCTGCAAGGCTGCCGTCATCTTGGCCTCGGGCTTTGGCGAGCAGGGCGAGGAAGGCCGCGCCCGCCAAGCCCAGCTGCGCGCGGCGGCGGGCGAGATGCGCATCCTCGGGCCGAACACCATCGGCCTCGTGAACCTGAGCGACCGTATCATCCTGACCGCATCGGGCGCGATGGAGAGTGAGGAGTTCACGGACGGCCCCATCGCGCTTCTCTCGCAGAGCGGAGGCATCATGGGATCGCTTCTGTCGCGGGCGGCGGGACGCGGGATCGGCTTTTCAAAGCTGATCGCCACCGGTAACGAATGCGATTTGGAGGTTTCGGATTTCCTTGAAGCGCTGGCCGACGATCCGGCGACGAATGTCGTTGCGATGTATCTGGAAACGATCCGTAACGTCGACGCCTTCCGGCGCGCAGCTGAAAAAGTACGCGCTGCCGGCAAGCGGATCGTCGTTTACAAGGTCGGTCGTTCGGAATCCGGGGCGCAGTCGGCGGTTTCGCATACCGGTGCGCTGGCCGGGGCCGACGAGGTCTATGACGCGCTCTTCGCACAACTGGGCATCATCCGCGCCGAGACCTTCGCCGATTTGCTGGACATTCCCGCAGCATTGGCTGCCGGACGCATGATGGCCGGCAAGCGCGTAGCCATCGTCACCTCTACCGGCGGCGCCGCAACCGTCGTGGCCGACAATATCGGCCTGTCGGATCTGGAAATGCCCGCACCCGACGCCGATACGGCCGCCAAGCTGCTGGCGCTGGACCTCAAGGAAGCGGTTCTGGACCGCAATCCCATCGATGTGACGCTGGCGGGCTTGCGTCCCGACCTCTTCCGTTCGATCCTGAAGATCCTTGCTGAAAGCTCCTGCTATGACGCGATCGTCGTGGTGGTCGGCTCGTCCTCGATCGGTCAGCCCGAACTGGTCGCGGGTCCGGTGATGGAGGCGATGGCCCTGACCGACAAGCCGCTGATTTCCTATGTCTCGCCAGAGGCACCGGGCATCGTCCGACACCTGAACCGCAATGGCATTGCGGCCTATCAGGCGCCGGAAAGCTGTGCATCGGCACTGATGGCGCTGCAGCCGGTCAAGGCCCTGTCCGCCGCCGCTAAGATGCCGACGGCCGTCGAGACGTCCGACCTACCCTCTGGTGCCTTGAACGAGGCCGATGCCAAGGCGCTGTTCCGCCGCTTCGGCGTGCCCATCACGCGCGAGGCGTCGGGTGCGACACCGGCCGAGGCCGCGAAGGCGGCGGCGGACTTCGACGGTCCTGTGGTCATCAAGATCCTCTCGAACGAGATCCTGCACAAGACCGAGGTCGGCGGCGTCGCGGTGGGCGTGAATCCGAATGACGTGGAGGCCGCCTGCACCCAGATGCTGGAGCGCGTGCGCGCAAAGACCGAGGCCAAGATCGACGGCTTCCTGATCCAAGAGCTGATCTCGGGCGGGGTTGAGATGATCCTTGGTTACAACCGCGATCCGCAGCTGGGGGCCTATGTGCTGCTGGGCGCAGGCGGCGTCACCACCGAGCTTTATCAGGACGTGACGCTGCGCCTGCTGCCGCTTGACCGGCCCACGGCGCGAGGCATGATCGACAGCCTCAAATGCTCGGCTCTGCTGACCGGTTTCCGCGGTCAGCCGGCAGGTGATGTCGAAGCATTGACCGATGCCGTTCTGGCCTTCGCCGAAATGGCGGGCGCGCTGGAAGGCCGCTTGACCGAGGCCGAGATCAACCCCGTCTTCGTACTCCCGCAAGGGCAGGGCGTGCGAGCAGCTGACGGATTGATGGTTCTATCCTGAGCGATCACCGCATGACATGAAGAAGGCGGGGTATTATGCCCCGCCTTCTTGATTTTGGCTCTTCAAGTGCCTGCCAGGTTCGGGCCCAGTTTAGGACTGCAGGGCGGTACCTTCGTGCAGCAGCGCAGCGATGTCGTCCGGTGACAGCCCTGCCTCGGTCAAGATTTCGATCGTGTCCTCGCCCAAGTGTGGGGCAGGGCGGGCGAGGACAGGATTGCCGTCGGTCATCAGGAAGGGCGCAACAGGCGCGGCAAATGGCCGGCCCGAGCCCGGGACCCGTCCTGCGTCCTGAATGACCCCGCGCGATGCCAGTTGAGGATCGGCCAAAGCTTCCTGAAGAGTGCGCACCCGGGCCGCGGGTGCACGGTGTCCATTAAAAAAGATTGCCCAGTCATCGGCGCTGCGGGATTTCAGGATGTCCGTCAGCGCTCGGGCTTCTCCCTCGTGATCGGTAACACTGGCAGCGTGGTCTGGTTTGACCATGTCCGGCCGTCCGAGGGCCAGCCACATCCGACGCTGCTGCCGGTGGTTCGAGGCGCCTAACATCAGCAGGCCGTCCTGCGTGGCATAGGTGCCCATGCAGGCCGTCGGAAAGCGGTTACCCTGCAGCCCGGGGTTTGCGCCGCCCGCCGTGAGCGCAGCGATCGGCGCGGACATCAGCATCAGCGCTGCATCCATCATCGCCAGATCAACATGAGCACCCGCACCCGTCGCCGTCCGCCTGAAGAGGGCTGAAGCGATGGCAAAGGCCGCCATGTAGCCGGTCGCGTAATCCACGACCGGCGCGCCCGCGCGCAAAGGACCGCTTTCTGGAGTTCCCGTCATGGACATCAAGCCCGACATGGCCTGAAACACGTTGTCATAACCGGTCTCGCCACCGCGCGGGCCTTCCTGCCCGAAAGCCGAGATCGAGCAGTAGACAATCCTTGGGTTCAGCGTGGCGATGTCATCGTAACCCAACCCGAGTGCCGCTAGCGATCCGGGTCGAAAATTCTGCACGAAGACATCGGCGCCTTCGATGAGACGGCGCAGCGTGTCTCGTCCCTCGGAGTGTTTGAGGTTCAGCGCGACCGATCGCTTGTTGCCGCCTTGCGCCAGAAACGCTGTGCCCATCGCCATGGCGTTCAAGTTCGGATCGCTGCCCTGCAGGCGCGATTGATCGGGATCGCTCGGATTGTCTATACGGATGACATCCGCGCCCATCACGCCCAGTTGATAGGCGGCGAAAGGACCGGCCAAAACATGGGTAGCGTCGATAACGCGCAGTCCGGCGAATGGCTGGGTCATGTGTGCGTACCCTGACCGAAGCCATACAGCCGTTCGGGGTTTTCAACCAGCAGTGACTGCATGAGGGCCTCGGTCGGCGCGATCCGGGGCAGCAGGTCAAAGAGGTCGCCGTCATCGGGCGGGTCCGCGCGGAAATTCGGATGCGGCCAATCCGTGCCCCACAGGACGCGGTCCGGGAAACGCTGGACCACTTCGCGGGCATAGGGCACGGCGTCGGCGTAGGGGGGGTCCTGCCGCGAGGCGCGCTCGCTTCCCGACACCTTGCACCACAGGTGTTCGTAGTCCAGCAAACGCAGTAGCGCCTGGAACTCGGCCTGATCGCGCGGGCGCGATGCGTCGATGCGGCCAAAATGGTCTATGACGACCGGCACCGGCAGATCGGCCAGCCACGGCGTCATGGGCGCGATCAGACGGTCCTCCATATGGATCTGCAAATGCCATCCCAGATCGGCCAGCCGTGGCGCCAGCGCGCGCAGAGCATCACGATCGGCGCCCGGAGCAAGGTGGCTCATATAATTGAAGCGCAGGCCCCGGAAGCCTTGGTTGTCCAACGCCTTCAGCTGGGTCGCTCCGATATCGGCGGGTGCTAGTGCAATACCCAGATAGCGTCCGGGCCGCGCCGTGATGGCATCGGCAACAACACGATTGTCATGGCCATGACAGCCTGACTGGACGATCACGCAGCGCTCGATCCCCATCTGATCATGCAGGGCGAACAGAGCCTCCTTGGGGGCGTCAGCGGGCTTGAAGCCGCTGGCCGGATCATAGGGAAAGACGTCCTGCGGGCCAAAGATGTGACAATGGCAATCCGTCGCCCCCTTTGGCAGTGTTACCATCGTTTTGCGGGGATCGGGTTTCCAAGTCAGCGCGGCATCCGCCATTGCAGTGCCGGAGAGGGGAGGGGTCATGCGGCGTCCCTTTCGGTTTGCAGAAAGGCCGGGACCGTCCCGGCGAAAGAATGCAGCCATGCAACCAGTCGGGGATGATCTTCCCGCCACATCATGGGCTGGCGCCAGTCCAAGTAGCCAAGCGCGGCTGCCAGCCCGATCTGGACGAGGCCCGGGGCGGGTTCGGGTGGTGCGGCCTCGAACCGAGCCAACGTGCGGGCAATCTTATCGCGCTGATGATCCAGCCAGACTTCCGAAGCCTGGGCGGCATCGCGGAAGCGGCCTTCGTAGACCATCAGCAAAGCGGCTTCGGTTATGCCGTCCGCCAGCCGCGCGCCTGTCATGACGCGGGCCCGTGCCAGCGGGTCGGCGGGAATCAACCCGCCCTGCGCTACGGCGTCCAGCATCTCAATGATGACGCCACTGTCGTAGAACGCCTCGGGGCCGATGATCAGACAGGGGATCTTGCCCAAGGGGTTCTGGCTGCGCAGATCATCGTTCGGATCGCGCGTGTCAGCGGAGCGCAGGGTGGTACGCTCGGATAGGCCCAGAATGATGGCGGCCATGCGGACCTTACGCCCAAAGGGCGAGGTCGTGGTGGTCCGCAGCTCAACTGGCACGGAGGGGTTGTTCCAGAGATCGTTCAGTTCGGACATGGATCTACATCCTCGAGGGCAGGAACAGCGCCATCTGCGGGAACAGATAGAGCAGGAGCAGCATGACAAATCCGGCACCGACGAAGGGCAGAAGGCCGCGGAACACATCCTCGAGCTTCACGCGGCCCCCGGATGCCGCCTGCACGACGAAGCAGTTGATGCCGACCGGCGGCGTAACGGCCCCGATCTCGACCAAAAGAACGACGAAGATGCCGAACCAGATCGGGTCATATCCCAGTTCCATCATCACCGGATGGGTGATGGGTAGGGTGATTGCCAGCAGTGCGGGCGCGTCCATCATCATCCCAAGCGCAAGATAGATGATCGCGACCAGCACGACGATTACCCAGGGCGCGACGTCAAGGCCGATCAGGAACCCTCCCACCGTATTCGCGACGCCCGACAGCGCGAGGAACTTGGAGAACAGCAGCGCCGCGATCAGGATGGCGAAGATCATGGCCGAGGTACGGATCGTCTCGAGCAGGGTGTCGAGGATGCGCACGCCGCGAAATCCGCGATGGCGGATGATGGCCAGCAGGAAAGTCAGCGAGGCGCCGACGGCCCCGGCCTCAGTCGGGGTGAAAATGCCAACATAGAGGCCAGAGACGATGCAAATGATGATCAGCACCAGAGGCCCGGCCAGCTTCAGCGAGGCCAGCTTTTCGCGCATTGTGTAGCGGGTTGTATCGATCGGGGCCAGCGCAGGGTTGCGCCAGACGGTCAGCCAGATCGCGGCGCAAAGGATCAGCGCGAAGACGATGCCGGGGATGAAGCCCGCGATCAGCAGCGCGCCGATCGAGCTGTCGGTCAGAATGCCATAGACAACCATCAGTGCGGATGGCGGGATCATCACCGCCAGCGTACCCGCGATGGCGATGGAGGCCGAGGCAAGGCCCTTGTCATAACCGCGATCAAGCATCTCGGGCAGAGCGAGCTTGGTGAAGATTGTTGCCGTGCCGACGGACGATCCCGACGCCGCGCCGAAGGCTGCCGCCCCCACGGTAGTCGAGATAGCAAGCCCTCCGCGCATGCCCCCCATCCAGCGGCTGGTGGCCTCGAACAAATCCTCGCCAAGGCCCGCGCGCATGGCGAAAAACCCCATCAGTAGGAAGAGTGGGATGACCGAGAAATGGAAAGAATGCGTGGTCTCGAAGAAGACGGTCGACAGAAGCGCAGTCGAGGCCTTGAACCCCACGAGAGAGGCCAGTCCGAACGCGCCCACCAGTCCCAGCACGACCATCACATTGATGCCGATCAGGATTCCGCCGAAAAGACCGGCGGTGCCAATCAGGCCGATGACAAGACTGCTCATTCCAAGATCTCCTTAGAGTCGTTGGGATGGGGGTCCAGGCCGACGGCGGCGCAGACCGCATCGATCAGGAACTGCAACGACAGCAGCGCCATACCGAAGCAGACCGCGTATTTGATCGGCCAGACCGGATAGCGGATCGAGCCGCGCTCGACCTCGCCGATGGAGAGTGACTTGGCAGCGGCCAGCCATCCGGCCCACGCGGCCCATGCGAACAGTACCGCGCCTGCCAGCATTGCCAGCACCATCGCGGCGCGCGCCATCATGGGGCCAAGCCGGTCGGTGATCAGCGTCACCCGAATGTGCCCCCCGTGGTACTGCGTCAGCGCCAGCGAGAAGAAGATGATGATCGGCAGCGCGCCTTCGGTCAGTTCGAACGCGCCCGCGACAGGGCGGTTGAACAAATATCGCGCGACGACATTGACCGTGACCAGCAGCATGATCGCGAAGGTCACGATCCCCGCAATGATGCCGCATAGCGTCAGCAAGCGGCCATAGGCCGACCGGAACCGCAACAGGTTATCCATAATTCCGTTCCCTTTCGGAACCCTGCCCGGCAGGGACAGGGTGGGGGGATGTGCAGGCGAATTGCTTAAAACTGCAGCTTCTCGACGATTGCTTCGGCGGGAAGGCCCGCATCCTCGGCCTTCTGTACCCACTCTTCGCGTACGGCTTGCACGCCCGCATCCTCGATCAGCGGGGTCAGCTCGTCGGCGGGAAATTCGCTGACCGAAACGCCCAGATCACCAGCCCATGCCTCGCGGACGGTCTTTTCGTCCTCGGCCAGCATCTTGGAATATTCGACCATGTAATCCTTGCCCAGTTGGTCGATCACAGTCTTCGTCTCGTCGTCGAGACCGTTGTAGCTGTCGAGGTTCATGGCGAGGATATGGCCGAAGCCCGCGCCGAAAGGCACCTCGCTATAGTGCTTGGCGACCTCGTCATACTTGAAGCCGCGCGCCAGTGCCGGCCCGATGGGGGCGCAATCCACGATCGAGCGCTCCAACGCCTCATACGTATCCGAGGTGTTTAGCGGGACGGGCGTGCCACCCATGGCCTCGATCAGCGCCGGATAGGCGAAGCCGTATGACCGAATGCGTTTGCCTTTCAAATCGGCTAGGCCCGAGATCGGCTCCTTGCACAGCATCCCATAGGCCTCGAGCGCGCGGAAGGAAAAGGCGTGCAGGCTCTGGCTGGTTAGTTCCTCTTCGAACTGATGGTATTCGGCATGCCAATCGACCATAGCCTGCGCGACCTCGTCGGTGTTCATCGGCTGAGGAACGAAAAAGCCGACGGCGTTGTTCAGGGGAAACTGATCCGGGAAGTACGGGGTGACGATGTCACCCATGTCGCCAACGCCGCTGGCCAAAGCATCGGGCGTCTCGCCCACTGCCGCGACCGAGCCACCCCAGAACATTTCGATTTGGTGCTTGCCGCCCGTACGCTTTGCAAATTCCTCGATCAGCCATTTGAGGCTACGGGCATGGGCGTCGCCTGCACCTTCGGGTTTGTAGGTGATGTATGTGAATGTGTCTGCATGGGCCGCCGGCATCGACAGGCACGCCGCCAGCATCGCGACCGAAATCGTCGTTTTCATGATTGTTCCTCCGCTTCCCCCGGCTCCTCCCGAAGGTTCGATGCAGGATGCGGGCCCTGGACGCATAAGGCAAATGCCGTTTCCTTATCCTGCGATGCCGCATCGGCATGGCTTAGCGTAAGGACGCGGCTGCCGGATCATGCAGCGTGGCCCATATGCCGTCCCGCACGAAGGTCATGATGATATCGTGGATCGCGTCTTCGACGATGGCGACGGCTCGCTTGGGCCGCTGTTCGGCTCGTGTGGCAAGACACAGATCCCAACTGATCTGCGGCTCAACGATGGAGCGCGCCTCCAGCAGCCCGGCGCGGATTTCGGTCAGAACGCCGCCGTAGGTCATGACCGAATGCCCGAAGCCTGCCTTCACCAGCGCCTTGAGATGCCACATCCCGTCGACGCGCTGGATAATGTTCGGTTCCAAACCTTGAGCGCGGCAGGCACGGTCGAATACGATACGTAGGTAATTAGGTCGCGACGGCATGATAAGCGGCATGGTCGCCACCTCTGCCAAGGGATAGTGCGGCTGTGTCAGACGTCCGGGTGCAGAGATGACGGTAAGGTTTTCGACCAGCAGATCGCGGCGCAGGATGTCGCTGCGTTCGGGCGGGTCGCGCATCACTGCGATTGCGACATCTCCGGCAAGCAAGGCGCGTTCCAAGCTGCGGCTGAACCCTTCGATGAAGCGCAGCTCTATGTCGGGATAGAGTTGGCCGATCCGTTCTACCAGTGGGGGGATGACCAGTTCACCCGGCGTGGAAGGCATCCCGACGACGACCGTCCCCTTTGGCAGCGAGGAATGGGCACTGATATCGCGATAGCACTGCCCGAAGGTCGAAAAAATTACGTAGCAGTGGCGCAGCAGGATCGTTCCCGCTTCGGTCAGCTCGACGCCGCGTGCGAGGCGCACAAAGAGCGGAGTGCCCAGCTGCTGCTCCAGTGCCACGATCTGGCGGCTGACGGCAGGCTGCGCGATGCGCAAGCCGGCGGCTGCGCGTGTGAAGCTCTTCTCCTCTGCGACTGCGATGAAGTAGCGAAGCGCGCGGGTGTCGGGATGCCACTGGTCATCGGTCAGGCGGAAAGACATCGCGGGACTTTCATTCAGGCTTCGGCAGCCATCTGCTCCTTGATCCATGTCAGGAACTTCATCAGCGGCCCTGACGGAGAGACGTTGCGTGGCCAGGTGATGTAATAAGCCTCGCCTGTATTTAGAGTCAGATCGAAGGGCGCGACAAGCGATCCGTTCTGAAGCTGGCGTTGGACGAAAGGCTTCACGGCGATGGCCGTACCGATGTCCAACAGTGCAGCTTCGTAGGCAAGGGCGGAATTCTCGAAACGCAGCCCTGGGGCCGAATCCACTTTTGCCTTCGATTTGGCAATCCATGCAGCCCAATCTCCGGGGCGGGCCATTGAATGCAGCAGGCGGACCTTGGCCAGATCCTGCGGCATGCGCAGTTGGGCGTTGCTATGCAACAGAGGTGAGCAGACCGGTGTCAGCTCGATATCGACCAACTTCTCGGAATAGAGATCAGGCCAATCGCCACGCCCGGAGCGGATCGCTGCATCAAGGTTCTGCGCGTTGAAATCGACCGGTGCGGTGGATGAAGACAGCCGAACCTCGATCCGGGGATGGGAGTCGTGGAACTGGCCCAACCGCGGGATCAGCCAGCGTTGCGAAAAAGTCGTATAGGATTGGATCGACAGGATGTCTCGACGCCCGCGCCGCGACACCAGGCGCGCTGCCACGGCGATGTCCTGAAAGGCCTGCGTCACCCCTTCGTAAAGTTGCTGGCCTTCACGTGTCACTTCGATGCCGCGGTGCAGACGACGAAAAAGCGCAACATCAAGGTATTCTTCCAGAACACGGACCTGACGGCTGACCGCAACTTGGCTGACGTTTAATTCCTCGGCAGCAAGGGTCAGGCTACTAAGACGCGCCGCAGCTTCAAAAGCCTTCAGCGGGTTCAGCGGTGGCAATTGTTGTGTCATCTCGATCTCCGAACCTCGATCACGCTACTCAGATTAGACAAAAGAAGCCATCAGGATCTGACACGTTTCCATATATGATCGAGATTAGCGCCGTACCTACATGCCGGAGAGGATGGCGGTCTGCAACTTTGCACACGAACGCAGAATTTCTTAAAAGCCCAACCTCTACAGAAACATTGGCAAGATCTGGACATTCGAGCCATACAAATTCATCTTAAATTCGATCTTCTGCATGTCGGAGCCGATCGCAATTTCATCAAAGGACAGCGTTGAATGGGTAAAGAAGCGGAAGATATGCTTGCCCTTGCACGGCAGCGTGGATCACATGGCCGCCAGCAGCAAGAAGGGGTTTTGGTTATCCGTACCATCGCCATGCCAGCCGACACGAATCCAGCCGGGGATATATTTGGAGGTTGGCTGATGTCGCAAATGGATCTTGCTGCAGGTAATATGGCTGGCCGCGTCGCACAGGGGCACTGTGCAACGGTTGCAGTAGAAGGAATGCAGTTTCTTCATCCTGTGAAAGTCGGCGACGAAGTCACCCTTTATGCAACTTTGCGAAAAGCGGGGCGCACGTCCATGTGTATCCATATTGATGTATGGGCGCGCGATCGATATTCAAATAACGCCAAGTCTGTCACCGAAGCAGATTTCGTTTTCGTTGCACTAGATGATCAGGGTGCACCGCGCGCATTTTCAAATAGCACCTAGGCTCAGGACTTCGGTAACGGGGTCGTCTCAGTCAAGCCATTTCACGCATGCGCCGTCGTCCGCGAATTAGCGGTTTCAGGTTTGTTATGATCGTCGCACGTCTGGCACAGCCAACTTCGTCTGAGGTCACCTGGGTGCATGCTTCGGTCCGTGACAGACCACGCAGGCCGCCAACATGATGCTGGTTCAATGCAGGTCCGATGTGCCCATCTCATTGGCGTGCTCGATGTGGTTCGGCAACAGTCCTGACCACGACATCATCGGAACCGCGTCCCATGGGGACCTCGAAGGCCTGCGGTCAGGCAGGCGACGGTGAAGCGCTTGGCCGATCAGGCTGCTTGCGGAACCTCAATCTCGGATCGGAAGGTTGTGCCGTCAGTCCATATCCGGTGCAGGATCACGCTGATGCGCCGGGCAAGGGCGACCATGGCCCGTTTTGCGCCACGACGGCGCGCGACCTGCACTGCCCATGTTCTCAGCCACGTCGAGCGACCACGATGCATCATGACCGTCGCCGCCTGGCACAGCGCACGCCGCAGGTTGACGTCCCCTGCTTTGGTGATCCCGCCGGAGATGTCGCGTTCGCCTGACTGGTTGCGTGAAGGCGTGAGGCCGACCTATGGCCCGACCTTCTTCGACGACGTGAACCGCGAGGGGTCATCAACTGCGGAACGGTAGGTCAGCGCCACGACCGCGCCCACGCCCGGCATCGACATCAGACGGCGACAGACAGGGTCGTCTTGCGCCAACTGACGGACCCGGCGTTCCAATCCTGCAAGCTCCTGTCGAAGGGATGCCCGCGCTCGCAGCATCGGCTCGGTCGCGGCGAACAGCATCGGGTTGTCTACCGTCAGCTCTCGGATGCGGTGCTCGAACCTGCCGCGGGAGATCGCGCCGACCTTCAGCCCGAAGTTCCGCAGCAGTCCACGCAATGCCCTCGGCATCCCGTCGGTCCGTCTTGATCGGCATCGCCTTCAGGGCACCCTTCACCTGCCGGGTCTCCATCAGCACCACACTCAGGCCCGCCTCGGTCATGCCACGATGCAGCCATTGCGACAGGGGGCCGGCTTCGAGACCGACGACGGCGATGGTGCCCTCCAAGTCCCCAATCCAGCGCGCCAGCGCCTCCGGCTCGCTGGCCGCCTGCGCCTCCCTCACGATCTTCCCATGCTCGCTGATGACGCAGATCGCGGTCTTCTCCAGCGACACGTCCAGTCCGACAAACAGCTTCATTCCGCAGTCCTCCCGATGGATCCAATACGGGAATGGCGCCAGATTGCCCTCGGTTTGACAACGGTAACGGGCAGGTCGCAGCGCAGGCCCCGTGACGGCATCTCATTGCCTTTCATAGCCAGAACAGGACGGTTGCGGCCAATGCGATTGCGGAGAGGTAGGTTTCTGGGCACCTGTCGTAACGCGTGGCGACACGTCTCCAGTCTTTCAGACGACCGAACATGATCTCGATACGATTGCGTCTTTTGGTACGCCGCTTGTCGTATTTCACGGTCTTCTTGCGCGACGTCCTGCCGGGGATGCAGGCTTTTATCCCTCTGTCCTGCAATGCTTTTTGAAGCCAGTCAGCGTCATAGCCCCGGTCTGCCAGAAACCAGTCCGCCTTCGGCAGGCTGACGGGCAGTGCTGCCGCACCGATGCAATCGCTGACCTGTCCTGCCGACATGAAGAGGTGAATGGGTCGGCCTTTCGCATCAGTGACGGCATGCAGCTTCGTGTTCATGCCGCCTTTTGTCCGGCCGATCTGGCGATCAGGCCCCCCTTTTTCGCACGCAGGGTGCAAGCCGTGCGATGCGCCTTCAGAGACATGGCATCGATCATGATCGTCTTCGGATCAGCACCCTCGGCGGCCAAGCCGACCATGATCCGGGCGAAGACCCCGTTATCGCTCCAACGCTTCCAGCGATTATAGAGGGTATTCGCTGGTCCATATTCCTTCGGTGCATCGCACCACCGCAAGCCATTGCGATTGATGAAGATAATTCCGCTGAGAACCCGCAAATCATCGACCCGTGGGCGGCCATGGCTCTTGGGAAAGAACGGACGGAGGCGGGCCATCTGCGCCTCCGTCAGCCAGAACAAGTTGCTCATCAGGCGCGCGGATCGCGGTCCGGATCTGGTCCAGCAGGGCGGCATCGGCGGAACCGCGCGCCAGGTCCAGCGTGTCCAGCAGCCCCTGCCGGTCGTCCTGCGCGGGATCTGCGGCCCATTCCTCGCAGGCGTGGGCCAGGGCGATCAGATCTCCGGCCAGGTTGCCGCTGTCCACCGTCGAGACATAGCGCGGTGCCAGGACGCTGCCGTCGGTCGTGTCGTACCAGTTGAACAGATGGCCGTTCAGCTTTTCCAGCCGCGCCACGGTTTGCAGGGTCTGCTGCAGGCGCGTGACGGCATCCCGCAGGCTGATCCATCCGAAATCCCGCGCCGCTACACAGGCCAGCAGATAGAGGCCGATATTCGTGGTCGAGGTCCGCGCCGCCGTCAGCGGCGTCGGCGTTTCCTGGTGGTTGTCGGGGGGCAGGTGGCAATGATCCAGGGTGACGAAGGTGTCAAAGTAATGCCAGGTGCGGCGGGCGGTCAGCCGCAACTGGTCGGCGGCATCGGGCGTCAGGGGCCGCGTGGCGGGGGGCAACGCGCGCCCCGAAGCGCGGGCGATCAGCGGTGCCGACAGCCACAGCAGCAGGAAGGGCAGCGCCAGCGGAACCGAGGCGGGGGCCAGAAGGGCCACCGCAGCGGCGATCCCCAGGCTCAGCACCAGCCCGCCCGCCATCCGGCGTGCCAGCATGCCAAGGTCGGGCCTTGGACCGACCTGATCCTGCGCGGCCGTCGTCCATTCCAGTAGATGACGCCGCGAGATGCGCATCCGCCACAGGGTGCGCAGGATCGCGTCGCCCATCCGCCAAGCCGTGTCGGGCAGAAGGCTGATCGTCAGGCCGACCTGAACCACGGCGGCGCGCGCATCGCCGCGGCATTGCCGCAGATGGCTGGCCATATCAAGCGCCGGGCCGCGCGGAATCATGCCCAGCAGGGTCGGCAGGATCACGGGCAATGCCAGGACCGACAGCAGCAGCAGCGTCGCCATGCCCGCATGCGGCGACAGCCATCCCGCCAGCAGCGCCGCCAGCACGAAAGGCGCCATCAGCGACCGGCGCAGGTTGTCGGCGATCTTGATGCGTCCCAGCATCGGTGTCGCAGGGTCGATGATACGTCCCGCCAGCTGCCAGTCGCCCCGCGTCCAGCGATGCTGGCGTGCGGCCGCCAGGTCATGGCGGGGGGGGAATGCCTCGATCACCTCGATATCCGAGGCAAGGCCCGCGCGGGCAAAGACGCCCTCCAAGAGGTCGTGACTGAGGACGCTGTCGGGTTCGATCCGGCCCTGCATCGCGGCCTGGAAGGCATCGACGTCATAGATGCCCTTGCCCGTGAACGAGCCTTGGCCGAACAGGTCCTGGAACACGTCCGACGCCGCCGAGGCATAGGGGTCCATACCCCCCGGCCCCGATGTCGCCCGCAGATAGGCGGTCGTACCCGCCCCAAGGGCCGGCGTCACGCGCGGTTGCAGGATGCCATGACCCGCGGTCACGACCCCTTGGTCGGGGTCCAGCCTTGGCCGGTTCAGGGGATGCGCCATCTTGCCGATCAGGCGGGCGGCGGCATCGCGGGGCAGGGCCGGATGGGGGGTGAAACTGGTATCGGTCGCCCCCCGCAGCAGGCGGTTCAGCTCGACCAGTTTGCCGCGCTTGCGTTCCCAGCCCATCCAGACCCCTTCATGCGGGTTCCACCGGCGGTGGCGGTGCAGATGGACGAACCGGGGCCCGGCAGGGCCTGCGGCATGGCGTTCGTTCAGGGCGGCGATCCTGTCTGCGGCCAGCGCCAGCAGGTCCGCATCGGCGGGCATCAGGCAATGCGGGGCATCGGCCCCATCCGTCAGCAGGGCGAATGTCAGATCGCCGCCCGTGCCGGACAGGTGGTGGATCTCGAGGCTGTCCAGGTGTCGGCGCAGATCATCGGGATCCGTCATGATGACGGGGACGATGACCAGCGTGCGCAGGTGGCTGGGGATGCCCTTGCGCAGGTCCAGCCCCGGCAAGAGCGCCGCCCCGACCGAACGCGCCACCGTCAGGTCCACCAGGGCGATGGCCAGCCCCGAAAGCGGCAGCGCCATCGCAACCAGCCACGGCCATGTGACACCGCCCCCCATCAACCCAGCCGCCACCGCCAGCAGGGCGGCCGTACCCCCCGCGATCAGTGCCAGATAGCCGGCCAGCCCCGCCGATTTTCCCAGCCTGCGCAACCACAGGCGCGGCGCGGGCCGAAATCCGATGGCGCGTTCCAGTGCCGGCCTGCCCCGGTCGATCAGATGCCATCCGGGGTCCGAGGCCGCCGTCGCGGGCGCGGCCCTGGCCGCCAGTTCCACCGTCATGTCGGCCAGCTGCGTCTCGGGGCTGCCGCTGCCGCGCGACAATTCCTCGATCGCGCTGCGGTAGAGGTTGCGGCTGGCGAAATCCATCGCCGCATGGCCCGGATGGCGACGCAGGCCGGCCTCGACCAGGCTGACATCCTCGAACAGGTCGTTCCAATCCGTGGCCGACAGGCTGCGAAACGCGGTGATGACATTGCGCAGGGTCACGTTCGACGCCCCCAACCGTTCCTGTGCGTGGCGCACGACGCTGTCGATCGAGGCGCCCTGCGCGGTCAACCGGTCCTGAAGCCAGGTGATGGCGGGCGTGGTCCTTGGATCCAGGTTGCGCAGCCGCTCGGCCAGTTGGGCGGCGAACAGCTCGTTCAGCGGCCCGGCGTCGGGACGATCCGAAAACAGGTGCCGATGGCCTTGGGCCGGCTGCAGGAGCCGGTCGGCCAGCAGATCGGCCCTTCGCCGTTCTTCGCGACCGCTGGCCATCTGATCGGTCAGGCGGCGCAGGTTTTCGATCAGGACGATGCGCAGGGTGATGGCCACGGCCCACAGCTCGCCGATGGTCAGGGGTTGGACGGTCTGATAACCTAAACGCCGGTCGGAACAGAGGATTCCTGCAGCTCGTCGACAATTGGGCAATTTGCGTGATCAGGTGCGGATCAAATAGCAGGCCATTACCCCTGCGCAGCAAGAGTGCTGACACATCGCATCGAGGAAACCAGGTGCGCAACAATGGCTGGCCGCCATGCCTGGCAACCACGAATAACAAACCTGCAACGCGAAGGAACATGACCGAGAAACAACCCAGCAACGCTTCATCCTCGATGGGGCGCAGAAATGGATCACCCGGGTCACCTTCTCCGCTGTGGCGATGTCGCTCGTGATCTGCTCTCGCCTCTGCGCGATCGGCTATGCTGACTTGGCACGGGCAGGGCCGGACAGCAGATATTTCGGATAAGCGTTCGAGAAACGTGATGCGGGCCCCAGATGCGTACCGGGTCATCCAGGCGGTCGCGAGTTTCCACCTTGTCCGCGAACCGGTCGACTAGGGCGAACCAATCACCCTGAGCCTTGGATGGTCCGCAGGACCCGCGCAAAAGCCCGCCCTCTAGGTCGGCGGCAAGGAGACGCCCCGGGGCGGGTCACCGTC
The DNA here is from genome assembly GCF_001887735.1 of Paracoccus sp. SM22M-07. Lineage (NCBI taxonomy): Bacteria > Pseudomonadati > Pseudomonadota > Alphaproteobacteria > Rhodobacterales > Paracoccaceae > Paracoccus > Paracoccus sp. SM22M-07. The sequence goes on from NZ_JPKW01000016.1 coordinate 40,067, forward strand.
TTCCTGAGCCTCGAGTTAGACTGTGCCGTCTATGACGATACCCGGTTCTTAGCGGTCATGTTTTTGAGAAAGCCGTGGAGACGAAACCCCGGCGTTCCTCGCGAATGAAGGCTTCCGGTCCGCAAATGCGCCTTATCATCGCGAACCAGCGAGATGCTGGAAACGCGATGAGCAGGTGACATGACGGGTTAGGAAGCAGGTTCAGTTTTGTTTTCGGTAAGTTGATGAGTTTATTGGGTCGCAACCACAAACCTTGTCTCAGGCTCGACCTAACAGCCAGTTAAAAGCAAAACATTTTTTGCTCACCATCGTGCGGAGCATTTTCATAAAGAAACGACATGCGGACATCACCGCAAAACGTGGCCTTTCTGGTCGCGCCGAAAGAGATGTGCGTGCGCCCTATCCCGACAACATCGGGGTCTGGGCCTTTGGCATTGGCCATAACACCGCGGTTGTTTCACCGGTCCCGGCCAGCCAGCCCGTCGCCATGACTGAGGCGGAAAACTCCAGCATCCGGCGGACCAAGGTTGGGGAGCAGCGCACAAACCGGCAGACTCTCGTTATGATCGAGGGACCAATGGGGGGCAGGTCAGAACTAAGTTAAAAGAAATGACCCCAAACCAGAAGACAGATAAAAGCAGAGTGGAGCAAAATACTTTCATACAGGCAATATCGACTTGTTCGGTCAAGTCCGTCGTTTTCGTTTTAACGCTGCGTGGGCACCGATCCGGCCAATATCCCGAACCTGCGTAGCAAGTTTTTGCTCGATCCATTCAATATCGTTGTTGGTTAGAGGCATGCGCTCAATGCTGATGGAACAGTCGGACAGTATTCTCGCAATGTGCGACAAATGCGCTTTTAAAGCTTCTGCCGTTTTGACTTGTACAGCTGACACGGTAACCTCCCATTTGAGACAGTTCTAAACAGACAATGGTTAAGGCAAGGTTAATCCCTCCCCGTGGTTTCGATGGTTCCTTTTTGATCCCATGGTTTGATGGTGCGATCCTTTATCAGGAATGGAAGGATGTCCTATGGGTCAAGTTCGTTACGGAAGCGCCATGAACACATATGCCGTCAGAGCAGCAATACGGCGCTCGTAATCTTCGCTCGCGCCGCGATGATGAGCACTAGGGGATCAACCGGATTTATCTTGAGGAGGGTCTGACTGTGCACAAGCGAAAGGCACGGCGCAAGGCGGCTGGAACACGGGCGCCGATCCTATTCGAGGCGCGGCCGAACGCACCTTGGTCACTGGATTTCGTCCATGGCCAGTTCGTAGGCGGCGAACGCTTCTGGCTGCTCAATATTGTTGGAGACGTCACCCGTGAATGCCTCGCGGCAATCTCGGATACTTCGATCGCGGGGCGCCGTGCCGCGCGTGAACTGTCAGCTCGTATTAAGCTCCCGGGAAAGCCCAGCATGATTGTCAGGGATAATGGGGCGAAACTGACCAGTAACGTGATCCTGCGGTGGTGTCCTGGACATCAGGTTGAACCGCGCCATATCGCGCCGGGCAACCCGATGCAGAACGGCTTCGTCGAGGGTTTCAACAGGCAGATACGCGACGAATTTTTCAACGAGACCATGTTCCGCGACCTAGCCCATGCGCTCGTCATGATCGCCGCATGGGCGCACGAGCATAACAACGACCTCCTGCATTCGGCCTTGGGTTACCAGAGCCCACTCGACTAGGCACAGACCCTGACCACCGCAATCGCTCACACCGCTGCGCGAGATGAAAGCCCTGCGCGTTGGGCGATATTTTAACCCTGACTAACTGGCGTAAACACCAATCGGACTTAGGTCGTTGCTGGATAAATTTCAATGACAGGTCACTGCGCCGCGGGATTTCTATGCAGAATCGCATTCGTACCCTAGTGAAAAATGACAAGCTCTAACACATTTCAGTAGGCCCAATTTGGCGGTTCGCTTTCATCTTATGCGGGTTTCCGGTCGCAGTGATTGGTCGGAGAGCATACGACCACAGTCAGCGCTAAGATACTTGTATCCCTGTTCCTTATGCACCAGGCTCAAAGAGACACCACCAACTCCCATAAACTTTCTTTTAACATCAGTAACTTGCGCTACAAATCACTCTAGTTTTGCAATGTGACGTCAGGTAACAAGAATTTTGAAGAAAAATTCTATGTTGAGAATAAATTTTAGAATACAACCATAGAGGGTCTACGGGGAATCGTATGTTCGTCGTTTTATACTTGTTTTTCGCCTTTGTGGCGGCGCTTTTATTGACGGTTTTGGGGGTTTGCGAAGGTCTGCCGGCCGATACAATCGTACTGAGAATAGTGACGATGTATGTCGCAACCCAAGCTCTGATCATTGCCAGCGTGATTGTTACCGGGAAGGGCTTTGTGGTCCGGGTTCGCTCCGCTCGGGCCTTAGTCCGCAACCTATATCCGTACTTCGCGAGATAGTTCCACTGCGCGCCCTACCTTGCTTGGAACGGCTAGCTACGACCGGCTTAATAGGGCCGCGGTGAAGCTCTACTGGTAACTCATAGTGGTCGCCGAAGCGCAGGCAGTTCTCATCAAATGACTGAACACCGTAGGTGTCGCGGCAGTTGTACTGGTCCCAAACTAGAAATTGCCGGCGGAGGAGGAGACTAGTTGGATTGGTCCTAAACTTCAGGCCCATTGATTTAGCACATTTGCTATGGTTCAGGCTCCGCGAAGAACCTTGACCATGGGATACCTGTTCTTGTTGACGTAGGCACAAATGGCGTGCCTCCGCCCCTTTTTTCCCAAAAGCCACGCCCGACCGCGGGACGAAGAAATACGTGTTCTAAGTGGCAATACTACTATCGATGGAATGATGCGCCGAAGCAATACGGGCAAGCCAAACCACTCTACAATCGTTGGAAGCGGTGGATGGCATAGGAATGCAGACTTGCATCCTTGGCCAGCGGACCCGCAAGAAGCAAGAAGGTCGTTAAAGACGACAAGCTGGGCACCAAAAACGGCGTAACCGCATAGAGATCACGTTCGGCCGCCTCAAGGATTGGTGGCGCGTCGCAACCCTCTACAGCCGAAGTACGGAGACATACTATTCCGCCACCACAGCGGCCGTGCCTGCAACGTTCTGGCTGTAAAACTCAACGAGGTTAAGAGCGAAAGATACGCGTCCTAGAACACCAACACTGTCAAAAACGAAAATTCAGTATAACAGCCCTCGCTAATCATTCTTCAATTATTTCTGCACATAAGCGGAAGTGTGGCTAACTCATTTTCGCAATGTGGGAGGTCACTTCAATTTTCAGAGCGAAGGTGATCGGGATGGTTAAGTCTGATTCTAACAGCGGTTTGAACATCTATGTTCTTGGTCAGCCCAAGCCGCAGGATGGTTGGTTGGTGTCAGATTGGTCCGCGGGCCAGACCTCAATCATGAACTGGTCGGATGACAATGTCCGTACTTCGGCAGACGGCTACGTCGAACTGATTCTGGATCGCGCGCCTGATGGTTCACCGCGACTCTGGGAAGGTGGCGAGATCCAGAACACGACCGCGACTAGGACTGGCACGTGGAGCTGGACGGCTCAAGCGCCCGACATGGCCCCCGGTGCAGTCTTCGGCATGTTCACTTATAAAAGCGACTGGAAGAACGCGCCTTGGACGGAATTTGACTTTGAGTTCGTTGGCGGCGACACGACCAAGGTCGAGCTGAACATCCACATGACCGACACATCTGGCAAGCATGTCACCTTGGCCGCCAATAAAGCCAATAAGACAGTCGTCGATCTAGGCTTCAATGCCTCCGAGGGAGTCCACACTTACGAGGTTTCGGTGTCGGACACAGGCGCGAAATTCTATATCGACGGCAAAGTAGTCGGCGACTTCACCGCTGCAGATATGCCGGGCGGGACATGGAATTTGGCCCCAATGAACAGCTATGTTGATCTCTGGGCGACGCCCGCTTCGATGGTAGGATGGGCAGGAAAATGGGGGGATCCTGGACGTCCCCTAGTGGCAAAGATATTCGACGCAGAGATTAGAAACGGTGAATATGGGAGCAATTATACCACCGCTGCGGATGACGCGGCCGAAACCGTCACCGGTCTGCCTGACTATAACAGCGACGACGCAATGGAAGACGGGCTGGATGGCGCGCCAACGGAAATACCTGAAGATGGCATCGTTGGGGACGACGGAAACAACATGCTTGTCGGAAATGGCGGAGAGAACGCGATTTTCGGACTTGGCGGCAATGACGTGTTGGATGGTCGGTCGGGTGCGGACGCAATGTATGGTATGGCCGGAAATGATACATACTGGGTGGATGATCCAGACGATCATCTTATTGAAAATTCGGGTGAAGGCCATGACCACGTCCATGCGTCCCTGAGCTGGGTTTTGGCGAGCCATCTCGAGGCGCTGACGCTGCAGGACAAGCTGCATATCGATGGAACCGGCAATAACCTAGATAATACTTTGATTGGCAGTGCTGGAAGAAACACGCTTCAGGGATTGAACGGCGATGACGTCCTTAATGGGAAAGGAGGACAGGACATTTTGCTCGGCGGCACCGGCAGAGATACGCTGGTGGGTGGAAGAGGTACCGACATCATGTTCGGCGGTATAGACGAAGACAGCGACACGTTCGTGTTCAATTCTGTAAAGGAAAGTCGTCTTGGTCGCGGCCATGACATTGTTCATGATTTTACTTCAGGGAGTGACAAGCTAGATTTTTCCCAGTTTGACGCGGACAAATTGCTAGCCGGTCAGCAAGATCTGGTTTTTTCCGGATCAACGGCGACTTCAAATGCCATTTGGGCCATCGATGCAGGCACGGATCTGCTTGTCCAGGCTGATATTGACGGAGATACTTTTGTAGACCTTGAAGTTCTGCTGAAGAATATCGTATCGCTCTCAGCTGAAGACCTTTTATTGTAATCTTCTTGATCCTGAGAACTCGGCTGTTTCTGCATGATAGGTTCCAGCTTCATTGAGTTTCACAGCTAGAACGACACAGTCGCGGTCAATGTGGTGGCGGAAAAGTATATCTCCGTATATCGACAGTAGAGGGTTGCGACGCGCCACCACTCCTTGAGGCGGTCGATCGTGATCTCCATGCGGTTACGCCGCTTTTGGTGCACAGCTTGTCGTCTTTCACGACCTTCTTGCTTCTTGCGGGACTTCTGGCTGGGGATACAGGTCTGTATCCCTATGCCTTCCACCGTTTCCAACGATTGTAGATTGGTTTGGCTTGCCCGAATTCCTATCTCGTGCTTGATTTGGGATTCATGGCTCTAACGCTTGGGCCAACGTTCGATCGCCCAGTTGGCCGGGTCGACGCGTTTGACGCCTAGCGGATAGCCCGGCCATTGGTTGGCCTGCATACACTTGTCCCACATCTCGCGGGCGCGGGCGATCTTCTTGCCGGCGATCAGCAGGGTGCCCGCGCCAAGCTCGATGACGCAGACCTCGTGAGGCGCGGTCTTCTCCTGGAAGACGAAGCGGAACACCCGGTCCTCGCCGGTGGCCGCCTGCCAGACCTGGCGGTAGTGCTCGGCCTGCACGTCGTAGCCGTAGTTCAGGATGGTCTTCTGGCAGGCCTCCGGGCTGGCGTTCTCGCAGGTCTTGAAATCGTAGATCGGCAGGCGCGCATCCAGCGGCACATTGTCGATCATCGCGCGGCACCACACGCCCTCAATCTGCGCGATAGCCACCATCTCGGACCGCGCCGGGTCGAGGTCGATCTGCAGGGCGACCAGCTTCGCGGCGGCCTTGTCCGGCATGGCGTGGATCTGCTCGACCTCGGATGCCTTCAGCGGCGTCTGGCCTGCGTCCCGCGCATCGGCGATGAAAGCCTTGGCCTCCCTGGTGCTGGCCGCGCCGTTGCTGGCCAGCATGCTGTCCGAAATCGCGACATCGTGGCCGCCGGCGCCGAGGATCGCCCGGTGTAGGGCCGGACCGATGTCGAAAGTGTTCTTGTTGACAGGCCCCAATCCGGGTTCAGTCGCGGGCTGGCCGTCCAGGCATGCAGCGGCGAATCCGCCAGCATGGTCTTGGTCAGCGTCGAGGACAGTGACGCCTCGGGGCAGGGGTCGCGGTGATAATCCTCCCCGTCGATCTGGTGGACGCCGGCGGCGAGGATGACCGCGATCGGCTGATTCTCTTCGTGGGGCGGCGAACCTGCCACCTTGTTCGGCCCGGGCCGCTTGGGCGCGTCATTAAAAGGCCACGCTCCATAAATGTCAAAACCTCACAGTCGTGTTGTGGACGCCGCGGACCACCAAGGCCTCGCCAGCGGTTTTTGAGGGTATTGGCTGAGGCGGGGCGGGCATCGCAACCGCGATCTCCACTTGATCCGGTGGCGAATGCGAGCGTTGTCCTCGCGGTGGATGGCTTCGGCTAACTCGCACTGGTGGCGTTCCTCCGCTTCGGCAGCAGCTTCCCTACGGGCCTGCTCGATCCGCTCAGCCTCGTCCTTTTCGCGCGCGGTGAGTTGATTGGCTTCACGTGCTGCCCAAGCCTCGGCCTTTCCCCTTTCCCCTTTCCCCTTTCCCCTTTCCCCTTTCCCCTTTCCAGCCTTCCCAGCTTGGCGGCTTTGGCGTTGCGGGTCTGGGAGGCGGTGAACATGTCACACTGCGCCGCCATGATTGCCGCCCGGGCGACTGAGCGTGGCCATGCTCTGGATTAAGGCCGAACGCCACTAGATGGGCCTTACCGTCAACAAGGGTGGGACCAGTAACCCCCATCCCGGCGCTTAGGTCATGGCGGCCGTGGTCAAACCTCTGTCGGATGATCTCGGAGGCCACCGGATGGCCGCGCAGATCGCCGTTCTGGCCCGCGCCCGTAGCGCGCTGGAACGGCGGCAGCGGGACAGGTTAGCGATCGCGCTCTGCGGTTGGCACTGGGATAAGGTCGAGGTGGCTTTCGTAGCCGGTACCGCACCCACTGGTAGGCTGCAGGTTTTGGCGCGACAAGCATCGGAGCCGCTTTGAGCGCCGCCGCCAAGATTGCGGCCGAGCGCCGGAACTACCTGGGGTGGTGCGTGGCGCTACTCAACCTGTGGGCCATGCTGAGCTGCCTGGGGATACTGGACACGATCGATATCACCGGCGTCCTGCTGGTGCTGGCGCAATGACATCAGCATAGAGAGATTTCTGCCATACCGAAAATTTTCTGTAATTTTTACTCATTTAACCATGTGATTTTTTCACATTTGGTGAACTGAATGTAAAGTAGGCGACACAAGGAACTTGTCCGATGCAGGGTAATGACATGGAGCAGGAGCGCATTCGCTTGGTTTACACGTCCATCCATGGAGGAATTGGAGAGCGAGCTCGTCGTTCCCTAATTCAAGAAGCTCTTGAGCTGAACGCAAAACATAGTATTGGCGGTCTATTGGTTGTCGGCGAAGAGGACTTTTTCGGTGTTCTTGAAGGGGCACCAATTGTTGTCACCAATATGCTGCTGAATATTGCTCGCGATCATCGTCACCACAGTATGAACATTCTCCTCGCCGAGACATTGAAAGTGAAAATGTGCGATGATTGGAAAGTTATGGACCTAGCAGAACTGGAAGAGAGTAAAAGGCAACTGGCCCAACATATGGTGGCTGCCGCTGTTACTTCAACGGAAATCGATAGTGAAGAGCTGACGACGATGATCTTGGCACTCACAGCGGCAGCTCAAAGCAGTAAACCGGAACCAAAAGATAAATCGTAAATTTTTTTAACTCTATTTGTGCTGCCACTTAACCATCCTCCAGATGACCGCTCGTTCCAATAGAAATCTTCGAGTCAGATTGGTCGTCGTTAGGTGGCTCTAAAGGCCAGCGCCTAGCATTTTTGCACTATACCGTGTGCCGTTCACGCTAATCCAAACTGCAGGCTTTCATTATGATCGAGGAACCCACGGAGGGGGGCAGGTCAGAGTTTTCTCTTAGAATATTATATCGTTTACATCAAAATCGTGGGCGCCTTTGAGAGAGAAACGAAGGTCGGCTTGTCCATCTAGATCGACGTCTATGAAAACTTCCAGACCATAATCAACGTGTGAGATACTGATATTTCGCCCCAAGATCACATCCCCCTGCGTTTCAAAATCCTGATGCGCGGAGAACATAGGCGACCTTGTAAGTGCAGAGAGGTTCAGAGAGTCGATACCTATTTGAAAGTCAACGATAACATCACCGCTTGAATTATACGGGCTGTCCGAAATCCTGGTAAAGATAAATTTGTCAGCGCCATCGCCGCCTGAAAGCCGATCGTTCCCACTCCCGCCATACAGTGTGTCGTTACCTTTTCTGCCGATGAGAACGTCATTCTGTTGTCCTCCGGTCAGAAAATCATTGCCAGACCCGCCGAAAAGACGATCTGTGCCTCCCCCACCAGACATGCGATCATTGCCGTCGCCGCCAAACATAGCATCGTTCCCAGCTTCGCCGGCCAGATGATCCCGATCTGACCCACCGCTTAGAAAGTCATCATCGATCCCGCCGATAATGCGATCGGACCCACCGTTTCCGAAGATCCTATCCGGCCCCGTGCCACCGAACATCCGGTCGGAACCTTCGCCGCCGATCAAAAGATCTTTGCCGTTCCCGCCTTTGATCTCGTCGTTGCCAAATCCGCCGTGGATCGTGTCCTTACCGCCTCCGCCTGAAAGTCTGTCATTTCCGATTTGACCATCGATGAAGTCATTATCATTATTGCCGTTGACTGTATCATCACCTTGACCGCCGAACACCCTATCACGGCCAGGCCCGGCGAAAACCATATCGTCACCAATATTCCCGTAAATCAGATCTTCCTCAGATCCACCGAAAATCGTGTCATTGCCATCGTCCCCGTGAATTGTATCGTTATCGGAGCCCCCCGCGATAACATCATTGCCTGCGTTTCCATAGATCACATCATGGCCTTTTCCTCCATCGATTGTGTCGTATCCGTATCCGCCGGAAATGGTATCATTGCCGTGGTAACCATCAATGTAGTCAGAACCAGCGTTTCCATATAACTTGTCGTCGGATCTATTTCCAAAGATCCAGTCATTTCCGTTCATTCCTCTAAGCACCTGACCGTGACTTGGGCTTCCTTCGATCTTATCATTACCTTCCGTGCCATCGAACATGTGACCGTTCGGCCTGAAGTAAGTTTCAAAACTCATATCTGTCGGGGTGAAATACGACGGAACAAAGTTGAAAGGATTTTGATATCTGACGTCGATGTTGGACGGAATTCCATCGTTCCAATCCTCAGGCCAGTCAATGAAGTGATTTTCTTCACCTGTCGACGAGTTTCGATCATCGGCCGCTATCGTAGGGGATCTGTGCCTAGCGCCTTCGAGAGAGTAAAAAATGCGATTATCGATGACGAGCCACTGCTGGTCCTTGAACTCAACAACCCTTACGTTCTCCGGAGGACGATAGATGTCCACCTCTTGGCCGTCGACCCAAATGCTGTCATATGTTGGGTCAAAATCGTCCAGTCGACCAATGATGTACTGACCGCTTCCAGCAACATTGTTGAAGACAAACTTGTCTGATCCTTCACCGCCGAAGACGTGATGGCCGAAGCGCACATCATAGATGTCGCCTGGCTGGCGCGACATATCCAATATAAGCGTATCGTCGCCTTGGTTTCCAAAAACGTGTGTCTGAAATCGCTGCGGCAGCGGGGCACCGAAGCCATAAGCATAGATGGTATCGTTCCCATATCCGCCCGCCGCGGACCCGCCATGGACACCTGCATAGATTACGTCATTGCCGGCCCAGCCAGAGATGTCCCGTACGCCATCACCACCATGCAAGGTATCGTTGCCAACCGTTCCTGTGAGGACATCGGTCCAATGTCCGCCGCCATGGTCGTGCCCTCCTGATCCAACGATTGTGCCATTGTCATTATTCGACATGTCCATGTGCCTGACCGTTCCATCATTGCATTTGGGTTCGATGGAAGCTGACACTGGAGTAATTGGAATGTAATGAACGTAAAGATTTGTAATTACTAAAATTTTAAAGAACTCAGCACATATTCCGCGTAGCTCCGCCATATGCTGCACCAACGCAGTCAGATGACATTCTCTTGCAGGATGGGCATGTGCAAAGCAGCGCTGTCCGCGTGAGAAATTATGCAAACTGGCTGGACAAGGCACCACGGTTGCGCGCCGATTTTTCGAAACTCCTAACGCCAAGCGTTAGCATGCATAACGGTCCAGATCGCCATATCTTGGCTTGTGGTCAGCCGCCGTCTGCAAACTGCCGGCGCATGCATGTTCGTTTTATGGTCAAACGAAGCTCTCTGTGGGAGGCAACATCATCGTAGTTCTGCATCAACCACGGCGAAGTAGTGGGTGCTTTCAAAAAGTTCCAAGAAAATTCAACCATAGGCAGAATAACGCCGAAGCTTAATGTTCAGGTAACTTTGTTGTGTTGAAAGGAGTAAACGACCAGAATCTAGGACTTCCATGATGAAAATGTGCTTCTGCAACACCTGTGGGCGACAGCTCGAACCTATGGGAGTTTCGCGTTTGGGTTGTATTTGGTGCTTTTCTAACGCTGGATCCGATTGGGCTATCCATTGGTTGCTGGAGGCTTGTTTGCCTGCAGACCTAAACGACACTGCACGGCCCGTGAGCAGAGGGACGGCACTCCCACTAGTAGTAAGTTAGGCTCCAGCTTCACAACTTAGGCGCCGATAATCGCTCCTGCGGCTCCCGTCGGATTCACCTCTCCAAATACAATTGTCTTGTGAGGCATAGTGCCTGCCAATGCTTGACGTGGTACTGACGAGAAGAGCTCTTCTAAGTCATTTGGTAACTTTTGACTACAGGCCCGCAACAGGGGCCGTCTTGTCCTCTCCGATTGGGTGGAGCGCTCATCTTTGGGTGATCCCATCACGATGTAAGACGTGATGCGATTCACGTGGGTTTGGGTGCCCAAAATCTCCGTATAGAAGCGCTAAAGGTGGCTCCGAAAATCTGAACAGCCGGGATAAGTGGATTTTCCGCGTAACGGCAGCATGATGCTGCGGGCGAGGAGATGACCATGACAAGACGACCGCGCCGGAACCACGGCCCGGCATTCAAGGCGAAAGTGGCGGTAGCCGCGATCAAGGGCAAGAAGACGCTGATCGAACTGGCGCAGGATTTCGATGTCCATCCGAACCAGATCAAGCCGTGGCGCGACCAGCTGCTCGAGGGCGCGACCGGAGCGTTCTGTGATGGCTCGAAGGCTGAGGCGGAACCGGTGATCGACGTGAAGACCCTGCGTGCGAAAATCGGAGAGCTGACGCTGGAGAACGATTTTTTGTCCGTCGCGCTCGGCAAGGCGGGTCTGACGCCGAGCGCAAAAAGATGATCGATCCCACCGCGAAGCTGAGCGTCAGCCGCCAAGCCATCGTTCTGGGGATCAGCCGGGGCAGCGTCTATTACCGCCCGCGATCGATCTCGGAAGCCGATTTGAAACTGATGCATCGCATCGACCAGCTGCACATGGAGTTCCCCTTCGCTGGCAGCCGGATGTTGCAGGGCCTGCTGGTGCAGGAAGGCTTCAAGGTCGGGCGACTGCACGTTGCCACGCTCATGCAGCGCATGGGCAACGCAACTCTCTATTGGAAGCCGAACACTTCGAAACCGGCGCCGGGGCACAAGATTTATCCCCACCTGCTGCGGAAACTGACCATCACCCGGCCCGATCAGGTCTGGGCGATGGACATCGCCTACATTCCGATGGCGCGCGGCTTCATCTATCTCGCCGCTGTGCTGGACTGGTTCACCCGCCGCGTCCTCGCATGGCGCGTGTCGATCACGCTGGAGGCGGATTTCTGCATCGAAGCAGTGGCGGAGGCGCTTGCGCGTTATGGTGCGCCCAAGATTTTCAACACCGACCAAGGCAGCCAGTTCACCTCCGCCGAGATCATCAAGGTTCTGGCCGCCCGTGAGATCAAGATCAGCATGGACGGCAAGGGTGCCTGGCGCGACAACGTCTTCGTCGAACGCCTCTGGCGGACCACCAAATACGAGGGGGTTTACCTGCGGGCCTATGCTAGCGTCTCGGAAGCACGCGCCTCGATCGGTCGTTATCTCGGCTTCTACAACAGCCGGCGCCCACACTCATCGCTTGACGGGAAAACGCCCGACCAGGCCTACTTCAACGAGCCGATGCCCGAAGCGGTGGCGGCGTAACCAAGGCAGAAAACCACTTAGAGAATGCCCGGAACCTGTTCAGACAAACCGAACCACCTCTGGCAGCACGCCCTGGCATGACGGCACCCACAAATGGCTGGCCGCCCATGGCGTTATCGAAGCTTCGGGCATCCGCGCCTCGGGGGTGAGGGACGCCCACCCGGCCAGGTCCGCTTCGGCGCGGTCAGCCGGGCGCTGTCTCTGGCGCATATGAGCGATAAGGCGGAATGGCGCGACGCGGTGATCCGCCAGCGGCTGCTGCTCTTCGTCGAGGGCGCGGCCGTAGGGCCGGCCATCCACATCTACCGCGGCCGGATCTCGGATATCCGCCGTCCCGAAACGGAAACCGCCGATGGCCCCTTCTGCGACCGCAATGCCACGTTCCTCGGCAAATACACCGACCGCGACCAGCAGATGCGCGCCCCCGGCGATCGCGGCTGCGAATACGTCGCGCTTTACGAGACCAGCGGTGCGGAGTTCACAGGATGGCTGCAGCAATAAATGCTAAAATAAGATTAAGTTATTAATAACAATTTTGTAAATCAATTAACCCGCCAGTAACCTTGTGTAGCTACCCCTAACGGAAATGACCTGGCGTCACAGGCCAGGATCATACCACCGACATCTGGGGGCTTCCAACGAATGCATGTCATCACCAGCGCGCATTTCGGCGCGAATATGATCCTGACCAGAGACAGTTTGCGCGAAGGCGAACCATACGCCGAGGTCTTGAAGGAAATTGACTTCTCGTCCTTTAGATACCCCGGCGGGGGAGTTACCGAAGATCAGACATGGGAAAATGGAGGTCTCGACAAGATATTTGGAAATGCCTTGGATAGAGCCGATGACGATTATGTCCTGACGATCAGAGAGGCTTTGAGTTTTTCCGAGGCAGAGGGCAAAGCTGTCACGATCGTCACGCCGACATTTCAGTTCTACAATAAAGACACTGCCGAGTTTGATCACGCAGGCTTTGATAAATATCTCGATAATCTGGAACAAGCTCTCCAAGATTTTCCGGATTCGGATATATCGGACATAGAGATTGGCAATGAATATTGGGGCAGCAAGCATTGGGGATCGTTGAGCGGCGAGGAATATGGAAAAATAGCCAACTTCGAGATACCGAAGATCAGCGAGATGATCGAACGCATTTCGGATCAGAATGGTGAATGGTATCAACCATCCATAGGCATCCAAGCCGGAGTGCAATGGAAGGCCGAGCAGGGCGAGGATGGCCGCTGGACTGCCGTCGGGCCACAGGAGTCACGAGACATTATTTCCCAGATCTCCTTGGACAACCGTGAGCTGGTCGGAACGATATTTCAGCACTCGTACCCCGACGCGAATGCCATAGAACAAAAAATAGATTGGGCCATAAAGCCCATGGAGGTCTTCAACGAATCCTATGGATTTTCTGACGACCTCAAGCTTTACCTGTCAGAGTTCAATATAGGTGAGAACACCGCCATAGGGATCGAGCAGGGATCCGCATGGCTGGAGGCGTTTTCCGGAGCAGTGAATTCCGGCATTGAGGAAATCAGCCACTGGGGAATTGCCTACGAATGGCTGTCAAACAAATTCTACGACACAAAGTTTCCCTATGGCGAGAGTGACGAGGGAGATATTGTCGCCATCGCCACCCCGATGGGACAGGTATTCGACATTGCGCAGACTTATCTGATTGATAAGACCGTCATGAAGGAAGATGAGATCAGGAGTGTTGTCGACTATCCCGACTTGGATCGTGTCAGCGGATTTAGCGAAAGCGATCAGAGCATCATCTTCATGTTCAACGGAGGGACCCAGGTTGCGCCCATCGATCTGGTAGACCTCGATGGTCAGGAACACCTCACTTTCTACGAACTGACACCCGCAAACTCTCCACACTCCCCATGGTTCGATGAATCCGCGACCGAGTTCACAGCGCCAGACGGCATTGCGGATGCTCGCGCGGACACGAAGGTCAGCGCCGGACTGAAACCCGAAGATATACCAGCCGTTTCTCCAGGGGAAATGGTGGTGGTCGTCGTTTCAGATTATGATCGTGACCTGGTTATCGAGGGCGCCCATAACACGACCGATCCGTCCAATGGGATGGTCAACGACTTCATCCAAGGTGGAGCGGGCAATGATATCCTGAGAGGTCACGTTGGCAACGATACCCTGATTGGGGACCGAGGTCACAATATTCTTTCGGGGGGGAAGGGCGACGATCACATCGAAGCTTCACATGACGGCGATGTCATATTCACCGGCGAAGGCGATGACCTGATCGTTGGCGGGGCCGGCGATGATCTGATTTTCTCGGGTATCGGTGACGAGACTGGCGAAAGCAAGCTCGAGGGTGGTGGCGGACATAACAGCTTCATCATCGGCGGGGAGAGAAACCATACCATAACGGACTTTTCTTCGGATGACGTTATCGGGTTGTCGCATCAATTCGACAATATTGAAGATTTTCATGCTGAAATTCAAATCGATGGTGATGATGCGATTATCAACTTGCCGAGCGGTCATTTTGTCAGGCTAGAGAACTATGCTGATCAGGCCGATGAGCTCCAAGACCAGATCTTGGACTTCATGGACAGTGATCAGGCGATCTCGATAACCAGCAAACATTTCAGTTCGCTGAGTGGCGTGCAGATAAAGGAAATCTACAAGACTATTCATGATGGAACAGAGACAGGCAACGCAGATCATTACTTCGATAGCTTGGACGCTACATTGAAGAAGTTTGGTCATGATGAAGAAGGCCACCAGGATGACGGTGGACATGATCCGACGCATCCCGATCCTGGCGATGAGAGCGATGGTCCAGTTTTAGGACTGCCGCCACAAGAAGGTCCGGGAACAGGAAACGAGGATGGAACAGAGGTTCATCATCCTGACGATGATACTGGCGGGGAACCTGATCATGAAGAAGCCCCGGATGAACCTGCCGATGACACGGATCATCTTCCTGGCTTCCCAAGCGAAGAAGAGGTCGACGATCATGACGACATCGAAGAAGACGACCATGATTATCACGACCACTATGATCATGACCACGGCCTTGACGAAAACGAATCTGGAGAGGCCAATTCCCCTACCTGTTTCGTAGCTACCGCGGCTTTTGGCAATCCATTCCATCCCGACGTCAAAGCACTCCGAGCATTCCGTGATAATCACCTTGTTCGCTATTCGATCGGTCGTTTTCTAATTTCTGTTTATTGGATCTTTGGACCGCATTTGGCCTCCTTCACCAAACCGAGACATCCTCATGCAATGGTCGTTCGACTCATGCTATCTGCTTTCGTTTCGACATTGAGATCTCTGAAGCTTACCGCCGGAAAATGAGTGCTATACTGAAAATTTTATCTGGATGTCAGGACTACTGACTTCACTGCACGCTCCCTCATGCCATCCAAGGGGTTCGGACTTACCTACACCCATCTTGGGTACCTAGGTGTTTGATCCCATGACCTGCCACTGGTATTTCATCCATCTGCGACCGGGGCCGGTTGCTGATTTACGCTTTTTGGCGCGGGTTGAGGAATCGCCCGGCGCGCGGAACCCTCATCGCGTGCAGCGGGTCGGGCGATTGCGGTGGTCATGTGCAGGGCCAAGCCTGCAGGGGTCTGGGAGCCGAGGGCCGAGTGGGGCCTTTCGGTGTTGTAGTCGGTGACCCAAGCCACGATCAGGTCGCGGGTATGGGCAAGGTTATGAAACAGCATTTCGTTCAAGAACTCGTCCCGCATCCTGCCGTTGAAGCTTTACACGAAACCGTTCTGCATCGGCTTTCCAGGGGCGATGTAATGCCATTCGACCTTGTGCTCGGCACACCACTTCAGGATCGCGTTCGAGGTCAGTTCAGTGCCATTGTCCGACACGATCATCCCGGGCTTGCCGCGGCGTTCGATCAGGGCCGTCAGCTCCCGGCCCACGCGGCGACCCGAAATCGAGGTGTCCGGGACCGCCGCAAGACACTCGCGCGTGACGTCATCGACTACGTTCAGCACCCGGAAGCGCCTCCCGCAGGCGAACTGGTCATGCACGAAGTCGAGCGACCAGCGCGCATTGGCCCGCGCCTCGATCAGGATCGGTGTCCATGACGTCCTGGATGCTCTCTGACAGGACCGCTTGCATCTGTTCATTGGTCTTGTCGGCAAAGGCCGCAATGTAGGCAGAAAATGACCTGCTGTTCATGGGCGGCCTCAATGCAAAAGACCGCCCGAAGGCGGCCTACGCTACTCTACCCAAGCCCAACTTCGTCGGTGCTTGATGTTGGAAACTTGCTGCGGCGAGATATCGAACTCCACCGCGATAGATTGACCACACTCTCCATCAGCCAGCCGATTTCTGATGTCGCGAACGGTATGCTCATCAAGTTTGGAAGTGGTGATATCACTGCCCCTGCGATTGCCCGACACACGCATATGAAAGTCCCGTTTGGGTTGATCTCTGCCAACTTTAGAAACAGATCACGGTTGTGCCTAGTCTTTCAAAAGATCTGATTTGATCCTGTAGACAGCAAGGCATCTGCACTGGATGACGTTGGCAGCCAGCCCCTTCAGATTGCCGGGGCTGTGCTCCAGATCGCCGGGATAGGCCATGAACACGCCCGGGCCAGGGTTGAATAACTTGCCGAGTTTGATCGTCTGATCGTGTAGGTGCCGGTGGCTGTCCCGCACGCTGCCGTCGAGGGTGGCCTGCCATCTGATCCGCACCTGATCGCGTCGGACTGCCCCGCTGTCGACCAACTGCAAGAAGCCTTCATGCCGCCCGGCGCGCAAGCCGTTCAGCGCCTCGGTACGCCCGATGGTGTCGCCTCTGTCCTTCAGCAGCTTGTTGCGCAACTGCTTGCAACTGATCGCGATGTCGGCGGCGCTGGCGGCCACCCCGGCGCGGTAGGCACGCAGGATGCGCTGTTCGGTCGCTTGGTTCACGCTTTCCAGCGTCACGAAGGGCGCGGTGCCGTCGCGCGGCACGGTGACCAGATCGCGAACACCTTCAGGCGTGACCATGTCTGCCATGACCTTTTGAAAAACGCCCCGGCGGCGGCTGTCGAGGCCGATGAAGCCACCCTCGCGCTTGCCAATCGCAGGATCGACCTTGCCGACGATGGCGCGGGCGGTGTCGCGCGGATGCTGCCCGGCCTCGGCCGCTTCGCGGATGACGATACGGGCCTGCTCCTTCTGTTCCTCGATCACCTTGGTGATCAGCACCGATGATTGTTCGCGAATCCACCTCTCGGCGCGGTCGTGCCGCCCGTTGAAGCTGAAGACGAACCTACTGCCGTCGTAAGGGTCGCGAACGCGGGTCGATGCCAGGATCTGCTGGCCCCCTCGCATGTAGGCGTTGCGCTGTACCTCATAGAGCGGACCAAAGAAGCCTTCCTCAATACGCAGTGCCTCCACCGCCTCCTCGATGTCGCCCGCGCGGATCATCTCCTCCAGCTCCTTCAGCCGGATCGCGCTGGTGATCTGGTTGATGGCCTCGATGAAAGCATCCCGGATTGCAGGCTCGAGGATGTCCAGCGCATCAAGGATGTCGGCAGGGAGATACGCCATGTCAGGCCCTCATAACTAAATGCCCCGCCAAAGCGGAGCAGGGTGTGTAATCTTCGGCTGCTTTATATTGCGCGCTTTGGCCACCCGGGCAGCCATAGCTCGCCCGACCTATCACCGGGAGGAGTATGGCGTGCGCAGCTCTCCTCAGGCTCGCCGCTGATGGCGTTTGCATCCACCTCGACGCGGCAAGGGAGGTCGAGCACTGATACTTCTAACCAGCGACGGTTGCGCTTCTGCGTCATGATCATACCCTCAGGACCAGGTCATAGGATAGCGCGACGCCACTTGGCGCAAAAGGCTCCGCCCGGATGATCGCGTATTGGGTGCTGCCAATGCGTAGCTGGTCGGCGGGGGTAGGGGTCGTGCCCTCTGCAGCCATCATCTCGCGGCGGTCATTCGCCTGAATGGCGGTCCCGTTCACCAGTCCGAGGGCCAGTGTGTCGCCAAGCAGCATCACCGGGATCACCATGCGGCCCTTCTTGGCATTGGAGACGTTGGATCAGAGGAATCAGATTGAGGCTGAGCGCAGGTGTTCATGATCCGGGTTCCACAAAGGCGCGCCGTCGGCGACGAAGGAGGCGGTGGCCCACTCTGCAAGCTCGGGCACAGGACCGAACCAGGTTTCAAAGCCTTCGACTTGATCGACCGGAGGCATCGGGCGGCAAATGGCTTTTCGTTCCATCATGGCACACCTCGTGAATTTCGGAGGGGGCCCGCGCGGTGTGGGTGCCGGGGCCGCGCCCTCCCCTCCCTAGGGGGACCAGAGCGGATGGGAATACGAGAAAATTTGCTGGAAGCTAGCAGGTGTGGTCTTATCGATCCACAATCATCTCGAAGGATTCACGAGGATGGCCAAACAAGTTCGCCCCGATGCTTCATCTACGTTTCAACTTATAATGAATGCCGTCGCCAAGGCTTGCGCGGATGTAGGGATCCCCGAAGACGATGCCCGAGAAATCGTAAAGAAGACCATGACGAACCTTTTTATTTTTCAGCAAAAGACTCACTAATCAGCAGTGGATCTGCTCGCCGACCGACGTCAGGGGCCGTCATGTTTCCAGAAAAGCGCATGTCGCTAGGCAGACTTGGCCATGAAAAAAGCGCCTCAGATTTCTCCGGGCGCAATACGTCTCACTGCATGAATGCAAGTTTTTAGCGCGCAGGTCAAGTAGACAGAGTAGTTTTGTTCCGAGTGATCAGTTTGGGGGAAATGTGCGGAAAGGTATCTTAGCTTTTTTAGGACTGACACAGACAGAAAGAAGCCGCCGTGAAGGTCTGAGTTTGAGGACCCGAGACCGTTTGGCTGAAGTGGAGGCTGATATTCGAACTGCACAAGGCTACACGGAATGGGAGTTTTACCGCTTGGGATCCCTTTGTGCCGAAAAGAATGTTCCCCGTAGCACAGCGCTAGTAAGCTTGACCGAAGTACTGGCGCAATGCGAGGCAATCAGGGCGCAGGTGCAACGGAATAGAGATCACCTCGAGACCAGAGGTCCATCCAAGAGGCTTGTTGCACAGCTCGACGAGCTGAAGCTCATGTCATTCCAGCTGCAAAGTTATGCGCAAAAAGTCAGCGTGGTCATAGAGCAAGACCTGCTAGACTACCCACAACCTGAAGATGATTCATAATTCCGTTTATGCGCTTCTTTATACCGTTATGAGGGGGGCGAGATTTTATGACTTCTGCCTTTACGTTTGGCCTCTAGCCACCCGCCCCTGAATAGATGCCCCGCAGGTCAACGCGAAGAAATCCATTGCCCCGGTCGTTGCCGGGAGCGCATAGCGGTGAGTGGTCTAAGTCGAGGTGTGCGCTTTACAGGCGTTTCAATTAACGTGCGGATTGGATCCTTCGTACTCGGCTTCGGTCTTCCGCTTGTGATCGCCTTCCAGCCGGATCGAAGCCATGGCCTTGTCAGTGTAGATCTCAGAGCGCAACGGCCACTCACAGGTGGCATCAAATAAGCCTGCCATCAAATCGTATTCCGCTGCCGGGTTGTTTGTGTTTCGCATCCAAAGATGCGTTCCGCAGATGCCGCAAAACGCGCGTTCAGCAAATGGTGTGGATTGAAAGTGCCTGACCGGACCTTCCACGGTAACCGCCTCGGCGGCGGCCGTGAATGCAAGGAAGACTCCCCCGGTCCATCGTTGGCACATGCGGCAATGGCATGCGCCCGGCTGTGGATCATGCTCGCCCTCGACGCTTACTGTGACTTCACCGCAAAGGCAGCGGCCTGCAAATTTCGTCGTGCTATCCATTTTCATTCCTAGTGAATTGCTGGATTTGCAGTAGCAAAGCCCAGAAAAATAGAGCTGGCAATCATCCGAGAGTTGGCCCACCCGGATTAGGCGGGAGTGTTGCGCGAGCATCGAAGCGAAGAGCCGAGGCTGTGTGGAAACTCGGCCTTATGGTAGACTTAGACATGGTGGCGGGAGATCGGCATGTCGGGTTTCATCGAAGGCACTGCGCGGGAACAGACGGCTCTTTTTCCAGATCGTCTTGAGGACTGGATTGGCGAGGATCACCTGGTTCGGGTGGTTGATCTGTTTGTTGATGAGCTCGATCTGCCTTCGCTCGGATTTGCGCGATTGGCGCCGGCGCGGACGGGGCGACCCGGATATCATCCTGCCGTGCTGCTTAAGCTGTTCATATACGGCTATTTGAACCGGATCCCGTCCAGCCGCAGACTGGAACGTGAAGCCGGGCGGAACGTCGAACTGATGTGGTTGACCGGCCGCCTTGTCCCGGATCACAAGACCATCGCCGACTTCCGACGCGACAACGGCCCCGGCATCCGCCGCAGCTGCGCTCAGTTCGTGGAGATCTGCCGCCGGATCGGCGTGCTGAAGGGCGCCTGCGTTGCCATCGACGGGAGCAAGTTCCGGGCCGTCAACAGCCGGGATCGCAACTTCACCAAGGGCAAGATCGCCAGCCGCATCGCCCACCTGGAGGCGGACGTCGAGCGCTACATTGCGGAGATGGCGCGGGTCGATCGACAGGAGGAGGGTGAGGTTCGGGCCGAGAAGGTCGCGCATCTGGCCAAGCGTTACGGGCGTGTCCGGCAGCATATCCAACACCTGCAAGCCATGGGTCGGGCCTTGGCCGATGCGCCGGATGGGCAGATATCGCTGACCGATCCCGATGCCCGCGCCATGGCCACCAGCGCCCGGAACAGCGGAATGGTCGGCTACAATGTCCAGACTGTCGTCGACACCGAGACCCACCTGATCGTCGCGCATGAAGTCACCAACCAGGGTCATGACCATGATCTTCTGGTGCCGATGGCAAAGGCGGCCAAGGATGCACTTCGTCGCGACGAGATGCATGTGCTGGCCGACAAGGGCTACTTCAGCGGGCGGCAGATCCTGGCCTGCCATGAGGCTGGCATCACTACGACAGTCCCGCGCCCGGAGACGTCAGGCAACCGCCTCTAGGGCATGTATGAGAAGGCGGACTTCGCCTATGAGGCCGATGCGGATATCTATCGTTGTCCTGCAGGGGAAGCGCTACCGTATCGCTACACGACCGAGGAAGACGGTTTGGAACTCCGCCGCCACTGGACCAGCGAGTGCGGCACGTGCCTGATGAGATCGCGATGCACGACCGGCAAGGAGCGCCGGATCACGCGGTGGGCGCACGAGCATCTGGTCGAGGCGGCGCGGGCGAGGCTGATCGGACCGACCGAACCGATAACCATCCGCCGAGGCACGGTCGAGCACCCGTTCGGCACCATCAAGGCGTGGATGGGCACATCCCACTTTCTGACCCGACGGCTGAAGAACGTGAAAACAGAGATCGCGCTGAACGTCCTTGCCTACAACATCAAGCGGATGGTGGCGCTGATCGGGATCCGCGGCCTGATGGCGGCAGTGAGGGCCTGAAAGAACGCGTCGAACCACCTCCTGTCGAAATCTGCACCGCAGCGGGTCGTCCACATCCTCGCCTCAGTGTGAACGGTCATCGGCAACGAGTTTCTACACAGCCGTTGTGTTCAGTCCCGGCATCTGGTGGATCGGGTTCAAGATGAATCTGTCCGGCTCTGAAGTCCAGATCTTGCAGATGTATTCGTAGGGTGTGAGCCCGTTGATTGTCTTGAGCCTGCGAGCGAAGTTGTAAGCAGCCATGAAGTCAGCAAGGTGCGTCCGCAGCTGATCATGGGTGTCGTAGTGGAAGCGTTTTACGGTCGCTTCTTTGATTGTGCGGTTCATCCGTTCGACCTGTCCGTTGGTCCAGGGGTGGTTGGGCTTGGTCAGCCGGTGCTCGAACCCATTGGCTTCACAGATCATGTCGAAACGCATAGGCCGAGAATAGGTAGTGTTTCGG
>NZ_JPKW01000017.1:0-53309 GCF_001887735.1 Paracoccus sp. SM22M-07
GTCGTCCCCGGCGGCCTGAAGATCGTCGAACTGGCCGACGGCGTCACCCAAGACCAGCTGCGCGCCGCAACCGACGCAAACATCGTCGAATGACGGGACATCTGCATCGGGTCCTTCCGGTGCAGACATCCATCACGAAAAGCAACAAGAGGGAACAGCCCCATGCACCAGGACGCACCGATGACCGCCGACCGGATCGAGGCCTTGTTCACCCAATCCGATCAGCGGTTTCTCTGCGCCCGTTGGGGGCGGCCCGTGGCGCCGGTGATCTTCGGCCTGGCCGATGAATCACTGAACATCTTTCGGGCCGCCATCAAGGCCGGCTTCGCCCATGCCGGCCACCCGGTGATCGAGACCGATCCCGAGATGGGCGCCAACCTGATGGTCTTCTTCCTGCGCAGCTGGGACGAGCTGAAGGACATCCCCGACCTTGCCCATCTGACCGGCGTCGCGGACCTGCCACAGCGGTTGGCCGGGGGCACGGCCGATCAGTACCGACTGTTCCGCTATGACGACCATGGCGGCATCCGGGCGTGCCTGACCTTCCTGAACATGTCGGGACCGCTGGCCGATGCCCATCCTGCCCTTCTGGCCGAACGCGTGATGATGCAATCGGCCCTGACCTTCGCCACGGATTTCACGGCTGACGGGCAGATGGCCGCGCTGATCCGCGCGGCCTATGATCCGGTCCTGCCCGTGGCCTCCGATCAGCCGACCCACGCATTGCGCCTTGCAGCGCGCGTGGCGGCGCAGGCCTAGGGGGTCAGGCCTTCGGGGTCGGGCAGGCCGTTGGCGCGCGCCGTGGCCGTCAGGGTGTTGGCCAGCAGGCAGGCGATGGTCATGGGGCCGACGCCCCCCGGCACGGGCGTCAGGGCGCCCGCCACCTGTTCGACCGATGCCTGATCGACATCGCCCACCAGCCCGTCTTCGGTCCGGTTGATGCCCACATCGATGACCGTCGCACCGGGCTTGATCCAGTCGCCCTTGACGAAACCGGCGCGACCGACCGCCGCCACCACGATATCCGCCTGACGACACAGCCCCGGCAGGTCGGCGGTGCGCGAATGGGCCACGGTGACCGTCGCACTGTCGCGCAGCAGCAGCTGGGCCATCGGCTTGCCGACGATATTGCTGCGCCCGATCACCACCGCGTTCTTGCCCGACAGCGAACCCAACCGGTCGCGTAGCAGCATCAGGCAGCCCAAGGGCGTGCAGGGCACCATGGCTTTTTGCCCGGTGGCCAGACGCCCGACATTCAGGATGTGGAACCCGTCCACGTCCTTTTCGGGAGCGATGGCATTGATGACGGCGGCCTCGTCCATATGATCCGGCAGCGGCAGCTGCACCAGAATGCCGTTTACCGCCGTATCGGCGTTCAGGCGCGCGACCAGCGCCAGCAGGTCGTCCTGCGCGGTATCGACGGGCAGCCGGTGTTCGAACGACTCCATGCCCACTTCGCGCGTCATCCGCCCCTTGGAGCGGACATAGACCTGGCTTGCCGGATCCTCGCCCACCAGAACCACCGCCAGACCGGGCCTGATGCCGCGTTCGGCCATGCCGGCCACCTCGGCTGCGATGCGCGTGCGAAGGCGGGCGGCAAAAGCCTTGCCGTCGATGATCTGGGCGGTCATGGGCGATCCTTGTTCAAGTGGCGTTCTTCCTGCGCGATGGCGGCCTCGATCAACGCGCGCCACAGCCGGTCATAGAGATCGGGGTCCAGCCCGTGTCGCAGGGCATGGGCGCGGATGTTGGCCACCACCTCCTCGACCCTTTCGGGAATGCGGGCGGGCCAGCCATTTCCCGCCTTGATGCGGGCCGCGCGATCGATCAGCGCATGGCGACGGGCCAGAAGCGCCATCAATTCGCCATCCAGCGCATCGATTTCCAGGCGCAGGGCGGGCATATCCGGAATGTCATCGGTCGGTGTCATGATGGCGACCCATTGCACTTTCGGACGCCGAATCGCAAGGGCCTCGGGCCTAGTCCTGGTCCTGCGCGACGATGGATCTGCGCAGTTTCCGGATCATCGCCTGCAACTGTTGCAATTCCTCCAGCGACATCCCCAATCCGGACACCACGCAGGACCGGATATGGCTGGAATGGGCCTGCAGCGCCCTTCCCTGATCCGTCAGCGACACGATGACCCGTCTTTCGTCCAAGGGATCGCGATTGCGCACCACAAGACCTGCAGCCTCGATCCGTTTGATCAGCGGGGTCAGGGTGCTGCTGTCCAGCCCAAGGCCGCCCCCGATCTGTCCGACCGTCTGGTCGTCCTGCGTCCACAGCGACATCAACACCAGATATTGCGAATAGGTAAGGCCAAGGGGGTCCAAGAGCGGCTTGTAGATCCGCCCGAAGGCCAGATTGACGGCATAGACGTCAAAGCAAAGCATGTCGTCGAACGGGGATTCTTTGATCTGGTTCATCCGAGCATTTTAGGTGGCGCGCGATTGGATCGCAACGATTGCTTTTATCCGCAAAGCTATTATATGTCGCGCTATCCATTATCGCGAAAGGTTAAGTCATGGTTACCAAGGTCCTGTATCGCACCGCTGCCGTCGCCTCTGGCGGGGGTCGCGACGGCCACACCGCGATCGACGATGGCAGCGCCGGGTTCGATCTGACCGTCCCGAAAGAACTAGGCGGCATGTCGGATGCGGGAATGAACCCCGAAAAGCTGTTTGCGCTGGGGTATTCGGCCTGCTTCATGGGGGCATTGCGCCATTACGCGGCCTCGCAGAAGGTGCAGGTTCCGGCGGATACGTCGGTCAAGGTTTCGGTGGGGATCGGCCCGCGCGATGATAACGGTTTCGGCCTGGACGTGCAGATCATCGTGGACCTGCCGGGCATGGACCGTGATCAGGCGCAGGACCTGATCCAGGGGGCGCATCACGTCTGCCCTTATTCGCATGCCACGGGCAGCACGCTGGCGATCACGCCGGTCTTGGCCTGAGGCCATGAAAAAGCCCCCGATCCTGTCCGGATCGGGGGCCTTCTTTTGTCAGGCCCTTCTGGCGGGCGTCACGCCGGTGCGGGATCGCCGCCGGGGTTCGGACCGGTTTTCGGCACCGCCGTCACCGAGGGGATCTTGGTCTTGGGCGTATCATCGTCATTGCTGTCCAGGGAATCGCCGCGGACGATCTTGCCGATCTCTTCGCCGGTCAGGGTCTCGTATTCCAGCAGGCCCTTGGCCAGACGCTCGAACTCGACCTCCTTTTCGACCAGAATGCGATAGGCTTCCTGATATCCGCTCTCGATCAGCTCGCGCACTTCCTGTTCGATCAGCTCCTTGGTGGCCGCCGAGACCGAGAAGCCGCCGGTGCTGCCGGAATAACCCTCATGCGCCTCGGCGTAATCGACGGCGCCGACCTTGTCGGACATGCCCCACCGCATCACCATGGCACGGGCCAGCTGGCTGGCCTGCTGGATATCGCCCGCGGGGCCGTTGGACACGCCTTCCTCACCATATTTGATGATCTCGGCGGCCTTGCCGGCCATCGTCATGATGATCTTCTGCTTGGCCTCGTCCTTGTGGAAGTTCAGGCGGTCCATCTCGGGCAGGCTGACGACCATGCCCAAGGCACCGCCGCGCGGAATGATCGTGGCCTTGTAGACCGGATCGCATTTGGGCAGCGACAGGCCGACAATGGCGTGGCCAGCCTCGTGATAGGCGGTCTTTTCCTTCTGCTCGGGCGTCAGGACCATGCTGCGGCGTTCGACACCCAGCATCACCTTGTCCTTGGCGCTCTCGAAGTCGGCCATGCTGACGAAACGGCGGCCGATCCGCGCGGCGGTCAGGGCGGCTTCGTTCACCAGGTTCATCAGGTCCGCACCGGAAAACCCTGGCGTGCCGCGGGCGATCAAACGCAGATCGACATCGGGACCCACGGGAACCTTGCGGGCATGGACCGAGAGGATCTTCTCGCGGCCCTTGATGTCGGGGTTCGGCACATGGATCTGGCGGTCGAAGCGGCCCGGACGCAGCAGCGCGGGGTCCAGCACGTCCTTGCGGTTGGTGGCCGCGATGATGATGATGCCTTCGTTGGCCTCAAAGCCGTCCATTTCGACCAGCAGCTGGTTCAGCGTCTGTTCGCGTTCATCATTGCCGCCGCCGATGCCCACGCCGCGGGCGCGGCCCACGGCGTCGATCTCGTCGATGAACAGGATGCAGGGCGAGGATTTCTTGGCCTGCTCGAACATGTCGCGCACACGGCTGGCGCCGACACCCACGAACATCTCGACGAAGTCCGACCCCGAGATGGTGAAGAACGGCACGCCGGCTTCGCCCGCGATGGCACGCGCCAGCAGCGTCTTACCGGTACCCGGAGGGCCGACCAGCAGCGCGCCTTTCGGGATCTTGCCACCAAGGCGGCTGAATTTCTGCGGATTGCGCAGGAACTCGACGATCTCTTCCAGCTCTTCCTTGGCCTCGTCGATGCCCGCGACGTCGTCGAAGGTCACGCGGCCATGCTTTTCGGTCAACAGCTTGGCCTTGGACTTGCCAAAGCCCATCGCGCCGCCCTTTCCGCCGCCCTGCATGCGGTTCATGAAGAAGATCCACACCCCGATCAGCAGGATGAACGGCAGCCAGACGCCGATCAGCGACATCAACCCCGAGCTTTGCTGCTTGACCACGCGGACATCGATGCCCTGCGCGATCAGCTTGTCGGTGATCTCCTCGCCCATCGGGCGCACGGTGGTATATTCCTGACCATCCGCGCCGGTCATGGCGACATCCTCACCATCGATGGTGACCGAGCTGACCTGTTCGTTCTGAACGCGCTGGATGAAGTCGGAATAGCTGATCTGGCGGCCATTCATGGCGGTCGAGCCGTCGCTGAACAGATTGAACAGGGCCAGAACCATCAGGAACAGAACCACCCAGAAGGCGAAATTTCGTGCGTTGCCCAAAACGGGTCCTCCGGCGGAATGCGGTTTGAATTGAAAATAGGGATTATCGCGACAGGTTCAATGCGCCTTCACCAGACTGCGGAAATCTGCCGCGCCCCTGAGGGCCGAAACCGTGATCCCCGGCACCTGTCGCAACAGCGGCGCGCCGATCAGGCGGTCCCCCTGCCATATCGCGGGGCTTGCGGCGGCCTCGTCCCGCAACAGGCCCGAATCACGCCAGCCAAGCTGCGGCAGCAGATCCGTCCCCAACATGGCCACATGCTGCCCGGGCTGCATTCCCATGATCCGCCAACGGCGGTCCCAGGTCTGCGTGCCCGAACCCGTCTCATGCACCGCATCGGCCCGCGCGGCCGCGGCGGCTTCGCGAGTCAGGCGCAGGCGTCCGCCCGCTGGCGACAGCATCACCCCGTCCAGCGTGACGCGCCCCTGCGACATCATCGCTTCCAGCGCATGCAGCAGCGTCGCCCGTCGCGGCGGATAGTCGGCCCCGCTGACCCAACGACAACCTGCGACTAGGATGCGCCGTCGGATCTCGGGCGGCGCCTCGCGCAGCTCGGACAGGGGCAGCGACAGGCTGCCGCGGTCGAACTGGGCGTCACGTGCGACCATCAGCGCGAAATCGCACAGGGCGTCGCGGGCATCCGCGATATGCTGCGCCGACCGCGCCAGACCGGCGATGTCCAGCCCAAGCGTCCCGATCGTCTGGCGCACGCGCACCCGGTCGAACTCGGCATTGTCATTGCTGGGATCGTCGATCCAGGAATGGCCGTTCCGGCCCAGCCATTGCCGCAAATCATCACGCCCGACCCCCAGCATGGGCCGCAGCCAGCGCATGTCGAAAGCATCGCGCCAGGGCGCCATCGCCGCCAACCCATCGATGCCCGATCCACGTTCCAGCCGCATGATCAGCGTTTCGGCCACGTCATCGGCCGTGTGCCCCAAGGCCACGGCGGGCAGGTTGTTGCGATGCGCCCATCCCGACAGCAACCGCAGACGCGCATCGCGGGCCTGGGCCATCAGATTGCCGACATCGGTCTGGCGCTGCCACAGCAGCACCGCGTGCGGCAAGGACAGGGCGCGGGCGGCCCGGGCGACGGCCTGCGCCTCGGCGGCGCTTTCAGGGCGCAGGCCGTGATCGACGGTTGCGACCATCAATTTGCGCCCCTTGGCCCAATCCGCGGCGACATGCATCATCGCGATGGAATCCCCGCCCCCCGACACCGCCAGCCCAAGCGCGGGCAAATCCCCCGCCAGCTTGTCCAGCGCGGCTTGGATCGTGGCGACGGGATCGGTCATCGCGGGGTCACTGGTATTCGGCCATGTCCGCCGCAGCTTCGGGATCCAGCGACGGGTCCAGAAGCGGGTCCAGCGCCCCCAGATCATCGACGCCACAACCCAATTCGGCGACGCGCTGTTCGGCGGTCGTGGCCTGCGGCGTGCCTGGGAAACGGGCGGGAACCTCGGCCAGGTACAGGCAGGCGGCGGTGGCATCGCCCTGCCCTTCGATCACCGTGGCGATGCCCAGCAGGCTTTCACCGGCGCGCGGGCCGTCAGGATCGGCGGCGAAACCTTCCAGCCAGGCGGCGGCGGCTTCGCGCGGCTGACCAGCCAGCTGCAAGGCCTGCCCCCGTAGGAACAGCGCCTCGGCGGTCAGGGGACCACCGGCATGGGTCTGGGCGACATTGGCGAACATCTGGGCGGCGCGGGCATGGTCGCCCTGCTCCAGCACGGCGCGGGCGGCGTCGAAATCCTCCTGCTCGCTGCGGGTTGCGGCGGGATCATCGCCGGATGACGGCGCCGGCGCGGCGGGGGCCACGTCCGGATTGCCACCCGCATGCGGGACGGTCGTCGTCAGGCTGGACAGGTCGCAGGTCTCGTCAATCTCGCACAGGCGGAATTCCAGGTCGGCCAGCTGACGGTCGGTGTCGCGGGACATGCTGTTGATGCGGTTCTGCAGACGCTCGGCCTGGTTGGTCAGCTGCATCAGGTGGCTTTCCATCGCATTCATGCGATCGATGGCCGATGCCCCGCCCGCCGCCTGAAAGCCCGCCGTCCCCGAAGCCCGCAATTCCGACCGCAAAGATTGCAACTGGCCGCGCAGATCCGACAGCTGGCCACGCAGATCGGCCAGCGTGGCCGCGTCGGGCGCAGCCCAGGCACCCCCGGCCAGCGACACCGCCAGCATCACCGAAAGCGCGGCCCGTCGGATCATGCGCCGACCCCGCTGTCGTTGACGACGGTCACGGCGCGGCGGTTCTTGGCATAGCAGGCTTCGTCCGAACAGGTCTCGGCGGGACGTTCCTTGCCGAAGGACAGCGTGCGGATGCGTCCGGGATCGACCCCTTGGGCCACCAGATATTCCTGCACCGCGCTGGCCCGACGGGCGCCCAAGGCCAGGTTGTATTCGCGCGTGCCGGTTTCTTCGGCATGGCCTTGGATGATGGCGGTGAAATTGCCGTTCTGCGAAAGCCAGGCCGCTTGGCGCGCCAGCACCGCGCGGGCATCGGATGTCAGGGTCGTCTGATCGACCGGGAACAGCACGGTATCGCCGACGGTCCCCTGGAAATACTGCGCCGTTGCCTGCGACCCAAGTGTGCCGCCATTCAGATCGCCCTGGAACACCGCGCCCCCGCCGACCGCGGCATAGGGATCGACCACGGGCGGCGCCACCGGCGGCGCTGGCTGGGCGCAGGCGGCCAAGGCCAGCAGGCACCCCGTCAATGCGGTCTTCGTCGCGATGTTCATCATGTCATCCTCATGGCATCAGGGGGCCCCAGGACGGATCCGAGGCGGCAAAATCCAGGTTCATCGGTCGCATGTTCCGCCCCGTGATGTCCACGGAATGCAACCTCGGCTGACCATTTCCCCCGGGGGTGACGCGCGTGAACATCACCACGCGGCCATTGGGCGCCCAGGTGGGACCTTCGTCCAGGAAGGACTGGGTCAGCATCTTTTCCGACGACCCGTCCGTGCGCATCACGCCGATGTGGAAGGTGCTGCCCATCTGCTTGGTAAAGGCGATCATGTCGCCCTTGGGGGACCAGACGGGCGCACCGTATCGCCCATCGGCAAAGCTGATGCGGGTCGGCTCTCCGCCTTCGATGGGCATAATGTAAAGCTGCGGCGTGCCCGAACGATCGCTTTCGAAGACGATGCGCTTGCCATCCGGGCTGAAGCTGGGCGAGGTCTCGATCGAGGGCGAGGTCGTCAGCGGCCGCTGCGCGCCGGTCGCCACATCCATCAGCCAGATGTCGGTATTGCCGCCATCTTCATGCGAATAGGCCACCCACCGCCCGTCGGGGCTGAAGGAGGGTGAAAACGCCATCGTGCCCTGGTCGATCGTCAACGGGCGCGACGTCACCGTGGCCACATCCATCAGCTGGATCTGCGGAAACCCGCTGTCATAGCTGGTGTAGAGCAGCTTGCGCCCGTCAGCCGAAAACTTGGGCGCCAGCACTAGGGACGAACTGTCCGTCATCCACAGGATGTTCGCGCCGTCGTAATCCATGACGCCGATGCGCTTGATGCGGGCGCTCTTGGGCCCGGTTTCCTGCACGAAGGCCACGCGGCTGTCGAAATAGGGCTTTTCCCCCGTCAGCCGGGCATAGACCTGATCGGCGATCTTGTGGGCGGCGCGGCGCCAATCGGCGGCGCGGGCGTCGAACTGCATCCCGTCGCCCTGCGGCTGCCCCGACACGACATCGTAAAGCCGGAACCGCACGCTGATGTTGTCGCCGTTCTGCGTCACTGCGGCCGAGACCATGGCCTGCGCGTCCACCGCGCGCCAATCCTCATAGCTGACGGCTTCGGCAAAGCTGGCGGGCTTGGCGACATGGCTTTCGGCGGGGATTTCGCGGAACAGGCCCGTGCCGGTCAGATCGTCGGCCACGACCCCGCGCACCCTGGCCGCCAGTTCGGTCGATCCGTGGAACTGGGGGATGGCGATGGTCATCGGCTCGATGACGCCATCGGTGATCTCGATGCGCAGGGGGGTGTCCTGCGCATGGGCCGCGCTGCCGATCACGCCGGTCGAAACCGACAGGGCCATCAGCAAGGCGGGTGCGAGGATAAGCTTGCGGAACATGACGTCCTCATTACCTTGGGTCGGGCGAAAGCGAAAGGCCGCCCTCGTCCCCTGTTATACTTAAAATTCAACGCCGTCGGGGCGGAAATCCACCACGACATCACGCCAGCGCCCGTATTTGGACGCAGGCAGGTCGAAACCCGCGCGCCCGCACATCAAAATGGCACGACGGGCAACCTCGAAGGCCTGCTGGGCGCCCGTTTCCGAACCACCGCGATAATCCACGATGCGCAGGCTGTTCTGGTCGGGCACCCCCTGCGGGGTCAGGCTGAAGCCCACCGACACCGTCATCCGCGACGCTTCGACCGACAGCGCCCCGACATTCCAGCAGTTCTGGATGGCAAAGCGCAGGCCTTCGCGTTCCGCAAATGACATCGGCTGGCCCATCGGCGCGGCGTTCGCGTCATCCTGACCGTCGCGAGTCTCGGGGGTGACGGGTACCAGCTGCATCAGGTCGCGCGGCGGCCCCGAGACGTCATTCTCCGTCCCCTCGCCGCCATTGCCGGCCATGGCGCCGGCCAGCGCCGCCGCCAGCGGGTCCTGCCCCGCCGAAGCGCCGCTGCCGCCTTCGATCGACTGGCGATCCCCACCAAAGGCATCCCCGGACGAGGCGCTGTCCTGCCCCTCGTTGCCCGCGCCGCCTTCTTGGGCCTCGCGCAGCGCATCTTCCAGCGCGCGCTGGTTCGCCTCCGCCTGCCGCGCGGCCTCACGGGCGGCTTCCGCCTCGGCTTGGCGTTCTGCCTCGGCCTGTCGTTCCGCTTCGGCCTGTCGCTGCGCTTCCGCCTCTCGGGCAGCCTCGGCCTCGCGCTCGGCCTGGGCCTGACGTTCGGCCTCGGCGCGGCGCTCTTCCTCGGCCTGACGCTCAGCTTCGGCCTGACGCTCGGCTTCCGCCTGGCGTTCGGCTTCAGCCTGACGCTCTTCCTCGGCAAGGCGTTCGGCCTCTTCCCGTGCGGCTGCCGCGCGACGCTCTTCGGCCTCCCGCTCCTCCGCCGCCTGCCGCTCGGCCTCCGCCTCGGCTTCCGCTTGGCGGGCCGCTTCGGCTTCTCGTTCGGCCTCGGCCTGACGCTCCGCTTCTGCACGGCGTTCTGCCTCTGCTTCCTGCTCTGCTGCGGCGCGACGCTCGGCTTCCTCGGCTGCAGCAGCCGCAGTTTCGCGTGCCTCTTCGGCGCGACGCTCTTCGGCGGCTTGCTCGGCGGCCTCGGCGGCGCGGCGTTCGGCCGCCTGCTCTGCCGCCTCTTGAGCCGCAAGGCGGGCCGCTTCCTCGCGGGCGGCATCCTGCGCGGCCTGCCTTTCGGCTTCCGCCTCGGCGGCACGTTCGGTGGCGGCGCGCTGTTCAGCCGCGCGGGCAGCCTCGGCAGCGGCCTGACGTCGGTTGAATTCCTCGACCAGACCCGCCGGGCGATCCTGCGGTCGCGGCGAGACATCCAGTGCCAGCGCCGAACGCGGTGCAACCGGCGCCGCTGCCGCATCAGGGGCCGCCGCAACCGGCTGGCTGGGTTGGGCCGCGGGTGCGGGCGCCGACGGCGCGGCGGGAATGCGCGGCGCGTCCTCGGGCTGCTGATCGGCAGCCGTGGCGGGCAGATCGGTCGCGACCTCGACCGGGTCGGCGGCTTCGAAATCGCTCAGATCCGGCACGGGCTCGGATGCGTCCGGCTCGGCCAGCTGCGCGGCATCGGCCGGCTGCGGGGGCTGGGCATCCACGGGCCGCGCCGTGCCATTGGCATCGACCTGCTGTTCGGACTGGTCGGCCACGGCCGAGGCATCGGCGCCCACCGGCCCCGCCCCCCGCGACGCCGCCGCCAGCCTTTCGAAATCGGACCCGCTGATCGTCGAAACCTGGGTCGAGCGCACCGGCGTGCTGGGCTGGGGCCGGAACAGCGCCCCGCCCACGATCGCCCAGAGGATCAGCGCCGCATGCGCGACCCCGGAAACCCAATAACCGGTGCGGCTCTCACGCTCATCCATGGGTCAGCCATCCATCCGGGGGCCGCCGGCCTCGGTGACAAGGACGATGTCGGTGATGCCGGCGGCGTTCAGCGCGCCCATGATCTGGACCACGCGCGCATAGGGGATCGCCCCGTCGGCACGCAGGAAGACCCGGCCCGACTGGCGATCGGCCAGAGCGGTGCGCAGTGCCGCCACGACCTGCGTGTCCTCGACCGGCTGATCCATGACCAGCATCTGCCCCTCGGCGGGGATCGAGATGACCAGCGGTTCCTCCTGCTCGGTCGGAACGGCATTGGCGGCGGTCTGCGGAAGGTTCAGCGGCACCCCCGCCGTCATCAGGGGTGCGGCGACCATGAAGATGACCAGCAGCACCAGCATCACGTCCACGAAGGGCGTGACGTTGATTTCCGACATCGGCTGGTTGCGCCGACGCCCCTTGCGGCTGACCCGTTTGACGACCGAGGACCCCATGACCTAGGCCTCGTCCATCTGGCGCGACAGCAGCGTCGAGAATTCGTCCGAGAACGCCTCCCACCCGCCGGTGATGCGTTCCGCGTCGCCCGACAGCTTGTTGTAGAAGACGACCGCCGGGATGGCCGCGACCAGACCCAATGCGGTGGCCAGCAGCGCCTCGGCGATGCCCGGCGCCACGACGGCCAGGCTGGTATCCTGGGACAGCGCGATGCCTTCGAAGGCGGTCTTGATGCCCCAGACGGTGCCGAAAAGACCGATGAAGGGCGCAGTGGACCCGACCGTCGCCAGGAAGGACAGGCCGCGGAACAGGCGCTGTTCCTCGCGTTGAATGGCGACATTCATCGCGCGGTCGATGCGACTGATGCCGCCCGGGATCAGTCGCCCATCGTCGCGGTGGCTGCGGCGCCATTCGGTCATGCCGGCGGCGAAGATCCGTTCCGACGCGCCCTTGGGACGGTCCCCCAGACGGTCATAGAGGTCGTCCAGCGGTTCACCCGACCAGAAGGCGCGGTCGAAACGGGCAGCCTCGGTGCGGGCGCGTGCGAAGACCATGAATTTCTGCACGATGATCGCCCAGGCCCAGAAAGAGGCCGCGATCAGGATGATCATGACGACCTGAACCGTCAGGGATGCGCGGAAGAACAACGCCATTGCCGAGAAATCGAGGGCCTCAGCGGCCTGAATGGGTTCCATAATCACTGCCTTATCATCAAGGATCGTCGGCCGCTTGCCGCGGCCTGCTGTTGCGCGTCTTTTACCGCGTTCCTAGCAACTGTTTCAGCCCCCGGCGCAACACAATGGCGTCACTTTTACGCAATGCGCAGCCGATATGCCGCAATCGCACGATAGGACGGGCGCAGCGCATCGGCCATTTCGGCCAATTCGCCCTGCAAGACGGGCAGCGGACCCTCGGGTCCGCCAAAGCCGGTCGAACGGTTCACGGCCTCGTACCAGACCGCGCCCCAGACGCCGTCCTCGGGGTGGGGACCGGGGGTCCAGGTCAGCATCGCAGGCGTGAATTCGATCCCGATGGCGGCGCAGAGGGCGCGCAACGCGCGGTCCGGGTCGCGGCGGATATCGGCACTGTCGATCACCACCGGGGCGGGGCCGCGTTCGGACATCTGGCGGAACATCTGCCACTGGCGATCAAAGCCCAGTTCGGCCGGATCGGGCAGACCGCGTTTCTGCGCGAAGGACGCAACCACCCGTTCGGGTTCGCGAATCAGAAAGACATTGGTCAGCCCATCGGTCCAATCCAGATCCATGTCGGGCAGCATGTGCTGGACCATGTGCTTCTGGTATTGCAGGGGCGCCGAGGCCCGCGTGGTCAGGTCTGGCAGCACGTCCCGCCAATTCGTCGGCTGGCTGGCGATGATCTCCTCGCGCATCGGGTGCGGCAGACCCGTCCGCATCAGGTAATGCGCATAGAAGGGCTCGTCCACGCAGGCGCAATCGCCGCGCGCGCCGAAACTGCGCATCATCGCCGTGGACAGGTTGCGCGGCCCCGACCACATGGCGATGCGCCGGGTCATGACCGCAGCGCCCCGGCAATGCCCGCAGGCAGGCGCACGGGGCGGCCCTTGCCGTCCAGGCAGGCGATGGTGACGCGGGCCGTGAACAGGGTTTCATCACCGCGCAGGACCTTCTGATCGACGACGACACGGGCCGCACTGCCCTGCGCCAGGTCTGTCGTGACCGTCAGCAGGTCGTCGAACCGGGCGGGGCGCAGGTAATCGGCCTCGACCCGCCGGACGGCAAAGACATGGCCCGTGGTCCGCTGCATCGCCAGCTGGTCGACGCCCAGTGTCCGCAGCCATTCGCTGCGCCCGCGTTCGATGAATTTCAGATAGTTGGCGTAATAGACGATACCGGCAAGGTCGGTATCCTCGTAATAGACGCGAAGGGTGATGTCATGGCTCATGGCGCGCAGGCTAAGGGGCCGAAGGCGCGGGTGCAATCGGCCTTACTCGGGGAACAGCGTCGCCTGACCGGGCGGGGTCGGCATGTCCAGCCCCAGATGCCGCCATGCGCGGGTCGCCAGCTGACGCCCGCGCGGCGTTCGTGCAATCAGGCCCTGTTGCAGCAGATAGGGCTCGATCACCTCCTCGATGGCGTCGCGGCTTTCCGACAGCGCCGCCGACAGCGTCTCGACCCCGACCGGGCCGCCGGCGTAATGCTGGGCCATCAGCGTCAGATAGCGGCGGTCCGCCCCGTCCAGGCCCAGATCATCCACACCAAGCCGGTTCAGTGCGATATCCGCGATCTCGCGCGTCAGGCGGCCGTTGCCTTCCACCAGCGCAAAGTCCACCACACGGCGCAACAGGCGGCCCGCGATGCGGGGCGTGCCACGGGCGCGGCGGGCGATCTCCATCGTGCCTTCGGGGTCTGCGCCGATCCCCATCAGGCGCGCCCCGCGCTGCACGATCAGATCCAGTTCGGCGATTTCATAGAATTGCAGGCGCGTGGGAATGCCGAAGCGGTCGCGCAGCGGCGTCGTCAGCAGGCCAAGCCGCGTCGTCGCCCCAACCAGCGTGAAGGGCTGCAATTCGATGCGGACCGTGCGGGCGGCAGGGCCTTCACCGATCACCAGGTCCAGCTCGAAATCCTCCATCGCCGGATAGAGGACTTCCTCGACCGCCGGGTTCATGCGGTGGATCTCGTCGATGAACAGGACGTCGCGCGCCTCAAGGTTGGTCAGGATCGCCGCCAGGTCCCCGGCCCGCGCGATCACCGGCCCCGAGGTCATGCGGAAATTTACGCCCAGTTCGCGCGCCATGATCTGGGCCAAGGTGGTCTTGCCCAAGCCCGGCGGGCCGAAGAACAACGTGTGGTCCATGGCCTTGCCGCGCATCTTGGCGCTTTCGATGAACACCTTCAGGTTGGCACGCGCTTCGGCCTGTCCGACGAATTCGGACAGGTTCTGCGGCCGCAGGGCGCGGTCCTCGGCATCACCCTCCAGCTTTTCGGGGCGCAGATCGGGGTCGGGATGGGTCATCAATCGCTCCAGGGACCCTCGCGGCGGCTGGTGCCGCTGCGGGGAATGCGGGTGCTGGCCGAAGGTACGGAGGGGCCGGGCGTCTTCGTGTCCCGCATGGCCATCAGCCGGGCAATGCGCTCCTCGGTCGGGGGATGTGTCGTGAACAGCTTGTCCATCCGCAGGCCGGACAGGGGGTTGATGATGAACATCGCCGCCGCGGCAGGATTGCGTTCGGCAGGCATGTTGACCGTGCGCCCCGCCGCGGTCGCGATGCGCTGCAAGGCAGATGCCAAGGCCCGCGGCTGGCCGCAGATCTGGGCACCGGTCGCGTCGGCCTCGTATTCGCGGGCGCGCGAAATGGCCATCTGCACCATGGTCGCGGCCAAAGGCGCCAGGATCATCGCGGCGATCGAACCCAACATCCCGCCCCGATCGTCGCGGCGGGTGAAGATCATCATGTTGCCCATCATGGCGATGGCACCGGCCATCGTGGCGGTGATGGTCATGGTCAGCGTGTCGCGATGCTTGATATGGGCCAGCTCATGCGCGAGCACACCGGCCAGTTCGTCGGCCGTCAGCGTATTCACCAGCCCCTGCGTCACGGCGACGGCGGCATTTTCGGGATTTCGTCCCGTGGCAAAGGCATTGGGCTGTTCGGTCGGCAGCAGATAAAGCTTGGGCATGGGCAGGCCCGCACGATCGGCAAGATCGGCCGTCATCCGGTGCAGGGCGGCGCCCTGCGTGGGCGACAGTTCGACGGCACCCTGCTGGCGCAGGACCATCTTGTCGCTGTTCCAATAGCTGAAAAAATTCATGCCCCCTGCGATCAGGAAGGCGATGATCACACCCCCCTGCCCGCCCATCATCCAGCCAAGCGCCATGACCAGGGCGGTCATGGCGGCCATCAGCAAGAAGACCTTCGCGTTGCCTGCCATCTGTGCTTCCTCTTGGATCAATCCTTGGGCGCCAAGGCCCTCAGCGCCGCGCGGATCAACGCCTGCATGGTCGCCGCGGGTTCCCGTGCCTGCGCCTCGGCCACGGCCCCGGCCGCTTCGGACGGACCATAGCCCAGGTTCGTCAGCGCCGACAGCGCATCCGCCATGGCCTGCCCCGCATGCGCATCATCGGCAGCCGGGCGCGCCTTGGTGCCGGGGATCGACCCCGGCGCCAAGGCGGCGGACGCGCCGGGCTCGATGCCCGGCTCGTCCGCACCCCCGCCGGCCATCTGTGCGCCGGCATCAACCGTGAAGCTGCCGCCCAAGGCCATCACCGAGGGCGCCTTGTCCTTCAGTTCCAGCACGATGCGCTGCGCCAGTTTGGGCCCCACCCCGTTTGCCTTGCGCACGGATGCCCAATCGCCCAATGCGATGGCCCGGCCCAAGCCTTCGGGACCAAGCGTGCCAAGGATCGCCAGCGACACCTTGGCGCCCACACCCTGCACGCTGGTCAGCAACCGGTGCCATTCCTTTTCCAACATCGTGGTAAAGCCAAAGAGCTGCAGCAGATCCTCGCGGACGACCAGCTCGGTATAGAGCGCCACCGCCTGCCCGACGGGCGGCAGCCCCGCCCCCGTCCGTTCGCTGACATGCACGATGTAACCCACGCCCCGCACATCGATCAGCACGTGATCCTGGGCGCGGTGGATGATGATCCCGGCGATCCGACCGATCATGCCGCACCAGCCTTGGGTTGCGCCACGCGCAGGCTGCGGCCCTGCAGGTGCCGGGCATGGCAGATGGCGATGGCCAGCGCATCGGCGGCATCCGGGCTTTCGAACTGAACCCCGGCCAGCTGGACGCGCACCATATGCTGCACCTGCTCCTTGCCGGCATGCCCAACGCCCACGACCGTCTTCTTGACCGCGTTCGGGGCATATTCACCGACCGTGATCCCCGCCTCGGCCGGGGCCAGCAATGCGACGCCGCGGGCCTGTCCCAGTTTCAGCGTTCCGGTCGCGTCCTTGTTGACAAAGGTCTGTTCCACGGCAGCTTCATCGGGTTGATGCGTGGCGATCACCGCGCAAAGCCCGCGGAACAGGACCGACAGACGCGCACCCAGAGTTTGATCGCCGTCCGAGTGGATGACGCCATTGGCGACATGGCGGATGCGGGACCCGTCCACCTGGATGATCCCCCATCCCATGTTGCGCAGACCGGGATCGATGCCCAAGACCTTCATGCTGCCCCCTTTTTTTCCATGACTAGCACGAAGCGCGAACATCCGCCAAGGCGCTATTCCTCCAGCACATCCAGCACGCCGGGAACGGCCCGCAGCGCCTGACGCGCCGGGGTGGTCAGGGGGGCGTCGTTCGCGATTTCGATCTCGATGACCTCGTCGCCTTCGCGCAGGCGCAGACGCACCGGACCGCGCGACCGCGAGGGCACGATGATGTCGCTGCGGATGCGGCCCAGAACCTCGGCCAGGCGCGGAATGGTGTCGGCGCCCTGCATCTCGACGGCCAAGCACCCGGCGCCCGCATCCGCCACCGCGTCTTCCAGCGCCGTCACGGAATTGGCCAGCATCTTGACCTGATCGCCCGATGGTTCGACCTTGACCTGCAGAACGACGTTCTGGCCCGGTTCCAGCCTGTCACGCGACGCGTTCAGCAGGTCGGAAAACACCGTGACCTCATAGAGCCCGGTCGGGTCGGACAGGCTGACAAAGGCGTATTGCGTGCCCTTGGCGGATTTGCGTTCCATGCGCGCCGCGACGGTGCCCGCGATCTGGGCGACCAGGGGACCGCCCAAGGCCTCCTGGCTGATCTCGGCCAGGGTCTGGACCTTCTTGCGGCGCAGCGCCGGGATGTAATCGTCCAGCGGATGGCCGGACAGATAGAAACCAACGGCCTTGTGCTCCTCGGCCAGCTTTTCGGCTGGCAGCCAGATGCCGGCGATGGGTACGCGCGGGGGGGGCAGATCCTCTCCGCCGCCGAACAGCGATGTCTGGTTGGAACTGGCCTGTTCCTGGACCGCCGCCGACCAGGCGACCAGCCCGTCCAGCGACTTCATGACCCGCGCCCGGTTGTCGTCCAGCTGGTCGAAGGCGCCCGCACGGGCCAGCATCTCCAGCGGGCGCTTGCCGACACGCTTCATGTCGACGCGGCGGGCGAAATCGAACAGGTCGCGGAACGGCTCGTCGCCCCGCGCGGTGTCGATCAGCTTCATGGCGTCCAGACCGACGCCCTTCAGCGCGCCCAGGGCATAGTGGATGCGCCCCTGCCTGACGGTGAAGGTCGGCGCCGAGCGGCTGACGCAGGGCGGCACGATCTCGATCCCCATCCGGTCGCATTCGCGCTTATAGATCGCCAGCTTGTCGGTCAGGTGGATGTCGCAGTTCATCACCGCGGCCATGAATTCCACCGGGTGGTTCGCCTTCAGCCACGCCGTCTGATAGCTGACCACGGCATAGGCCGCCGCGTGCGATTTGTTGAAGCCGTAATTGGCAAATTTCTCCAGCAGGTCGAAGACCTCTCCGGCCTTCTTTTCGGGGACCTTGTTCTCGATCGAACCCTTGATGAATTTCGGGCGCTCCTTGGCCATCTCGGCGGCGATCTTCTTGCCCATGGCGCGGCGCAGCAGGTCGGCCCCGCCCAGGGAATATCCCGCCATGACCTGGGCGATCTGCATCACCTGTTCCTGATAGACGATGATGCCCTGCGTTTCTGCCAGGATGAAATCGATGCTGGGATGGACCGATTCCAGATCGCGCAGCCCGTTCTTGACCTCGCAATAGGTCGGGATGTTCTCCATCGGGCCGGGACGGTACAGCGCCACCAGCGCCACGATATCCTCGATGCAGGTGGGCTTCATGCGGCGCAGCGCGTCCATCATGCCGCTGGATTCCACCTGGAAGACCGCAACCGTGCGGGCGCTGGCGAACAGGTCATAGCTGGCCTTGTCATCCAGCGGGATCAGGTTGATCTGGTTTTCCGTCCCCGGCGTCGGGTCGTAAAGCTGCCGCCCGTCGGCTGCGATGTGCAGCGGCCGCCCGCCCCCGTTGATCAGGTCCACCGCGTTCTGGATGACGGTCAGCGTCTTCAGACCCAGGAAATCGAACTTGACCAGCCCGGCCTGTTCCACCCATTTCATGTTGAACTGCGTCGCCGGCATGTCCGAGGCCGGATCGCGGTACAGCGGCACCAGCCGGTCCAGCGGACGGTCCCCGATGACGACCCCCGCCGCGTGGGTGGAGGCGTTGCGGTAAAGCCCCTCCAGCTGTTCGGCGTAATCCAGCAGACGTGCCACGACCTCCTCGCGCGCGGCCTCGCGCAGGCGGGGTTCGTCGGCACGGGCCTTGGTGATGCTGACGGGCTTCACGCCCTCGACGGGGATCATCTTGGACAGGCGGTCCACCTGCCCGAAGGGCAGCTGCAGCACCCGACCCACGTCGCGCACGGCGGCCTTGGACAGCAGCGCGCCAAAGGTGATGATCTGGCCAACCTTGTCGGCCCCGTACTTGCCCTGCACGTAACGGATCACTTCTTCCCGACGGTCCATGCAGAAGTCGATGTCGAAATCGGGCATGCTGACCCGTTCGGGGTTCAGAAAGCGTTCGAACAGCAGGCTGTAACGCAGCGGGTCAAGGTCGGTGATGGTCAGCGCATAGGCGACCAGCGACCCGGCCCCCGAACCCCGCCCCGGCCCGACCGGAATGCCCTGATCCTTGGCCCAGCCGATGAAATCCGCCACGATCAGGAAGTATCCGGGAAAGCCCATCTGCTCGATGATGCCCAGTTCGAAATCCAGGCGGGCGTGATAATCCTCGACGCTGACGGCATGGGGGATGACCTTCAGCCGCGCCTCGAGGCCCTCGCGGGCCTGACGCCGCAGTTCGGCGACCTCGTCATCGGCGAATTTCGGCAGGATCGGCGCGTGCTTGGCCACGGCAAAGGCGCAGCGGCGGGCGATCTCGACCGTGTTGTCGATCGCCTCGGGCAGGTCGGCGAACAGGACCGCCATTTCCTGCGGCGTCTTGAAATAATGCTGCGGCGTCAGGCGGCGTCGGGGCTGGGACTGGTCGACATAGGCCTTTTCCGCGATGCAGATCAGCGCGTCATGCGCTTCGTACATGGTGGATTTCGGGAAATAGACGTCGTTCGTGGCCACCAGCGGCAGATCGCGCGCATAGGCCAGGTCGATCAGCCCGGCCTCGGATGCGGCTTCGGCCAGCATCAACTGGCCGTTTTCGCCCGGATGGCGTTGCAGTTCCACATAGAGCCGCGTGGGGAACGCCTTGGCCAGCCTATCGGCCAGCGCGGCGGCCTTGTCGGCCTGCCCCTGCGCGATCAGCAACCCCAGGGGACCCGTCGCGCCGCCGGTCAGGCAGATCAATCCTTCGGACCGTTCGCACAATTCCTCGACCGTCACATGCGGCAAGGCACCCCCGTCCCGCAGGTAAAGGCACGAGGATAGCGACATCAGGTTCAGCCATCCCGCCTGGTTCTGCGCCAACAGGACGACCGGCCCGGTGGCCTCGCCCTGCAGCGTCACCTGGCAACCGACGATGGGCTGCACGCCCTTGTCGCGGGCCTTCACGCTGAATTCCAGCGCCGCGAACATGTTGTTGCTGTCGGTCAGCGCGACCGCCGGCATGCCGGCATCTGCCGCCAAACTGGGCAGTTTGCCTACGGGAATGGCACCTTCCAGCAACGAATGCTCGGAATGTGTGCGAAGGTGGATGAATCGAGGGGATTTTTCGGCCATGATCGGGACAGTATCTCAGCCTGACCAAACAGCGCAATTGCCCTGACGGGGATTTGCGGTCTAAGCAGGTCAGGTTTTGACCAGGGGGATCAAATTTGAACAGCACCGCCGTCTTTCGCGCCGAGGGGATCGGCAAGTCCTATCCCGGCGTCCGCGCCAATGACGACGTGTCCTTCCAGGTCGATGCCGGGCAGATCCACGCCCTGCTGGGTGAAAACGGCGCGGGCAAATCGACGCTGGTCAAGATGATCTATGGCCTCGTGCGCCCGGACCAGGGGCGGATGTCGCTGATGGGCGCCCCGCATGCGCCCGCCGACCCGCGGGCGGCGCGGGCATCCGGCGTGGCGATGGTGTTTCAGCATTTCAGCCTGTTCGACGCCCTGACCGTGGCCGAAAACATCGCCCTTGGGATGGAAAACCCGCCCCCGCGCCGCGAATTGTCGGCCCGCATCACCAAGGTCAGCCATGATTTCGGCCTGCCGCTGAACCCTGCGCGGCGCATCGTTACCCTGTCGGCGGGCGAACGTCAGCGGGTCGAGATCATCCGTTGCCTGCTGCAGAACCCGCGCCTGCTGATCATGGACGAACCGACCAGCGTGCTGACCCCGCAAGAGGCCGAGCTGCTGTTCGCCACCCTGCGCAAGCTGGCAGACCAGGGCACCGCGATCCTGTACATCAGCCACAAGCTGGACGAGATCCGCACCCATTGCGATTGC
Organism: Paracoccus sp. SM22M-07; assembly: GCF_001887735.1. NCBI lineage: Bacteria > Pseudomonadati > Pseudomonadota > Alphaproteobacteria > Rhodobacterales > Paracoccaceae > Paracoccus > Paracoccus sp. SM22M-07. Next base: position 20,812 of record NZ_JPKW01000017.1, read on the forward strand.
GCCACCATCCTGCGTCATGGCCGCGTGGTCGACAGCTGCGATCCCCGCGCCCATTCGGCCCGCGAACTGGCCGCGATGATGGTCGGAGGCGAGATGCGCGACATCGACCGGACCGGTCGCCAGGCCGGAGAGGTTCTGCTGACCATCCGCGACCTGTCGCTGCCCGCCCCCAATGCCGAAGGCACGGCGTTGAAAGCGGTGTCGCTGGAGCTGCGCGCCGGGCAGATCCTGGGCATCGGCGGCGTGGCGGGCAACGGCCAGGAGGAATTGCTGGCCGCCCTGACGGGCGAGGTCCGCGCCCGCCCCGGCACCATCACGCTGGACGGGGCCGACCTGTCGATCCTGGGACCGGACCCCCGCCGCAAGGCGGGGCTGCTGACCGCCCCCGAGGATCGCCTGGGCCATGCCGCCGTCCCCGATTTCAGCCTGACGGAAAACACCCTGCTGACGGCGGGTTTGCGCAGAAAACTGGTCAAGAACGGCCTGATCGACCACCGCGCCGCGCGGGGCTTTGCCGAAACCGTCATTGCCGGGTTCGACGTCCGCACCCCCGGCCCCCATGTCGCCGCCCGCGCCCTGTCGGGCGGCAACCTGCAGAAATTCGTGATCGGGCGCGAGGTCCTGCAGGACCCCCGCGTGCTGGTCGTCAACCAGCCCACCTGGGGCGTCGATGCCAGCGCGGCCGCCTTCGTGCGGCAATCGCTGCTGGATCTGGCGCGGCAGGGGGCGGGTGTCATCGTCATCTCTCAGGACCTGGACGAGCTTTTGGAACTTTCCGACCAATTCTGCGCCCTGAACGAAGGCCGCCTTTCCGAACCCCGGCCCACCGAGGGGCTGACCCTGGACCAGATCGGCCTGATGCTGGGCGGCGCGCATGGCATGCAGGAAGCCGCGCTATGATCCAGCTTGTTTCGCGCAGCACCGCATCGACCTTCTGGCAGATCGCGACGCCTGTCATGGCGGTCCTGGCCACGATGATCGCGGGCGGCATCCTGTTCGCCATCATGGGCCACGATCCCGTCACGGCCATCCGCACCATCTTCTGGGACCCGCTGTTCGGGCCGGCGGCCTCCTATTCCCGCCCGCAGCTGCTGGTCAAGGCGGCGCCGCTGATCCTGATCGCCAGCGGCCTGGCGATCGGTTTCCGCGCCGGCATCTGGAACATCGGGGCCGAGGGGCAATACATCATCGGCGGGCTGACCGGGGGCGCCGTCGCCCTGGCCGCCTATCCCGCCGAAGGGGCGTGGATCTTTCCGGCGATGGTCATCGCGGGCGCTGCCGGGGGCTGGGCCTGGGGCATGGTCCCCGCGCTCTTGCGCAACTGGTTCGGCGCGTCGGAAATCCTGGTGTCGCTGATGCTGGTCTATGTCGCCCAACGCGTGGCGGCCTGGATGGCCTTCGGGCCGATGAAGAACCCCGAAGGCTTCGGCTTTCCCGGGTCGCGCAACCTGCAGCAATATCCCGCCGCATCGAACCCCGAACTGATCGCGGGCACCGGCGCGCATTGGGGCGTCGTTGCCGCCGCCGTCGCTGTCCTGGTCACCTGGGTGCTGGTCAGCCGCCACATCCGTGGGTTTCACATCCGCGCGGCCGGTTCCGCCCCCCGCGCGGCGCGTTTCGCGGGCGTGAACCCCGCCACGCTGGTCGCCTTCTGCCTGGGCCTGTCGGGCGCTTTGGCGGGCATGGCGGGCCTGTTCGAGGTTGCGGGCCCGGCCGGTCAGATCACCGACAAGCTGGGCACCGGATACGGATTTACCGCCATCATCGTGGCCTTCCTTGGCCGGCTGCACCCCTTGGGCATCCTGCTGGCGGGGCTGTTGCTGGCATTGACCTATATCGGCGGCGAACTGGCGCAGCTGACCATGCAGCTGCCCGCCGCCACCGTGCAGGTGTTCCAGGGGATGCTGCTGTTCTTCCTGCTGGGCTTCGACGTGCTGACCCGGTTCCGCATCCAGCGAAAGGGCCAATCATGATCGATCCGCTTTCGGTCTTTCTTCTGCTGCTGTCGGCATCGACGCCGATCCTGTTCGCGGCCTTGGGTGAACTGGTCGCGGAACGCGCGGGCATCCTGAACCTGGGCGTCGAGGGGATGATGATCGCCGGCGCGCTGGCGGGTTTCGCCGCCGCCTATGCGACCGGCAACCCTTTCCTGGGCTTTGCCGTCGCGGCGCTGGCGGGGGCCGCCATATCGCTTCTGTATACCCTGCTGACGCAGGTGTTTCTGGCCAACCAGGTCGCATCGGGCCTGGCGCTGACCCTGTTCGGGCTGGGCCTTGCTGCCATGTTCGGCAAACCCTTCGAGGGCGTGAAGGCCCCGCCCATGCCGGACGGCCCCCTGGGGATCAACTGGATTGTCTGGCTGGGCCTGCTGATGGTGCCGGTCATCTGGTGGTTCCTGAACCGCACGCGCCGCGGTCTGATCCTGCGTGCGGTCGGCGAAAACCACGAGGCCGCCCATTCCCTTGGCTATGACGTCCACCTGACGCGCACCGCGGCCATCGCCTTCGGGGGCGCCATGGCGGGCGTCGGCGGCGCCTTCATCAGCATCGCCACCGTCCTGCAATGGACCGAGGGCATGACCGCGGGCGCGGGCTGGATCGCGCTGGCCATCGTGGTCTTTTCCAGCTGGACGGCCTTCGGCGTCCTTGCGGGGGCCTGGCTTTTCGGCGGCGTCACCGTTTTGCAGCTGCGCCTGCAGGCGGCCGAGGTCGACGTGCCGGTGCAGCTGTTGTCGATGGCCCCCTATCTTGCCACGATCATCGTTCTTGTGCTGATCTCGGCCCGGCAGACCTACAGCCGCAAGGCTGGTGGCGCGGCCCCCGGATCACTGGGCAACAACTTTCACGCGCTGCGCTGAACGCGGCCGGATACCCTTCCAACAGAGGATACCTTACATGCAACGCAGAACCCTTCTTGCCTCGGCCTCCGCGATCCTGATGGCGCTGGCCGTGCCCGCGATGGCGCAGGACGAACCGCTGAAGGTCGGCTTCATCTATGTCGGTCCCGTGGGCGATGGCGGCTGGACCTATCAGCACGACCTGGCCCGTCAGGCCGTCGAGGCCGAATATGGCGACAAGGTCGAAACCACCTTCATCGAAAGCGTCCCGGAAGGTGCGGATGCCGAACGCGCGCTGACCCAGCTGGCGCTGGCCGGCAACAAGCTGATCTTCGCGACCAGCTTCGGCTTCATGGACCCGGTGATGAACGTCGCCGCCAAGTTCCCGGACGTCAAATTCGAACATGCGACCGGCTACAAGACCGCGCCCAACGTCGCCACCTATGATGCGCGCTTCTATGAAGGCCGCGCCGTCATCGGCACCATCGCGGGCCACATGACCGAGTCGAACAAGATCGGTTATATCGGGTCCTTCCCGATCCCCGAAGTGATCCAGGGCATCAACTCCAGCTTCATCCACGCCCGCAAGGTGAACCCGGATGTCGAGATGAAGGTGGTCTGGGCCTATAGCTGGTTCGACCCGGCGAAAGAGGCCGACGCCGCCGCCGCCCTGCTGGCCGAAGGCGTGGACGTGATCCTGCAGCACACCGATTCGACCGCCCCCCTGGCCAAGGCGCAGGAGGCAGGCGCCATCGGCTTTGGCCAGGCCAGCGACATGGCGGCCTTCAAGCCCAGCCCGCGCGTGGCCTCGATCATCGACGAATGGTCGCCCTATTACATCAAGCGCGTCGGCGCGATGCTGGACGGCACCTGGGAAAGCGGTTCCAGCTGGGCCGGGATCGGTGACGGCGAGGTCGTGATCGGCGAGATCACCGACGCCGTCCCCGCCGAGGTCAAGGCCGAGGCCGAGGCCCTGCGCGACAAGATCGGCGCCGGCAAATACCACCCCTTCACCGGCCCGCTGAACAAGGCCGATGGCAGCGAATGGCTGGCCGAAGGCGAAACCGCCCCCGACAGCGATCTGCAGGGCATGAACTTCTTTGTCGAAGGCATCACCGCGCAGATCCCGCAGTGATCCCCACCCCGTGACGTCACGCCCCGCCCCGTCCGAAAGGGCGGGGCGTTCGAAATTCTGATGGTCTCGGCCGCCGCGATCTTGCAGATCGAGCAAGCCCCTGCGCATGATGCCGGGACCGTGACCGCCGCAGCCCGCTTTGTTGTCTGCGCCCCAAGATACAGGCCCAGATGCTATTCCCGAAGCGCCGTGCGCAAGCCAAAGACATCTATCGCCGCCTGCCCGTCGCGAACCTGCGCCTCTGAACGTCATGACCTCGCTTGGCGGGGATGATGCGGATGTGCTGCAGGTGATGCTGCTGTCGCTGTCACAGGACAAGCTTCGCGAACTTGCCGCCTTCTGCGACCGCTTGCCAAACCTGACGCTGCACGTGATCGCCGTGCGGGAACGCAAGGATTTCGCCCAGCTTAGCCAATTGGGCAGCCAGCCCTTCGGCGCACGCTTCCTGTGGTATATCGACCATCAATACCTTGGCAGCAACTATCTGCGCGCCCATGACCGATACAACTATCGTTTCCACGATTTACCGCGGGACTTCACCCCCGCGGTGGTCCATTTCGCAGGAAGGATCGCCAAGCCCTTCCACCTGCGTCTGACCCCAGAACACGAAGCGCAGATCCGCGACCATCTGACCACCACGGGCGACCGGGCGCTGCGGATCAACCCGTTCCAGACCATCAAGGCCGAAGACATGGTCTATTACCGCCAGTGGTGGGAGGTCTGCGCCCAGACACCGGTCTTCGACCGCATCGCCCCCATCGCCGCCGAATACACGGATTACGTCCTGAAAGGGCCGCGTCTGCCCCTGTTCTGACGCGTCTCAGCCCATGCGTTCGCTGGCATAGCTGCCCGGAGAGGCCGGGAAGACCACCGTCTTTGCGGCGTTGAGGAACACCCGCCCGTGGATATGGGCGTGGACCGCGCGGGCCAGGACCTGCGCCTCGACGTCGCGACCCAGCGACACGTAGTCGCCAGCCGATTGGGCATGGGTCACGCGCACCGTATCCTGTTCGATGATCGGGCCTTCGTCCAAGTCGGCGGTGACGTAATGGCTGGTCGCGCCGATCAGCTTGACGCCGCGTTCATAGGCCTGCTTGTAGGGGTTCGCGCCCTTGAAGCTGGGCAGGAACGAATGATGGATGTTGATGATCCGGCCCGACATCTGCTGGCACATCCGGTCCGACAGCACCTGCATGTAGCGCGCCAGAACCACCAGTTCGGCCCCCGTTTGGTCGATGATCTCCATCTGCCGGGCCTCGGCCTCGGCCTTGTTCTCGGGGGTCACGCGGATCATGTGGAAGGGGATGTCGTGGTTCACGACGACCTTCTGGTATTCGTGGTGGTTCGAGATGACGCCCACGATGTCGATCGGCAGCGCCCCGATGCGCCAGCGATACAGCAGGTCGTTCAGGCAATGCCCGAAGCGGCTGACCATGATCAGCACCTTCTTCTTGACGGCGTCGTCGGTGATGGCGACCTCCATCTTCAGGCGTTCGGCCACGGGGGCGATATCGGCGCGCAGGCTGTCCAGCGTGGCCTCGCCTTCGGACCGGAAACTGACGCGCATGAAGAAGCGTCCCGTCTCGACATCGTCGAATTGCGCGCTGTCTGTGATGTTGCACTGCGCATCCGCCAGAAAGCCCGAGATCGCCGCAACGATTCCGCGGGTCGAGGCGCAGGTCACGCGCAAGGTATAGCTTTTCATCTGACGTTCGTCCCCTTGATTGCCGTGGCGCGGAATGTCACATCCCGCGCCCCTGCATTTCGAACGATTGCCGGGGAATGACAATCATGTTTGCGACCGCTGGCATGCAGGCCGCGACATCGCCATCGTTGGGGGCGTCACGCGGCGGGCAGACGGGCCTCGACCATGCCGGCATACCAGCTGGACCCGGCGGGGATCGCCTCGTCGTTGAAGTTGTAGGCGGGGTGGTGGACCATCGCCGTGTCGCCGTTGCCGACCCAGATATAGGCGCCGGGGCGTTCGTTCAGCATATAGCTGAAATCCTCGCCGCCCATCATCGGCTGCATGTCCATGTCGACGTCGCCGCTGATCTGGCGGGCGATGTCGGCGGCCCAGACGGTCGCCTGTTCGTTGTTCATGGTGACGGGATAGCCGCGCTGGTAATCGACCTCGGCCACGGCGCCCATGGCGGCGGCCATGTTGGTGGCGACGCGCTTGATGCCTTCCTCCAGCTGGTCGCGGACCTCGGGGGCCAGACTGCGGGCGGTGCCCTTCAGCCGGACGACCTGCGGGATGACGTTGTAGGCGGTCGAATCCGTGCTGACCACGCAGACCGAGATGACGGCGTTCTTCAGCGGATCGACATTCCGCGCCACGACCGATTGCAGCGCCACGACGATCTGGGCGGCGGTCAGGGTGGTGTCGATGCATTCATGGGGCTTGGCGGCATGCCCGCCCTTGCCCGTGACGGTGATGTCGAACTGGTCGGCAGCCGCCATCATCGCGCCGGGCCGGATCGAGAACTGGCCGACCGGCATGCCGGGCATGTTGTGCATGCCATAAAATTCGTCGATGCCCCAGCGGTCGACCAGACCGTCCTGAATCATCGCCTCGGCCCCTGCCCCGCCTTCTTCGGCGGGCTGGAAGATGACCACGGCGGTGCCGTCGAAATTGCGGGTCTCGGCCAGGTATTTCGCCGCGCCCAGCAGCATGGCGGTGTGCCCGTCATGGCCGCAGGCATGCATCTTGCCGGGGGTCTTGCTGGCATATTCGACGCCGGTCTGTTCGTTGATGGGCAGCGCGTCCATGTCGGCGCGCAGGCCCACCACGCGGCCCTTGGTGTCGGTGCGACCCTTGATGACGCCCACGACGCCGGTACGGCCGATGCCCTCGGTCACCTCGTCGCAGCCGAACTCGCGCAGCAGGTCGGCGACCTTGCCGGCGGTGCGGTGCACTTCGTACAGCAGTTCGGGGTTTTCGTGGAAATCGCGGCGCCAGGCGGTGATCTCGGGCAGCAGTTCGGCAAAGCGGTTCTTGACGGGCATGTTGTTCTCCTTCGGCGTCAGGTTGGCGCGTTCCTGCAGGTCGTGCAAGTCCGGTTCAGCCATGCGTGACGGGATCGACCAGCACCCGGTGCCCCGGCGCCACCTCGCGATAGACCGACGGCTGGGGCGTGTAATCGACCGGATGGATCGGCGAGGGGATCGGGCGGAAGTTCAGATCCTCGGAGATCTTCTTCTGCCGCGGATCGGCCACCGGCACCGCCGACATCAGCTGGCGGGTATAGCTGTGCTGAGGGTTCTCGAAGACCTGCGCGCGGGTGCCCATTTCGACGATCCGGCCCAGATACATCACGCCGACATGGTGGCTGACGCGTTCCACGACCGCCATGTCATGGCTGATGAACAGCATGGAAATGCCCATGTCCTGCTGCAATTCCATCAGCAGGTTCAGAACCTGCGCCTGGACCGACACGTCCAGCGCCGACACGGCCTCATCGGCGATGATCAGCTTGGGGTTCAGCGCCAGGGCACGGGCGATGGCGATGCGCTGGCGCTGGCCGCCCGACATTTCATGCGGATAGCGGCGCATGAAGTGGCGGGGCAGTTCGACCCGGTCGAACAGGGCCGCGATGCGGTCCTCGCGCTCGCTGCGGCTGCCGATGCCGTAATTCTGCATCGGTTCGGCCACCTGGTCATACAGCTTCATATGCGGGTCCAGGCTGGCGAAGGGGTCCTGAAAGATCATCTGCATGTCGCGCCGCGCCTTGCGCAGCGCCCGCGGCGACAGCGCCAGAATGTCGGTGCCGCCCAGATCGACCTGCCCCGATTGCGGTTCCACCAGCCGCAGGATCGACCGCCCGCAGGTGGATTTCCCGCAACCCGATTCCCCCACCAGCGACAGCGTCTCGCCGCCGTTGATGGTGAAGCTGACATCCTCGACCGCGTGGACATTGGCCAGCGTTCGCCGCAGCACGCCGCCCTTGACGGCAAAGCGGGTGGTCAGGTTCCGAACCGTCAGCAGCGGTTTGGGATCGGCCACAATGATGGGTTCGGGTGCACCATGTGTGCCGTCGCGCATCAGGCGCAGGCGTTCGGGGGCGGGCTTGCCGGTCATCTCACCCAGGCGCGGCACGGCGGCCAGCAGCATCTTGGTGTAATCTTCGCGCGGGTTTTCAAAGATCTGGGTGACCGGTCCTTCCTCGACCTTGTCGCCGCGATACATGACCACGACACGATCTGCCATTTGCGCGACCACGGCCATGTCATGGGTGATGAAAAGAACGGCAATCTGCTTTTCCCGCTTCAACCGGTCGATCAGCGCCAGGATTTCGGCCTGGATGGTGACGTCCAGCGCGGTCGTGGGTTCGTCGCAGATCAGCAGGCGCGGTTCGCAGGCCATGGCGATGGCGATGACGATTCGCTGCCGCATCCCCCCCGAGAGTTCATGCGGATACTGGTCCAGCCGGCGCTCGGGCTCGGGCATGCGGACCTGGCGCAGGATCTCCAACGCGCGGGCGCGGGCCTGCGTGCGGTTCATGCCGCGATGGGCCATCAGGCCTTCGGCCAGCTGGTCGCCCACGGTGAAGACCGGATTCAGCGCGGTCATCGGTTCCTGAAAGATCATGCCGATCCGGTTGCCGCGAATGTCGCGCATGGCCGGGCCACCCTGCGTCGCCAGGTCCACGACCTGCCCGTCGCCCTTGTCGAACATCAGCCGACCGCCCGCGATGGTGCCGCCGCCGAATTCCACCAGCCGCATCAACGACAACGAGCTGACCGACTTGCCCGACCCCGATTCCCCCACCACGCAGACGCATTCGCCCGGCTTGATGTCGAAGCTGACATCCTTGACGCCCACCACCACGCCGTCATTCGTCTCGAACTCGACACAAAGTTTTTCGATTGAAACGAGCGGTTTGTCGTCAAGCATGCTGTCCCCCGGAAAATGTCCAAGCCCGAAGGCTAGTCGCTGCCCTGCAAAAGTCAAAGCGCAAAGGCTGCGGCCGCGTCTGCGTGATGGGACTTGCTTTCGGATTGGGCTTTGACTGATGATGACCCCATTCCGCAGGGACGGCGACATCACGAACATGCCCAACAAGACCGGGACACCCGAACCAAGAAGCGGCCCTCGAACGGCCGCCGATGCGCAGACGCCCCGCGGGTTCATTCCCAACAGGAGAGCCTGATGAAACTGAGAACCGTTCTGATGGGCGCCGTCGCGTCGCTGACGATGGCCCCGGCCGCATTCGCCGAACGCGGCAGCGACGGTCAGCTTGGCCTGATCATGTGGCAGGCGCCCACGACCATGCACCCCTATCTGTCGGGCGGCACCAAGGAAGTCATCGCCAGCAGCCTGACCCTGGAACCGCTGGCCGGGTATGATGCCAAGGGCACCATCTATCCGCGTCTGGCCGCCGAACTGCCCAGCCTGGAGAATGGCGGCATCGCCGAGGACATGACCTCGGTTACCTGGAAGCTGCGCGACGACATCAAGTGGTCGGACGGCACGCCCTTCACCGCCGATGACGTCGTCTTCACCGCCAATTACTGCATGGACCCCGATGGCGGCTGTTCCCAGCTGGCCAAGTTCGAAGGCATCAAGACCATCGAGGCCGTCGATCCCCACACCGTCAAGATCACCTTCAACGCGCCGCGCCCGGACCCGTTCTCGGCCTTCGTGGGCGCCCAGTCGCCGATCCTGCAGAAGGCCCAGTTCGAAAACTGCACCGGCGCCAATGCGCCCACCTGCACGGAACAGAACTTCAACCCCGTCGGCACCGGCCCCTTCCGCGTGACCGAGTTCCTGACGAACGACACCATCTCGCTGGAAGCGAACCCCGAATATCGCGACCCCGACAAGCCGGCCTTCGCGACCGTGCTGGTCAAGGGTGGCGGCGATGCGGCGGGTGCGGCGCGTTCGGTCCTGGAAACGGGTGAGTTCGACTATGCCTGGAACACCCAGCTGGCCCCCGACGTCATCGCCGGGATGGAGGCCGCGGGCCGCGGCAAGGTCACGGCCGCCTTCGGCAGCCTTGTCGAACGCCTGCACGTGAACCTGACCGACCCATCGCCGAACCTGCCCGCCGAGACGCGCTCGACGCTGGAACATCCCCATCCCTTCCTGTCGGACCCGGCTGTGCGCAAGGCGCTGTCCATGGCCATCGACCGCGAGCTGCTGGTCGAAATCGGCTATGGGCCCGCGGGCAAGGCCACTTGCAACTATGTGCCCGCCCCCGCGGCATGGGCGTCCGAAAACACCGAATGCCTGACCCAGGACATCGAGGGCGCCAATGCCCTGCTGGACGAGGCGGGCTGGGTCAAGGGTGGCGACGGCGTGCGCGAAAAGGACGGCGTGCGCCTGTCGATGCTCTACCAGACCTCGGTCAACGCGGTGCGCCAGGACTTCCAGGCCCTGATCAAGCAGTGGTGGTCGGAAATCGGCGTCGAGACCGAGCTGAAGACCATCGATGCCTCGGTCTTCTTCGGATCGGATGCGGGCTCGCCCGACACCCTGCAGAAGTTCTATGCCGATATCGAGATGTATGCCGACAACTTCGACGGCAACAACCCGGCCCCTTACCTCTCCAAGCACACCTGCAACAAGGCGCCCGGCCCCGACAACCAGTGGCAGGGTGAAAACACCAGCCGCTTCTGCGATCCCGAATACGATCGCATGGTGTCGGAACTGGAAGGCATCGTCGATGCCGACGAACGCGCCGCCATGGGCCGCAAGATGAACGAGATGCTGACCAAGGATACCAACGCCATCATCCCGCTGGTCTATCGCGGCACCGCCTCGGCCCATTCCAACACGCTGCAGGGCGTTCAGCTGAACGCATGGGACAGCGAGATCTGGAACGTCGCGGACTGGTCGCGCGCGGCGGAGTGACACCCGCGGCCGCCCCTGACCGGGGGCGGCCCCTCTGGCGCAGGGCGGGACAGGTTCCCGCCCGCAACCCTTCGACCGAGGCACCATGCTCAATTTCACCATACGCCGGCTGTTGCTGGCGATCCCGACATTGCTGTTCATCTCGCTGGTGATCTTCCTGCTGCTGGAAGCATCCCCCGGCGATCCGCTTGGCGATGTCCCCCTGACCGTCCCCCCCGAAGTGCGCGACCGCATGCGCGCCGCCCTGGGCCTGGGCGAGCCGTGGTTCGTCCGCTATGTCCTGTGGCTGAAGCAGTTCTTCTGGGTCGAGCCGCTTTACTGGTTCGACCAGGCCTTCGGCACCGGTTTCAGCGACGGCATGCAGCGCATCATCAGCTTCCAGTCGCGCAGCCCCGTCTTCGACGTCATCGCGCAGCGCGTCCCCCAGACGCTGACGGTGGTCGGCATGTCCTATGTGGTGGGCATCCTGATCGCCATTCCCATCGGCATCCTGTCGGCCTATCGCCAATACAGCTGGTTCGACCAGATCGGCACCTTCGTGTCGATGATCGGCTTTTCCATGCCGACCTTCTTTACCGGCGTGGTGCTGATCATCATCTTCGGCGTGAACCTGCAATGGTTCCCTTCGGTCTATGACACCACCCTGCAGGTGCGGGACTGGGACAGCTTCATGGCGCAGGTCCGCCAGATGGTCATGCCCGTCACGGTGCTGGCCCTGTACAATGCCGCCCAGATCAGCCGCTTCATGCGATCATCCATGCTGGACAACCTGGGCCAGGATTACGTCCGCACCGCCCGCGCCAAGGGCCTGTCGGAACGCGTCGTCGTGCTGAAACACGTGTTGCGGAACAGCCTGATCCCCGTCGTCACCGTGATTGCGCTTGGTCTGCCGGCCGTCTTCGGCGGCGCCATCATCACCGAACAGGTCTTCAAGGTGAACGGGCTGGGCCAGCTGCTGATCACCGCCATCCACGGCAACGACATCCCGATGGTGCTGACCCTGACCTTCATCTTCGCGATCCTGATCGTCGTCTTCACCCTGATCGCAGACATCCTCTATGGGGTGCTGGACCCAAGGATCCGTTATGACTGACCCTGCCGACAAGACCACCACCCTGACCGCCGGGAACGCGGCCACCCCCGCCGCCGCATCGCCCCCCGTGGCCCCTTCACCCAACCGCAGCCAATGGGGCGATGTCTGGCGCCAGTTCCGCAGCCATCGCGGCGCGATGGTGGCGCTGGTGCTGTTCGTGGGGATCATCCTCTTCGTGTCGGTGGGGCCGCTGATCTGGCGGATGGACCCGACCTTCGTGGACATCCGCGCGCGCAACCAGGGCTTTTCGCTGGCCCATCCGCTTGGCACCGACCAGCTGGGCCGCGACATGCTGGCCCGTCTGATGGCGGGGGGACAGGTGTCCATCGCGGTCGGGTTGACCGCCATGGCCATCGCCATCTTCATCGGCAGCCTGATCGGCGTGTCGGCGGGCTATTTCCGCCGGTTGGACGGTCCGCTGATGCGCGTGACCGAACTGTTCCTGGCGCTGCCGCTGCTGCCGCTGCTGTTGCTGATGGTGACCCTGTTCCGCGAGCCGCTGTCCCAGACCTTCGGCGCGGCCTTCGGGATCTTCCTGCTGATCGTCTCGGCCATCGGGGCGACCAGCTGGATGCAGGCCGCCCGCATCGTCCGGGGCGAGGTGCTGGGCCTGAAGGAGCGTGAATTCATCCTGGCCGCCCGGTCCATCGGCACGCCCAGCCATCGGATGATCCTGCGCCACATCCTGCCGAACGTCATGTCGCCGATCATGGTGGCGGCGACCCTGGGGATCGCCACGGCGATCATCACGGAATCGGCGCTCAGCTTTCTGGGACTGGGCTTCCCGCCCGATTTCCCGACCTGGGGGCGGCTGCTCTATGATGCGGTGGACCAGATGGTGCTCTACCCGTCGCGGGTGATCTTTCCCGGTGTCCTGATTTCGCTGACGGTGCTGTGCGTCAACTATATCGGTGACGGATTGCGCGACGCGATGGACCCGCGCATCCGCGGACGGTGATGCGAAAGGGGGGCCGCGCGGCCCCCCTTCTTCGTCAATAGGCCGCGCTGCCGCTGCCCGCAGGCAGCGCGCCATAAGGCAGCCAGATCGTCTTTTGCCGCACGGCATGGTTCAGGAAATCCTGCCCCTGCGCGTCATTGCCAGTCCAGTCGCGATGCGGGACGGGCCAGACGGGTTTCAGATTGCCGCTGGCGGCCTGATCGACGGCCTCGTGCCCTTCGGGGGTGCCGCAATACCACAGGGCCGCGACCTCATCATGCAGGGCCAGATGCGTGGCCAGCGCGTCGCGCGCGCCTGTCACGATGTTCACCACCCCGGCCGGCACATCCGACGTGTCCAGCACCTGATACAGATCCGCCACCGCCAGCGGATCGTTCTGCGCGGGGATCGCCACGACGCTGTTGCCCATGGCGATGGCGGGCAGGACCAGCGACAGGAAGCCCGCCAGAGGGTTCCGATTCGGACAGGCGATGCCGATGATGCCCATCGGTTCGGGGATGACATTCACCAGATGCCCCGGCTTGGCCTGCACGTTGCGCCCGTCGAACTTGTCGGCCCAGGCGGCATAGTGGAAGGCACGGTCGATAGCAGCCTCGACCTCGCGCTTGTTGGTGCGGGCGGCGAATTCATCGGCGCGGGCGGCCAGGTTCTCGGCGAGGAAATACAGAACCTGTGCGCGGGCGTGACCGCCCATTGCGGCCCATTTTCCAGCCTTGGAGGCAGCCTCGACCGCGTTGCGGATGTCCTTGCGGCTGCCAAGGGGCGCCAGCCCGCCCGGCACCGCATAGGAGGCGCCACCATCGGGACGCTTCTGCGCGCCGCCGATATACATCTTGGCGGTGCGGTCGATGCCCTGCGGCTTGGCCGCATCGCCGTCGGTCACGGCGTCCAAGGGCTTCAGCTTGCCCTCGCCGCCATTCTTGGGGGCGGGGGCGGCCAGGTAATCCAGCATCCCCGCATGGCCGCCTTCGCGTCCATATCCGCTTTCGCGATAGCCGCCGAAAGGCGCGGCCGCGTCGAACATGTTGGCGCAGTTGATCCAGATGACGCCCGCCTTGATGCGTGCGGCCATGTCGGTGGCGACCGTCGCGCTTTCCGACCAGACCGAACCGGCCAGGCCATAGCGGGTGTTGTTGGCCAGCTCGATCGCCTCATCCGCGGTGCGGAAGGTCGACAGGGTGGCGATGGGGCCAAAGATTTCGTCCTGCATGCCGGGATTGGCCGGGGCGATGTTCTTCAGATAGCCCGGCGCGATAAAGCAGCCGTCCTGCGGCTGGCCACCGACCAGATCGGCCCCGGCATCGGTCGCGGCCTTGCAGATCGACAGGATGCGGTCCTTTTGCACCGGGTCGACGATGGCGCCGATATCGGTGGACTTGTCCAGGGGCGAACCCACGCGCAGCCGGTCCATGCGGGCACGCATCAGGGTTTCGAACCGTTCGGCCACGGATTCCGCGACCAGGATGCGCGATCCGGCGCAGCAGACCTGGCCCTGGTTGAACCAGATGCTGTCCACGACACCTTCGACGGCGGCGTCCAGATCGGCATCCTCCATCACGATGAAGGGCGACTTGCCGCCCAGTTCCAGCGTCAGCTTGCGCCCGGTTCCCGACAAGGCCCGCGCGATGCCGCGCCCGACCTCCGTCGATCCGGTGAAGGCGATCTTGTCCACATCGGCCGCGACCAGTGCCGCGCCCGTGGTGCCGTCACCGGTCACGATGTTCACGACGCCGGCGGGCAGGCCGACCTCCTGGCAGATTTCGGCAAAGGCCAGCGCGGTCAGGGGGGTGTATTCGGCGGGCTTCAGCACGACCGTGTTCCCGGCGGCCAGCGCCGGCGCGATCTTCCACGCCAGCATCAGCAACGGGAAATTCCACGGGATGATCTGGCCGCAGACGCCCAGGGGCGCGTGACCCGGGAACTGCGTGTCGCGCAGTTCGGCCCAGCCCGCATGGTGATAGAAATGCCGCGCAACCAGCGGGATGTCCCCGTCGCGCGCCTCGCGGATGGGCTTGCCGTTGTCCAGCGTCTCCAGCACCGACAGGAAGCGTTCGCGTTTCTGGACATGGCGCGCGATGGCATAGAGGAACCGCGCCCGTTCCGTCCCCGACAGGTTCGCCCAAGGGCGCTGCGCCTTGCGGGCGGCCTTGACGGCGGCGGCGATGTCGTCGGCGGTCCCTTGGGTCACGCGGGCCAGCACGTCGCCGGTCGAGGGATCGCGGGTGTCAAAGACCTGACCCGGGGTCGTGAAGCTGCCGTTGATGAAATGGCCGAATGTCCCACGCCGGGCCAGCCAGTCGCGGGCGGCCGAGGCATCCTCGGACGAGGGGCCGTATTCCATGGATTGCATGATGTCGTTCACAAGGCTCATCCCGTTTCCTTACGCAAGTGCCAGGCGATGGGCGGCGGCATAGCGGCCCGTCACGTGATGACTGATCTGTCGTTCGATATCGCCCAGAAGGCTGCTGGCGCCGATCCGGAACAGGTCGGGCGTCAGCCATTCGCGGCCCAGCTCTTCGGCCATCAGGACCTGCCAGCTGATCGCGTCCTTGGCGGTGCGCAGGCCACCCGCGGGCTTGAAGCCCACCTTGTGGCCGGTGCGCATGCCGTAATCGCGGATGGTGCGGCACATGACCAGGCTGACCGGCAGGGTCGCGTTCACGCCCTCTTTCCCCGTGGATGTCTTGATCCAGTCGGCCCCGGCCTGCATGGCGACATGGCTGGCGCGGGCAACGTTTTCCAGCGATTTCAGATCGCCCGTGGCCAGGATGGCCTTCATGCGGGCCGCACCGCAGGCCTCGCGCATGGCGCGCAATTCGTCGTAAAGCGCCGCCCAGTTGCCCTGCAGCACATGGGCGCGGGTGATGACGATGTCGATCTCATCCGCGCCCTGGTCAAGGGCATAGCGGATCTCGGCCAGGCGCAGGTCCAAGGGCATCAGGCCGGCGGGAAAGCCCGTCGCGACGCTGGCCACCGGAATGCCGGAATTGCCCAAGGCGCGCTTGGCGGGACCGACCATGGTCGGATAGACGCAGACTGCACCCGTGGTCAGGCCCGCGACGCCCATGGCATCCAGCAATTCGGACGCGATGGGCTGGCGCGCCTTGGCACACAAGCGCGCCACGCGGTCGGGCGTGTCGTCGCCCGCCAGCGTCGTCAGGTCGATGCAGCGCACCGCGTTCAGCAGCCAGGCCGCCTGGTGATCCTGCTTCAGGCTGCGCCGCGTGGGCAGCGTCGCCGCGCGCCGTTCGACGGCGGGGGTGTTGATGCGCAGGTCCGCGAACCAGTCGGTCCGCAGGTCGGTGCCGGGGTTCTGGGTCATCACTTGCCCTT
The DNA here is from genome assembly GCF_001887735.1 of Paracoccus sp. SM22M-07. Lineage (NCBI taxonomy): Bacteria > Pseudomonadati > Pseudomonadota > Alphaproteobacteria > Rhodobacterales > Paracoccaceae > Paracoccus > Paracoccus sp. SM22M-07. Next base: position 37,023 of record NZ_JPKW01000017.1, read on the forward strand.
TCGGTTCAGGCGGTCACGCATCGGCGTCAGCCCGCGTTCGTGAAATTGCGCCCACATCCGCCAGATCAGCGCCAGCAGGACCAGCATGACCGCGCAGATCACCATGGCGGGCCAGTTCGTGGGGCGTTCGTCGGGCCCCGCGACAGTGTTGATGGAAATGGCGTTGGGATAGGTCGACATCCACGGGATGCGCCAGCCGTAACCCGTCACGCTGACCCAGATCGGATCGCTGCCTGGGGATTTCAGGTTGGTCGCCTCGGCATGCAGATTCGAGCTGTCATATTTGAAATAGGGCGGCCAGACCCAGCCGGTGTCTTCGTTGCGATAGACGAAGACGCTGCCGCCGGGGCGCACCGTGTCGATGAAGCGCACGTCGCGCTGACCGGATGCGTTTTCCACCGTGCCGGTGCTGTCCGCGGCCCAGAAGATCGTGGCCGAGGGCGGGATCGATGTCAGCCGGTTATAGGTGTTGCTGATCCTGACCGTGTTCTTGGACGGCAGGGTGTAATCCAGCAGCGCAAAGGCCAGGATGCCGAACAGGACGCCGATGGCGACGCGAAGGTAATACATGTGACGGCAGCTCCTAGTGCCAGTTGACCAGATAGACGATGACCAGGATGGCCAGCGTCGGCAGCACGAAGACCAGCAGGGACAGACGCGCCCTCAGGCTCTTCTCAAAGCCCGTCATCGCCTTGGCGATGAAGGCGCGCCGGGCCGCGCTGTCGCCGGGTCTGTCGGGGTGGCGCGCATCCCAACGGTGTTCCAGACGTTCGACCTGCTGGGACCGGACATAGACGCGCAGCAGCACATAGAAAAGCAGTTGGACCGCCAAGACGAACAGCTACAGCCGGATCAATGCCACCTTGCCCCTGTCCTTCCCTTGGGTCGCGTCCTCCAGCGTAACACGCGGGCGCAAGCGGGGACCAGATGTCGCGTCACGTCAGGCAACCCATGCGCGGGGGGCCGCGTTGGCATGCCAGCCACAACCACCATGGGAATGTCCAAGATGACCCTGCCCGTCCCCGACGATCTTACCCGACAGCTTGACCGCCTGGCCGCCCGGCACCTGCGCGGCCGCAGCCTGCTGATGCGCGGGGTCGAGGCCGTGGGCCGCCTGACCGAAGGGGCCGCGACGACCGTGCTGGGCATGTCGCCCGTCGCGCTGGAGAAGGTCCTGGAAAGTGCCTTCCAGCAGCTTTACGACCTGTCGGGACGGACCGACCAGATCGGCGTCGTCCGCCACGCACCGCTGATCGCCAATCGCGCGGCGGCGGTGGTATCGGGTGCGACGGGCGGTTGGTTCGGCTTTGCGGGGCTGGTGCCCGATCTGGTCGCCTCGACCACGGTGATCTTCAACTCGATCCAGAAGGTCGCGCGCCAGCACGGGTTTGACACCAGCGATCCGCAGGTGCGACTGGAATGCCTGGCGGTGTTCCAATACGGCGAACCCGGCAAGGATGGCGACGCGGTCGCGCAATCCTTCCTGGCCAACCGCGTGCTGACGAACGGCCAGACGGTTTCGGCGCTGATCAGCCGCTTTGCCGGCACCTTCGCATCGCGTGTGACGGCCAAGCTGGGCGCGCAGACCGTTCCCGTGCTGGGGGCCGCCACGGGCGCCGCCATCAACTATGCCTTCGTCGAACATTACGAAACGGTGGCCGGCATTCATTTCGGCCTGCTGCGCCTGGCCGCCGATCATCCCGATCAGGATATCGACGCGCTTTACGCGGCGGCGCTGGAGCGCGCGGGCCACACGCCCCGGATCGGCCGCCGCCGCAGCGCCTAGAAGGGCACGTCGTCGTCGCCACCTGCGGGCTGGACATAGGCGGCCTTGATGTTCTTGAAGCCCGCCGCGAACTGGATTGTCAGCGTATCCTCGGCCACGCCCATCACTTGGCCCTCGCCGAATTTGGCATGGCTGACCGTGTCGCCCACCGCAAAGCGGCTGGCGGGGGCGGCGTCGATGGTGACGGGGGTGCGATGGACCGGCGCGCGGCGTTCCGCGGCCTTGGCCTGCATGCGTTTCCAGCCGGGCGAGTTATAGACATCGGCCTTGGCCGCCCGGTCGTGCATCTGCACGCTGCCCGCTGATGCCATGGCCGCACCATAGCCACCGCCGTAAAGGCCGGGGGGCGTCAGAACCTCGACATGTTCCTCGGGCAGTTCGTCGACAAAGCGCGACGGCAGAGAGCTTTGCCACTGACCGTAAAGCCGCCGGTTGCCCGCAAAGCTGATCGTGGCCAGCCGTTCGGCGCGGGTGATGCCGACATAGGCCAGACGCCGCTCCTCCTCCAGGCCCTTGGTGCCTTGTTCGTCCATGGCGCGCTGGTTGGGGAACAGCCCGTCTTCCCACCCAGGCAGGAAGACCACCGGGAATTCCAGTCCCTTGGCACCGTGCAGCGTCATGATGCTGACCTGCTCGGTCTGCTGGCCGTCATCACGGTCCATCACCAACGCCACATGTTCCAGGAAGCCCTGGAGGTTCTCGAACTCCTCCAAGGCCTTGACCAGTTCCTTGAGGTTTTCCAGACGACCCGGCGCATCGGGCGACTTGTCGTTCTGCCACATGGCGGTATAGCCGGATTCGTCCAGGATGCGTTCGGCCAGCTCGATATGGTTGGTGCCGTTCAGCACCTCCATGTGCGACCGTCCGATCAGCGCCACGAAATCGCGCAGATTGGCCAGCCCCTTGCCGCCGACATGCTTTTCCTCGACCACGATGCGCGCGCCCTCCAGCAGGTTCACGCCATTCTGCCGCGCCGCCAGCTGGATGGTCTGCAATGCCTTGTCGCCCAGGCCGCGTTTGGGGGTGTTCACCACGCGTTCAAAGGCCAGGTCGTCATCAGGGCTGGTCACCAGCCGGAAATAAGCCATCGCATCGCGGATTTCCTGGCGTTCGTAAAAGCGCGGGCCGCCGATGACGCGATAGGGCAGACCGATGGTCATGAAACGGTCTTCGAAGGCGCGCATCTGATGCGATGCCCGCACCAGAATCGCGATGTCGTCCAGCGACACCCGCCCCAGGGCCGCCCGGTGGCCACCCTGAAAGGCCTCGATCTCCTCGCCGATCCAGCGGGCCTCGGCTTCGCTGTCCCAATGGCCGATCAGGCGCACCGGTTCGCCCGGTTCGGCATCCGTCCACAAGGTCTTGCCCAGACGTCCGCTGTTCGCAGCGATCAGCCCCGAAGCCGCCCCCAGGATCTGCGGGGTCGAGCGGTAATTCTGTTCCAGCCGGATCACCTCGGCGCCCGGAAAATCCTTTTCGAAGCGCAGGATGTTGCCCACCTCGGCCCCGCGCCAGCCATAGATCGACTGGTCGTCATCGCCCACGCAGCAGATGTTGCGATGCGATTGGGCCAGCAGGCGCAGCCACATGTACTGCGCCACGTTGGTATCCTGATATTCGTCGACCAGCACATAGCGGAACCGGTCCTGCCATTGCCGCAGCACGTCGGGATGGGCCTGAAACAGGGTCACGCAATGCATCAACAGGTCGCCGAAATCGACCGCGTTCAGCGTCAGCAGACGATCCTGGTATTGGGCGTAAAGCTTGCCGCCCTGGCCGTCAAAGGCCGCACCCTCGCCCTTGGGCAGGTTGGCGGGGGTCAGGCAGCGGTTCTTCCAGCCGTCGATCAGATGGGCCAGCTGCCTTGCGGGCCAGCGCTTTTCGTCGATGTTCTCGGCGCGGATCAGCTGCTTCAGCAGACGGATCTGGTCGTCGGTGTCCAGGATGGTGAAGCTGGGCTTCAGATGCAGCCCCTCGCGTCCGATCAGCTCGGCATGGCGGCGCAGGATCTTGACGCTGATGCTGTGAAAGGTGCCCAGCCAGGGCATCCCCTCGACCGTCTCACCCAGCAGACGGGCGATGCGTTCCTTCATCTCGCGCGCGGCCTTGTTGGTGAAGGTCACGGCCAGCAGCTGACCGGGCCGCGCCTTGCCCAGCATCAGCAGATGCGCGATGCGCGTCGTCAACGCACGCGTCTTGCCGGTCCCTGCCCCGGCCAGCATCAGGACCGGCCCGTCCAGCGCCTCGACCGCGGCGCGCTGCGCGGCATTCAGCCCTTCCAGATAGGGCATCGGGCGCGCGGCCATCGCACGGCGCGACAGCGGCACGGGGGTCTCACCTTCGGAATCGTCGATCACATCCATACCTTCAGCATAGGCGCGGGAAACCGATATGGAAAGGGCATGTTCCCATTTCGTTCCGCGCCGTCCTTCATCTGCAGATCAGCCCCAGGGCCAGGTTCCGCGTGCAGCCGGGCTTGCGGCGTCAGGCCTTCAGTGCCGCAAAAGTGGTCGGGTCCAGCGATTCCTGCGCGAATGTCGGGCCGCTGGTCAGCAGGCTGACCGCATCATGGGAATGCAGCGATTCCTGATGGCTGGCGATCACCCGGAAATCCCCGATGCGCGGATCGGCCAGCATCTGTCCCGCAAAGGCGCGCACCGCGTCCTCGACAAAGATCGGGTTGGCGGCGTTCAGTTCCGCAAAGGCCTGTTCATCCTCGCGCTTGACCATGACCTGCGTTTCGGTGGGCACGGCGCGACGGCAGAGGTCGATGACATCCTCGAACCAGATCTTCTCGCTTCCCTCCATGACCAGCGATATCCGCGCGACCGAGCGCTGCGAATGCGGCGTGGCCAGGCGACCGCGGGTTTCGCGCGCATGTTCGGACAGTTCCAGCGAACAGGGGCAGGTCGAGGAATAGACGTAATCGACATGCATCACCCGCAGGCGTTGGCCCTTGTGTTCGATCACCTCCAGCGCGATGTCGTAATACTGCCAGCCCGACAGCCCCGAACGCAGCGAATCCACCCGCATCGGATAGGAGAACCGCATCTGGATGCGCGCATCCAGCGCGTCCAGATGGGACTTGTAGTCCTCCAGCGCGGCTTCCAGCACCGACAGGCTGAACAGATGTTCGGAATGGCCATAGAAGGACCGCATGATGCGGCTCATGTTGATGCCCTTGCGGTCGGCCTCCAGGCTGACGGTGCCGGTCACGCTGGTTTCCAGCACGATCTCTCCGCCATTCACCCCGTCGTCGCGGGTCTGATAGCGGATCGGCAGCCGGAAGTTCGAGATCCCGACATGCTGGATGGGCGCGCGGGCCCCGATGATCAGACTGGCGGGACCGTTCTGCAGGTCGGGCAGATCGGCCTTGTAGGCCTCGTCGACCTTGAAATCCGCGTCATAGCTGCGGATCAGGGCGGGATAGGCGGGCGTCATGGGGCGGGCTTGGGTCATCATGGCCTCCGGGGCAGCGTCCGGGCCCATATAAGCAACCCAAGTCGAAATGTTAATGAAAAGCGCGACCCGGCATCGTCATTGCCGGGTCGCGGGTGCCGTTTTCAGCCCAGCGCGTTCAGCAGGTCGCGGGTCAGATCGCCCGCATCCTCCAGGCCGATGGACAGGCGGATCAAGCCGGGCGTGATGCCCAGATGCGCCTTGTCGGCATCCGACAGACGCTGATGGGTCGTCGTCGCGGGATGGACCGCGATGGATTTCGCATCGCCCAGGTTGTTCGAGATCTTGATGATCTCCAGCCCGTCCAGAACCGCAAAGGCCGCCTCCTTGCCGCCTGCGACCTCCAGCGCGATCATCGTGCCGCCCGACCCGATCTGGCGCATGGCCAGGTCATGCTGGGGATGGTCGGCCAGCCCCGGATAGATCACCCGCGACAGCGCCGGATGGCCATGCAGGGCCGCGGCGATCGAGGCCGCCGCATCGGCCTGCGCGCGCACCCGCAGATCCATGGTCTGCAGCCCGTTCAGCATGATCCAGGCGTGGAAGGGGCTGATCGCACCGCCGGTATGTTTCAGATAGGGCTCGGCCACTTCGCGCACGAATTGGCGCGTGCCGCAGATGACGCCGGCCAGGGCGCGCCCGCCGCCGTCGATATGCTTGGTCGCGGAATAGACGATGACATCGGCGCCCAGTTCGGCGGCGCGCGAAAAGACCGGCGTGGCAAAGACGTTGTCCACGACCACGGTGGCGCCGACGGCATGGGCCATCTCGGCCACGGCCTTCAGGTCGATCACCTCCAGCGTGGGGTTCGACACGCTTTCGAAGAAGACCGCATGGGTGTCGGGGCGGATCGCGGCGCGCCACTGGTCCAGATCGGTGCCGTCGACGAAGCTCACCTCGACCCCGAATTTCACCAGCAGGTCCAGCACGTAAAGGCAGGACCCGAACAGCGCGCGAGCGGCCACCACATGATCGCCGGGCTTGCACATGGCAAACATCGCGCCGTTGACGGCCGCCATGCCGCTGGCGGTGGCGAAGGCATCCTCGGTCCCTTCCAGCGACGCGATGCGATCCTCGAACATGCGGCTGGTGGGGTTGCCATAGCGGGCATAGATGAATTCGTCCGGCCCCGTCCCCTGGAAGCGCCCCTCGGCCTGGGCGGCGTTGTCATAGACGAAGCCCTGGGTCAGGAAGATCGCCTCGGCCATCTCGCCGTACTGGCTGCGGCGGGTGCCGTGATGGACGGCACGGGTGCGGGGGCTGAGGTCCTTGTCGGACTTGGCGGTCATAAGTTCTGCCTTTCGATGACGGCTGCGGGGCTTACAGGTAGTCGCCGCGCTGCAACCCGTATTTTGCCATTTTCTCGTTCAGGGTCCGACGCGGCAGGCACAGTTCGTCCATGACGCTGGCGATGCTGCCCTTGTGGCGGCGCATGGTGTTGTCGATCAGCATCTTCTCGAAGCTTTCGACATATTCCTTCAGCGGCTTGCCCTCGGTCGTGGTGGCCTGCTGGTTATCCTCGCCATCCGCCATCAGCAAGGAGGCGATCGACCCCGATCCGCGACGGTTCTGCAGCACGGCGCGTTCGGCCACGTTGATCAGCTGGCGGATATTGCCGGGCCAGGGCGCCTGCAGCAGCTGGGCGGCCTCCTGGGCGCTGACCTGCGGGGGTTCGCAGCCGTATTCTTCGGAAAACTGCTCGGTCATGCGGGTGAACAGCGCCAGAATGTCTTCACCCCGCGCGCGCAGCGGCGGCAGGGTGATCTTCAGCGCCGAGAGGCGATAGAAGAGGTCCGGACGCAGCGAATCCTCGGCCTTGCGGCCCTCTCCGCGGGCGTTGCTGATGGCGATGATGCGGGTCTCGGCGGGCGTGCCCTGTTCGCTGATGAAGGCCAGCAGACGCGCCTGCAGCGGTTCGGACAGCGCCTCGATATCCTCAAGACACAGCGTGCCGGCGCGGGCTTCCTCGACCGCGGGCAGGCCTTCCTCCATCGGGCCGAACAGGCGCGTGGCCAAGGCCTCGTCGTTGAAGGCCGCGCAGCTGACCGGCACGAATTTCTTGGACGCGCGCGGACCGACCGCGTGCAGCGCATGGGCGACCAGCGTCTTGCCGGTGCCTGTTTCCCCGTCGATCAGCACATGGCCGTCGGCCTGCCCCAGGTCCAGGATGTCCTCGCGCAGGCGTTCCATCACCGGGCTGGCGCCGATCAGCTTGGACATCACCTGCTGGCCCTCGGACAGGTCGCGGCGCAGGGCGCGGTTGTCCAGCGTCATCCGCCGCGCCTGCGTGGCCTTTTTCGCCAGCGCCGTCATGCGGTCGGGGTTGAAGGGCTTTTCCATGAAGTCCATCGCGCCAAGGCGCATCGCCTCGACCGCCATGGGCACGTCGCCATGGCCGGTGATCATGATGACCGGCAGGTTGCTGTCCAGCCCCATCAGCCGCTTCAGGAAGGCCATCCCGTCCATGCCGGGCATGCGGATATCGGTCACGACGACGCCGGGCCAATCGGTCCCGATGACCTTCAGCGCGTCTTCGGCGCTGGCGAATGTCTCGGTCTCGAAGCCGGACAGGACCAGCCACTGGCTGATGGATTCCCGCATGTCGGGTTCGTCATCCACGATCGCGATCTTCAATTTCCGGGACATTCTGCAATCCTCTCGTTTGGCGTCATTCGGCCGCAAGGGCCTGGCGGGGCTGTCCGGGTCGGTGCAAGGGCAGCTCGACTCGGAAGACGGCGCCGCCTTCGGTTTCGTTATGTGCGGTCAGCCGACCCCCGAAATCCGCCACGATGGTGGAGGAGATGGCCAACCCCAGTCCAGTGCCCTCGCCGGGCTTCTTGGTCGTCCAGAAGGGTTCAAACAGCTTTTCGAGGTCCGATACACCCGGCCCGTTGTCGCGAATCGACACATAGGCGTGAGCGCCGGCCTCGACCGTGATCTCGATCGCGGCATCGGGGCGGCCCTTGACCGCATCGACCGCGTTGCGCAGCAGGTTGATCAGCACCTGTTCCAGCCGGATGCGGTCGGCCATGACCATCACCCGTTCGCGCGGCACGTTGCGGATGATGCGGATGGGGCGCGTGCGCAGCTGCGGTTCCATCATGGTCAGCGCGCTGCTGACGGCGGCGCGCAGGTCCACGGGTTCGACCGCCTCGCCGCCCTTGCGGGCATAGGATTTCAGCTGCCGGGTGATGGCCCCCATCCTGTCGATCAGGTCGTCGATGCGCTGGAAGCTGGACAGCGCCTCCTCGGGGCGGGACCGCTGCAGCAGCAGGCGCGCGCCCGCCAGATAGGTCTTCATCGCGGCCAGCGGCTGGTTCAGTTCGTGGCTGACGCCCGCGGACATTTCCCCCAGGGCGGCCAGCTTGCTGGATTGCTGCATGGTCTGTTCGGCGACCCGCAATTCCTTCTGCACCCGTTCGCGTTCCGCGATCTCGCGCGTCAGGCGGGCGTTCAGGGCACGCAGATCGGCGGATTCGCGGCGATAGGCGGCCGATTGCAGCCGCGCGCGGCGCGACATCAGCCAGAAGGTCCCCGCCAGCAGGATGGCAAAGCCCATGATCTGCAAGGCGAGGATCGCGTTGACCTTTTCACGCACCGAACTGTAGGCGGTAAAGCTGATCATTCGCCAGCCGCGGAAGGGCACGCGCGCCTCGGACCGCATCACGGCGCGGCCCTGGACATAGGCATCGGCGGGCGTCGCGGTCCAGTCGGCGGTGACCTGGAAGGCGCGCTGGATGGCCGATGGTGCCGACCGCACCGCCAGGGCCTGCGGCATGGTCAGGCCGCGCCAACGCGGTTCGGTGGACAGGATGATGTTGCCTTCGCTGTCGGTAACGGCCACCGCGTCCGAAATGCCTGCCCAAGACCGTTCCAGCTGGGACAGATCGGCCCCCACGACGATGACCCCCAGGGTCTTGCCATCCGACACGACGGCACGGGAATAGGCGAATTCATAGGCCCCCGAGGCCAGTTCGGATACCGTGAAGACGGTATCGCGGGCACGCAGGGCCTCGACGAAATAGGGGGCGGCGACGCTGTTCACGCCGATCTGATAGCGGTCGGTCGATCCGACCACCCGTCCCGAGGCATCCAGCAGCCGGATCGAGGCGGCGCCGATCTCCTCTTGCGCGGTCATCAGACGCGCCGAGGTGGTCGAGAAGTCATTGCCCAGCAGCGCCGCGATCAGCGCCGGGTCCCGCGCCAGCAGCAGCGGCACCACGGAATTGCGCTGCAGTTCCGACATCAGGTTGCCGCTGTAGAGCGCGATGCGCAGTTCGGACCTGACGCGGGTGTTTTCGGAAAACCGGTCGGTCAGCCATGCGTTGGTCGTCCAGATCGTCGCCAGCGCCGTCAGGAATATCAGGACGACGGTGGAACGCAGCCACCACGGGTTCGACAGGCGCGACCGTCTGGTCCGCCCGCGTTCGACACTGTCCTGAATGTCCTGTTCACCGCCCACACACCGGCCCGTCCATTTCGCGTGACTGACGCAATCTAGGACCAACCGGCGCGCGGCTCAAGTCAGGCATGGGCAAGCGCGTCGACCAGCCCCCGGAACATCGCGGCGCCATCCGTGCCGCCGGTGACCGGATCGACCGCGCGTTCGGGGTGGGGCATCATGCCCAGCACGCGGCGGTTTTCCGACAGCACGCCCGCGATGTCCTGAACGGATCCGTTGACAGCGGGGGCATAGGTGAAGGCGATGCGGTCCTGATCCTGCAGCTGCGCCAGCCCGTCGGACGTGATCTGATAGTTGCCGTCATGGTGGGCGACGGGAATGCTGATCGTCTGGCCCTTGTCATAGCCCGCGGTGAAGGCGCTGTCGGCGGTTGCGACGCGCAGGGTCGTGGGCTTGCACAGGAAGGTCAGGCCGGTGTTGCGCATCAGCGCGCCGGGCAGCAGGCCCAGTTCCGTCAGGACCTGAAAGCCGTTGCAGATGCCCAGGACATAACCGCCACGCGCCGCATGGGCCCGCAGCGCCGCCGCGATGGGCGATTGGGCCGCGATGGCCCCGCAGCGCAGATAGTCGCCGAAGGAAAAGCCGCCGGGGACGCCCACCAGATCGATGCCCTCGGGCAGGCTGTCATCCTTGTGCCAGACGCGGGTGACGTCGGCCCCCGCCTGTTCCAGCGCGACGGCAAGGTCGCGGTCGCAGTTCGATCCGGGGAAAGTGACGACGGCGGCTTTCATCGCAAGGACTCCTGTCAGCGGGGATGGGCGGGACATAGCGCAGCTTTTCCCACGAAGAAAGGGGCCACCGGCCCTCGCATGCGAAAGGGGCCGGGCGATGCGCCCGGCCCCTTCGCGGTTCCGACTTAGGCCAGGGCCTTGTTCAGGTACTGATCGACCTTTTCCAGATAGCCCATGGTGGTCAGCCATTTCTGGTCGGGGCCGACCAGCAGCGCCAGGTCCTTGGTCATGTGACCGTCTTCCACGGCCTGGACGGTCACCCGCTCCAGCGTCTGTGCAAAGTTCAGCAGCTCGGCGTTGTCGTCCAGTTTCGCGCGGTGCTTCAGGCCACCCGTCCAGGCAAAGATCGACGCGATCGAGTTGGTCGAGGTCGCGTTGCCCTTCTGGTGTTCGCGGTAGTGGCGCGTGACCGTGCCATGGGCCGCTTCGGATTCCACGACCTGCCCGTCGGGCGTCATCAGCACCGAGGTCATCAGGCCCAGGCTGCCGAAGCCCTGCGCGACCGTGTCGGACTGAACGTCGCCGTCATAGTTCTTGCAGGCCCAGACATAGCCGCCCGACCATTTCATCGCGGATGCGACCATGTCGTCGATCAGGCGGTGTTCGTAATGGATGCCGGCCTTCTTGAACCGGTCTTCGAACTCGGCCTCGTAGACTTCCTGGAACAGGTCCTTGAAGCGGCCGTCATAGGCCTTCAGGATCGTGTTCTTGGTCGACAGATAGACCGGATAGCCGCGCGACAGGCCATAGTTCATCGAGGCGCGAGCGAAATCGCGGATCGAATCGTCCAGGTTGTACATGGCCATGGTGACACCCGAGGAGGGCGCGTCGAAGACCTCGTGCTCGATCGTCTCGCCGTCTTCGCCGACGAACTTGATCGTCAGCTTGCCCTTGCCGGGGAAGCGGAAATCGGTGGCGCGATACTGGTCGCCGAAGGCGTGGCGGCCGACGATGATCGGCTGCGTCCAGCCCGGCACCAGGCGGGGCACGTTCTGGCAGATGATCGGTTCGCGGAAGATGACGCCGCCCAGGATGTTGCGGATGGTGCCGTTCGGGCTGCGCCACATCTTCTTCAGGCCGAATTCCTCGACCCGGCCCTCATCGGGGGTGATGGTCGCGCATTTGACGCCCACGCCGTATTTCTTGATGGCCTCGGCCGCATCGATCGTGATCTGGTCGTCGGTGCGGTCACGCTCCTCGATGCCCAGGTCATAGTATTTCAGGTCGATGTCCAGATAGGGCAGGATCAGCTTCTGCTTGATGAAATCCCAGATGATCCGCGTCATCTCATCGCCGTCAAGCTCGACGACGGGATTTGCGACCTTGATCTTCGACATGGGGTCCCCCTTGGCGTTTGAATTGGATGGCACGGCTATAGCCCGAATGGGGCCGCAAGGGAAGACGGTATGCAATTGTATGCGAAACCGTTGGAACCCTCGGAAATCCCATCGAATATGTGTAAACATATCCTTTTAGACAAATAGTACAAAAGCGCGCGTGGGTGTATTTGGGTCCTTTATCTAGCGCGAGGGTTCCGTGATGGCGTACTATCCCACTGAAAGTGCGACGTGGATGTATTTCGGCAATGAACCGCAATACAACACCACTGCGTGGACACCCCTGTCCGAGTCGGATGCCGACAATCTGGTCGGCTACAAGGCGGTCGGACCCAATCAGATCAGTGCGGTGACCCTCAGTGCCCCGACCAATTCCCTCAGCGTCGAGGGCCAGCCCGTTGCCGCCTGGGCGACCACCTACAATCCGGCCCAGAACGGCGCAAGCCGGATGAACTACGACTCGCCCTCCGAAGGTGGCGAGACGGTTCAGAAGATCACCGGTTTCGCGCGCGTCGACTATCGTGTCACGATGCCCGACGGAACGCAGGTCGATCAGGAAGGCGTCATGATGCAGATGCGGAACGGGGACATGTTCTTCCGTCCGGCGCTGGATACGGTCGACGATTGGTCCGACATCAAGCAGCTGTATTCCGTCGAAATTCTTGATGCCGAGCCGCTGCCGAAATACACCTATGTCGCGTTGGTGTCGTTCAACCCCGACATCTTCGATCTTGATATCGTCTGCTTTGCAGCCGGAACGATGATCCGCACCGACAAGGGCGACATCGCCGTCGAGGCCCTGCAGGTCGGCGACATGGTCTGGACCCGCGACAACGGCTTCCAGCCGCTGCGTTGGGCCGGTGTCAGCCATCTGGACGCCATCGACTTGGCATCCAAGCCCAACCTGCTGCCGATCCGCATCAAGGCGGGCGCCCTGGGCGCGGGCATGCCCGCAACCGATCTGGTCGTGTCGCCGCAGCATCGCATCCTGGTCCGTTCGGCCATCGCCCAGCGGATGTTCGGCGCGCTCGAGGTGCTGGTTCCGGCCAAGCACCTGACGGAACTGCCGGGCATCGACGTTGATGCGGCGGTGACCTCGATCACCTATCATCACCTGATGTTCGACGCCCACGAGGTCGTGTTGTCGAACGGTGCCGACAGCGAATCGCTTTATCCCGGCGCACAGGCCCTGCGCGCGCTTGGCGCCGAAGCGGTGGCCGAGATCGAGGCGATCTTCCCCGGCGTGCTGATGGCCTCGCCCCAGACGGCGCGGCCCTTTGCACGCGGTGCCAAGGTCCGTCAGATGGTGTCGCGCCACGTGGCCAACGGGCAACCGCTGGCCTCCTGATCCTGGCTCTGCCCGACCACGGTCGGGCGGCGGTTCAGGCGGCTGCGAAGTGACGCGCCAGCCGGTCGTGAAGCCAAGCCCACAAATCAGATGACGCGCGTCCGACAGGTTGTCCGACGCGCGTTTCCATTTGTGCCAGCGACACGTCGTATTCGATCCAGCCCAGGCCACCGGTATGCAGATGCTGGATGGCGGGCTGGGCGCGATCCAGCCCCTTGGCAAAGATCGCGTCCGGGGTCTGCTGTTCCTCGAATTCCCGCCACAGGGCCAGGAACTCGGCCCCCTGCCCCGCAGGCAGCAGGCCGAAGATGCGGCGCGCGGCGGCGGCTTCGTCGGCCTGGATCTGTGCCGAACCATGCGCCTGCCCGCCCGCCGAATGCAGCGGCACGTCACCCACGTCGATTTCGACCAGGTCATGGATCAGCAGCATGCGGATGACGCGGCCGATATTCACGCCGGGACCCGCCAGTTCAGCAAAGGCCAGCGCGTAAAGCGCCAGATGCCAGCTGTGTTCGGCGCTGTTTTCATGGCGCGACAGGTCGATCAGCGTCGTGGCGCGATGAACCGATTTCAGCTTGTCAGCCTCGGCCAGGAAGGCCAGGCGACGGGACAGGTCATCATCCGGCAGGGGTTGGCCTGCCAGCAGCAGCCGCGCCGCCTGCATGATCTGCGGCCATTCATGGTTCAGACGCGCGGCGCGACCCCGGTCCAGGTTGTCGCGCACGATGTCGACATGCTCGGGCACAGGCCTGGGCGCCTGCATCACCTGGAACAGCGGATGCACATGGTCCATCCGCTTGGCCATCACCGCATCATCGGACCCGTGGGTTTCGAATTCGGACCACAGCGCCAGAAGACGATCGGCATCGGGCGACAGTCCGAAGATGCGGCGGGCGGCGGCCAGTTCGGCCCGGTTCAGGGCCGCGACGTCATGGTCCAGGTGGATGGGTTGATCGCCCACGTCGATCTCGACCAGGTCGTGGATCAGCAGCATAGCGATGGCGCGGTCGCTGGCGCCGAAGACCATCGCGTAAAGCGCGACGTGCCAGCTGTGTTCGGCGCTGTTCTCGTCCCGCGACAGGTCCATCAGGACATTGGCGCGGGTGACGGATTTCAACCGGTCGGCCTCGCACAGGAAAGTGACATGCTGGCCGATCCGGTTGGTCATTGACAAAACGTCCTCAGCGCGTGGTTTCGGTCAGACGCTTGCGGACATAGGTCTGCATCAGGTCGATCATCGGCTTCATGTGGGCCTCGTCATCGCGGAAGAAGTGATCGGCGCCATCGATCTCTTCATGCGTGATGGTGATGCCCTTCTGTTCGCGCAGCTTGCCGACCAGCGTGTGGGTGTCCTTGGGGGGCGCCACGCGATCGGCCGTGCCGTTCACGATCAACCCCGAAGACGGGCACGGTGCCAGGAAGCTGAAATCATACATGTTCGCGGGCGGCGACACGCTGATGAAGCCGGTGATCTCGGGGCGGCGCATCAGCAGCTGCATCCCGATCCAAGCGCCGAAGCTGAAACCCGCGACCCAGCAATGCTTGCTGTTCGGGTTCATCGACTGCAGGTGATCCAGCGCCGATGCGGCATCGGACAATTCGCCGACCCCCTGGTCGAATTCGCCCTGGCTGCGGCCCACGCCGCGGAAGTTGAACCGCATGACGGTAAAGCCCATGCGATGGAACGCATAGTGCAGGTTATAGACCACCCGGTTGTTCATCGTGCCGCCGAACTGGGGGTGCGGATGCAGGACGATGGCGATGGGCGCGTCGGGCTTGCCGGGCTGGGGGTGGTAGCGCGCTTCGAGACGGCCTTCGGGGCCGGGGAAAATCAGCTCGGGCATGGTCTTCCTTCACAGGGCTTTCGGGTTTCTTGACGCTTGCGCGCATGGCTTCTAGACGGGATATCTGGGAAGCCCGCGCGGACTTGGCAAGAAACATGCTGGGCTGGGCATAGCGCGCGATGACGGCGCCCGTCAATGCAAGGCACATGTTTCGGTGCCGCTTAAAAGAGGCTGTGCCATGAAACTGTCGACCAAGGGGCGTTACGCCATCATCGCGCTGGTGGATCTGGCCATCGCCAAGAACGACGAACTGACCTCGCTGGCCGAAATATCGAACCGCCAGGACATCTCGCTGCCCTATCTGGAACAGCTGTTCGTGCGCCTGCGCCGCGCGGGGCTGGTGTCATCGGTGCGGGGTCCGGGCGGCGGCTATCGCCTTGCGCGCGCACCCGAAACCATCCGCGTGGCCGAAATCCTCGAAGCCGTCGATGAAACCGTCAGCGCCATGCATATCGGGGCCGGCGCTTCGGGTGGCATCTCGGGGTCGCGGGCGCAGACGCTGTCGAACCGGCTTTGGGAAAGCCTCTCGGCGCATGTCTATGTGTTTTTGCACAATCACAGCCTGGCGGACGTGGCCAAGAACCAGCTGCTGCCCTGCCCCGCGCTGCCCAAGATCCTGAACGTCGTGGACGAATGATCCGCCCGTTCACGGGGTGATGAAGTTTTTTTGATCCGACGCGCATCCGGTCGCCCCCGGCCCGAGTCATCGGTGCCAGAGGCCGCGAACGGGCCTTGATGCACATCGGATGAGGAGAACGTCATGTCAGCCACCCCGAAACACTCCATGAAGATCGCGACGCTTTACGGCAGCGTCGCGTTTGTCGCGCTGATCGGCGGCGCAGGGCTTGCGCGGGCCGATGCCACGGCGGATTGCAACACGGGCGCGGGCACCAATTCGGTGGAATGCGGCGTGAATTCGACTGCCGATGGCGAATTCTCGGTCGCCATCGGCGACGACGCAATGACCGACGAAACAGCGGTCGACGGCGTGGCCATCGGCGGCGTCGCCATGGCGACGGGTCCCTCGACCACCGCAGTCGGTGGTGAAAGCGTCGCGACCGGGCCGGGCGCATCGGCCATCGGCTGGCAGTCCATGGCATCCGCTGAGCGCGCCCAGGCCTTCGGGCACCTGGCCACCGCGCAGGGCGTGCGCTCGCTGGCCATCGGTGAAAATGCCGACGCACAAAGCGACCTCTCGACCGCCATCGGCAACGAGACCGTCGCCAATGGCGTCGACGCGCTGGCCATCGGCGACACCGCCGCCGCCAACGGCAACTCGACCACCGCAGTCGGCGGTGAAAGCGTCGCGACCGGGCCGGG
>NZ_JPKW01000018.1:0-52155 GCF_001887735.1 Paracoccus sp. SM22M-07
GCCGTCTTGCGGAAGACCAGGTTGCCGGTGTCATCGGCCTTCCACGCCTTCACGATCGACAGATCCGCCACGATGCCGCGTTCCAGGATATGGGTCTGGCCGTCGAAATCCTTGTGCTCCTTCCCTTCGGCGATCATCGTGCCGACGCCGGTCTTGGTATAGAAGCCCGCGATGCCGCTGCCGCCGGCGCGCATCCGTTCGGCCAGCGTCCCTTGGGGGTTGAATTCCAGCTCCAGCTCCTTCGACAGGTACTGGCGCATGAATTCCGCGTTCTCGCCCACATAGCTGCTGATCATCTTGCGGATCTGGCGGGTCTGCAACAGGATCCCCAGCCCGAAATCGTCGATGCCGCAATTGTTGCTGGCGACGGTCAGATCCTTCGTGCCCGCGTCCCGGATCGCCGCGATCAGCAGCTCGGGAATGCCGCAAAGGCCGAACCCCCCCGCCGCGATGAACATCCCGTCATGCAAGACACCCTCAAGCGCCTCCGACGCCGTCCCGTAAACCTTCTTCATCGGGCCTCCTTCCCACGTTTCCTGCCATTGCAGGGGTTGTCGCCCGTGCCCCCGCAAGTGTCAATCGCGGCAGAATGTGTTAGCGCCGCCACACGGGGGGTGCGGCGGCGCTTTGGACGGACCTGATCCTGGGCGTCATTCCCCGGTGGGGGCGTCATCCGGCTTGGCGGTCGTCTTCTTCGCAGCAGGCTTCTTGGCTGCGGGTTTCTTGGCGGCCGTGGTCTTCTTGGCCGCCGGTTTTTTCGCGGCGGGTTTCTTGGCTGCCGGCTTCTTCGCCGCCTTCTTGGGCGATTTGGCCGCCTTGGCCGCGATCAGCTCCAGCGCCTGTTCGACAGTCAGGTCGGCCGGTTCGACATCCCGGGGCAGGGTCGCGTTGATCTTTTCCCATTTCACATAGGGGCCATAGCGGCCGCTCATCACCTGGATCGCGCCGCCATCGGGGTGATCGCCCAATTCCTTCAGGGGCGCGGCGGCGGCACCGCGACCACGGGTCTGCTTGGCCACCAGCACCTCGACCGCACGGTTCATGCCGATGGTAAAGACCTCATCCACGTCCTGGATGTTGGCGTATTTCGAACCATGCTTCACGTAGGGTCCGAAACGGCCAATCCCGGCCTCGATCAGCACGCCATCCTCGGGATGCGGGCCGACGGGGCGGGGCAGGGACAGCAGTTGCACGGCCTGGTCCAGGTCCAGCTTGGCCGCGTCCCAGCCCTTGGGGATGGAAGTGCGCGGCGGCTTGGGAACCTCTTCGGTGGCCTCTCCCCGCTGGACATAGGGTCCGAAGCGGCCTGTCTTCAGGCTGATCTGGTCGCCCGCATCCTCGCCCAGAACGCGGTCGCCCACGGGTTCCTCTCCGTCAGGGGCCGAAAGCGGGCGGGTATAGCGGCATTCGGGATAGTTCGTGCAACCGATGAAGGCCCCGCCCGAACGCGCCGTCTTGAGGTTCAGGCGACCCGCATTGCAAAGCGGGCAGACGCGCGGATCGCCCCCATCCGCACGCGGCGGATAAAGATGCGGCGCCAGCGCCTCGTCGATGGCGTCCAGCACTTCGGTGATGCGCAGTTCCGAGGTGCCCTCCAGCGCCTTGGAGAAATCTTTCCAGAAGCGGCCCAGAACCTCGCGCCACAGGCGGTCGCCTGCGCTGATCTCATCCAGCTCGTTTTCCAGGTTCGCGGTGAAGTCATGGCTGACATAGCGCGGGAAATACTTGATCAGGAAGGTCGTGACCAACCGGCCCTTGTCTTCGGGGATCAGGCGGTTCTTGTCCTTGCGGACATAGTCCCGGTGCTGGATCGTCGTGACGATGCTGGCATAGGTGGACGGGCGGCCGATGCCCAGCTCCTCCATGCGCTTGACCAGGGTGGCTTCAGTAAAGCGGGGCGGGGGCTGGGTGAAATGCTGGCGCGCGGCGGTTGACGCGGCGTCGTTCACCAGCAGGCCGGGGGCCGCGCGCTGGCCCTTGGGCGCGTCGGGCAGGGGGTCGGTCTTGTCGCTCGCCTTGGCGAATTCGGCGTCGAATCCGCTGGCGACCAGCGTCGCGGCCTCGCCTTCGGTGATGGCGGGCAGGCGGGCGCTGTCCTCGCCCTCATCATCGTCCCGGCCTTGGTCATAGACACGCAGGAAGCCGTCGAACAGCATCACCTGGCCGGTGGCGCGCAGGCCGACCTGATCGTCGGGGCTGGCGATTTCGACCGTGGTGCGCTCCATCCGGGCCGCTTCCATCTGGCTGGCGATGGTGCGCTTCCAGATCAGGTCATAGAGCTTGCGCTGGTCATCCGCGCTCAGCTTCAGCTTGTCGGGCGACATCATCATGTCGGTCGGCCGGATGCATTCGTGGGCTTCCTGCGCGTTCTTGGCCTTGTTCTTGTACATGCGCGGGCTTTTGGGCAGGTATTTTTCACCGAACTTGGCCTTGATCGCGTCGCGGGCGGCCATGACCGCCTCGGGGGCCATGTCGATGCCGTCGGTCCGCATATAGGTGATCAGGCCGGCCTCGTACAAACGCTGCGCCGCCGACATGCAGGCCTTGGCCCCCATGCCCATCTTGCGGCTGGCCTCCTGCTGCAGGGTCGAGGTCATGAAGGGCGGCCAGGGGTTGCGGCTGGCGGGCTTGGCGGTGACGCCCGTGACGCGCAGATCGCGGCTGGTGACGGCGCTGACGGCCATTGCGGCCTGTTCGGCGGTCGCAAGGTCGAACCGGTCCAGCTTGGACCCGGCCAGGGTGGTCAGCGTGGCGTCGTATTCGTCGCCGCCGGGCGTGGCCAGGCGGGCATGGACGGACCAGTATTCGCGGGCCTTGAAGGCCTCGATCTCCATTTCCCGATCGACGATCAGGCGCAGGCAGACGGATTGCACGCGGCCGGCCGATTTCGCGCCGGGCAGCTTGCGCCACAGGACCGGCGACAGCTTGAAGCCCACCAGATAATCCAGCGCACGGCGTGCCAGATAGGCATCGACCAGCGGCTGGTCGATCTGGCGCGGCTTGGCCATGGCTTCGGTGACGGCGGATTTGGTGATGGCGTTGAAGGTGACGCGGCTGACCTCGCTGGTCTTCTTCAGCGATGTCTGCAGCGCCTCCAACAGGTGCCAGCTGATCGCCTCGCCCTCGCGATCGGGGTCGGTGGCCAGGATCAGGTTGGGATCATCCTTCAGCGCATCCTTGATGGCCTTCAGGTGCTTCTTGCTGTCCGCGGCGACTTCCCATTTCATGTCGAAATCATGGTCGGGATCGACGCTGCCATCCTTGGGGGGCAGGTCGCGGACATGGCCGAAACTGGCCAGAACGCGGTAATCGCCGCCCAGGTATTTTTCGATGGTCTTGGCCTTGGCCGGGGATTCTACGACGACAACGGGCATGGGAACCTCGGACAGCTGCAATGGGGCGGCAACATGGGTGCAGGTCGCCCCACTGTCAACGGGTGCCGGACGTGGCGCCGGCTCAACTCAAGGCCAGGCGCCCCCCGGCCAGACGCGTGATGCGGCCCTGAAGTTCCAGCGACAGCAGCGCCGCACTGACCGCCGACGCGGCCATGCCCAGGTCGCGGATCAGGTCGTTTTCGTCAGTGGGTGACGGCGTCAGCTGGCTCAGGATGCGGTCCTCCAGCGGCATCGCGGCCACGGGTGGCGCGATTCTGGCAGCGGGCGGCGCGACGGGTCTGACCGGGGCAGGGGCAGCCATGGTCACGAATTCGCGCTGCGGAGCCTGCTGCAGCGCTTCGGCCACGTCGGCGGCGCTGCGCACCAGCGTCGCGCCGTCGCGGATCAGCGCGTTGCAGCCCGCCGCGCGGGCATCCATCGGGTGCCCGGGGACGGCCATCACCTCGCGCCCCTGGTCCAGCGCGTTCCGGGCGGTGATCAGCGTGCCGGAACGCTGCGCGGCCTCGATCACGACAACGGCATGCGACAGGCCTGAGACGATGCGGTTGCGGGTCGGGAAATGGCGCGCGGTCGGTTCGGTGCCGGGGGGCTGTTCCGATACCAGTGCCCCGCCTTCGGCGATCTGGGCGGCAAGCTGGGCGTTTTCTGCCGGATAGATAACGTCGATGCCGCCCGCCATGACGGCGATGGTGCCGGTCGCCAGGCTGGCCGCATGGGCCGTGGCGTCGATGCCGCGGGCCAAGCCGGCGGCGACGACCAGACCCTGTTCGCCCAGGCCCGCCGCCATTCCCCGCGCCATGCGCAGCCCAAGCGAAGAGGCGTTGCGCGCACCGATGACCGCGACGACGGATGCCGACAGCAACCGTGCATCGCCCCGCACCCACAGGATGGCCGGTGCGCCGTCGATGTCGCGCAGCGATGCGGGATAGAGGGGCGAATCGCAGCGGATCAGCTGCGCGCCCGCCCGTCGCCCGGCGGCCAGTTCGGCGGCGGCCACACCTTCGGGACAGACCTGATAACCGCTGACCCCGGACTGCGCTGCGATATCGGGCAGGGCGGCCAGCGCTGCGCGCGCGGACCCGTGTTCCGCGATCAGCCGGTGAAAGGTGGCGGGCCCGACCCGGCGGGACCGGATCAGCCGCAGGACCGACAGATCGTCATCGGCGCTGATCGAAACGCTGCTGTTCATGATGCCTCCGGCCCGGTGCCCGGACAGGAATAGCGCGCGAATGGTTAACAGGCGGTTAGCGGATCACCCCGCCGCCGAGCCGCCCACCGTCAGCCCGCCGATCATCAGCGTCGGCTGGCCCACGCCCACCGGCACCCATTGGCCCTGCTTGCCGCAATTGCCGATGCCGGGGTCCAGCGCCATGTCGTTGCCGATGCCGCGGATCTGCTGCAGCGCGGTGGCGCCGTCGCCGATCAGGGTTGCGCCGCGAATCGGGTCGCCCACGACGCCGTTCTTCACGCGATAGGCCTCGGTGCAGGAAAACACGAACTTGCCATTGGTGATGTCCACCTGTCCGCCGCCGAAGCCCACCGCATAAATGCCGTCCTTCAGATCGGCCAGGATCGCCGCCGGGTCGGCATCGCCGCCGGGCATATAGGTGTTGGTCATGCGCGGCATCGGCACATGGGCATAGCTTTCGCGCCGCCCGTTCCCGGTGGGTTCGACCCCCATCAGCCGCGCGTTCTGGCGGTCTTGCATATAGCCGACCAGGATGCCGTCCTCGATCAATACGTTGCGGGCAGGGGGCGTGCCCTCGTCGTCGATGTTGATGCTGCCGCGGCGGTCGGGAATGGTGCCGTCATCGACCACGGTGACGCCGGGGGCGGCCACGCGCTGGCCCATCAGCCCGGCAAAGGCCGAGGCCTTCTTGCGGTTGAAATCGCCCTCCAGCCCGTGACCGACGGCTTCGTGCAGCAGGATGCCGGGCCAGCCCGCGCCCAAGACGACGTCCATCACCCCCGCCGGCGCGGGAACCGAGCGCAGGTTCACCAGCGCGATGCGCAGCGCCTCGTCGACCAGACCCTGCCAATGGGCGGGCCCCATCAGGGCGTCCAGGGCGAAACGCCCGCCGCCCCCGGCATTGCCGCTTTCGCGGCGGTCGTTGTTTTCCACGATGACTGCGACATTCAGTCGCGTCATCGGACGGATATCCGTGGCCAACCCGCCTTCGGGACGCAGGATCGCGACCTCCTGCACGCTGCTGCCCATGGAGGCCGTCACCTGCACGACGCGCGGGTCCAGCTGGCGGGCATAGGCGTCGATCTGGCGCAGCAGGTCGATGCGGCGCGCGATGGTGATGTCCTGCGCGGGATCGATCGGACGATAGAGGTCCACCGGCGTCATGGCGGGCGCGGGCGCCATGACGCCGCCGCCCTGACCCACCGCCAGCCGTGCGGTTTCGGCCGCGCGTTGCAAGGATGGCACAGTGATCTCGCTGCTGTGGGCGTATCCCGACACCTCGCCACGCACGGCGCGCAGCCCGAAGCCCTGGCCCGCCATGAAGCTGGAATTGCGCAGCCGGCCATCGTCGAAGACCAGCGTTTCGGACTGGCTGCGTTCCAGGAACAGCTCACCATCATCGGCGCCATGCACGGCCTGCCGCAGGATGGTCAGGGC
Organism: Paracoccus sp. SM22M-07; assembly: GCF_001887735.1. Lineage (NCBI taxonomy): Bacteria > Pseudomonadati > Pseudomonadota > Alphaproteobacteria > Rhodobacterales > Paracoccaceae > Paracoccus > Paracoccus sp. SM22M-07. The sequence goes on from NZ_JPKW01000018.1 coordinate 6,022, forward strand.
GGTGTCGCGATCAAGCTGGGCGGCGAAGGGATCGAAGGGCGGGCGGCTCATGCAGGTCTCCTTGCAGGGGCGGGCAGGGGGCAAAGCCGGGGCGCGGCAGCGGGTCGCGTTCCCTCTTTGGCCGGAAATGCTGTAGTCATGTCTTGCCCGATTGGGCTAGATATGGTCATAGAGCGGTCACTGTGAAAGGAAAAGGGGCAGCCTGTCGGCAGCCCTTGCGGCCATATTGGCCGGGCCAACGCAACGGGATGGAATGATGGCAAGAGCGATGATTCGCCGTGCAGTCGCGGCAGCTACGGGGTTCGCATCTGCGGGCGTGTTGGCCGGGGCTGCGATGGCGCAGAGTGCCGTGGGCGAACTGCCCACGATCGGCAAACCGGTGGCAGGGGGCATGGGCTTCCAACCCGCCTCGACGGAACTGGCGCGCGACCAGCAATGGCTGGACCATTTCGTGCTGATCATCATCACGGTCGTGACCATCGTGGTCTGCGCGCTGCTGCTGTACGTGATCGTGCGCTTCAACTCGCGCGCCAATCCCGTGCCGGCCAAGTTCACCCACAATACTCCGCTGGAAGTGGCATGGACGCTGGTTCCTGTGCTGATCCTGGTGGCCATCGGCGCGTTCTCGCTGCCGATCCTGTTCCGCAGCCAGGAAATGCCGGCGGACCCCGATGTCGTGGTCAAGGTCACGGGACACCAGTGGTACTGGTCCTATGAATATCCCGAGAACGGCGTCGCGTTCGATTCGCTGCTGCTGGAAAAGGAAGACCTGGCCGAGGCAGGCTACAGCGAGGATGAATACCTGCTGGCGACCGACACCGCCGTGGTGGTGCCGACCGGTCAGAACATCCTGCTGCAGGTCACGTCGGGCGACGTGATCCATTCCTGGACCATTCCGGCCTTCGCCGTGAAGCAGGACGCCGTTCCGGGCCGCATCGCCCAGGCCTGGTTCAACGTCGAACAGGAAGGCACCTATTTCGGTCAGTGCAGCGAACTCTGCGGCATCAACCACGCCTACATGCCTATCGTCGTGAAGGCCGTCAGCCCCGAGGTCTATGCGGCCTGGGTCGCCGAACAGGGCGGCACGCTGGAGGAAGAGGCGCAGACCGCAGCGGTCGACACCGACGCCGCCGTCGAGGTTGCCGAGGCCAACTGAATTGAATGATCCCGATCCGGCCGGCATGATGCCGGCCGGATCCGATATTTCCGAACCGATTGCAGGCATGATGGCCGATATCAACGCATATGAGCACACCCCCGAGGCCCAGTTCGGCGATTACGTCGCGCTGCTGAAGCCGCGGGTCATGTCGCTTGTCGTGTTCACGGCATTCGTCGGCCTGTGGGTGGCACCTGGTCCGGTGCATCCCTTCATCGGCTTCTGCGCCGTGCTGTTCATCGCCCTTGGCGGCGGTGCATCGGGCGCGCTGAACATGTGGTACGACCGCGACATCGACGCGATCATGACCCGCACGCAAAGCCGGCCGATCCCGTCGGGACGCGTCGAACCCGGCGAGGCCCTGGGCGTCGGCATCGTGCTGTCGGTGATTTCGGTGATGATGCTGGGGCTGGTCGCGAACTGGTTCGCGGCGGCTTTCCTGGCCTTCACCATCTTCTTCTATGCCGTGGTCTATACCGTCTGGCTGAAGCGCTGGACGCCGCAGAACATCGTCATCGGCGGTGCCGCGGGCGCCTTCCCCCCGATGATCGGATGGGCCTGTGCGACCGGCGGGATCAGCATTGAATCGCTGCTGATGTTCGCGCTGGTCTTCTTCTGGACGCCGCCTCATTTCTGGGCGCTGGCGCTGTTCATGAAGGAAGACTATCACAATGCGGGCGTGCCGATGCTGACGGTGACGCATGGCCGCCGTTCGGCGCGTCGCCACATCTTTGCCTATACGCTGGTCCTGGCACCCTTCGCCATCTGGCTGGGCCTGACCTCGGTCGGCGGGCCGCTCTACATGGCGGTGGCGGTCGTCCTGAACGCGATGTTCATCCATGGCGGCTGGAAGATCCTGAAGCGCTCCGAAGATCAGGCCATCGCCGATGGCTATGCCGTCGAAAAGCGGGTCTTCAAGCTGTCGCTGGTCTATCTGTTCGTTCATTTCCTGGCGCTGCTGGTGCAGGGCTGGATGGGGGGCTGGTGATGCCGATCCAGGCGGAACATGAAATCCACGGGCGGCGCAGGTCGCGCAATGTCGGTCTGGGCCTTGTGCTGATCGGCTTCGTGGCGCTGGTCTTTGCCCTGACGGTCGTCAAGGTGCGCCAGGGCGGGCTGATCGAAGGATATGACCACCAGCCGCGCGTCTCGCTGACGCCCATCGAAGGTGAAACCAAGGGAGACGCGCCATGAAACGCCTCAGCCCCGAAGGACGCACCGCCGCCACCCTGGTCGGGGTCGTCCTGACCATGGGCGCCCTGGCATGGGCCGCCGTCCCGTTCTATAACTGGTTCTGCCAGGTCACGGGCTTCGGCGGCACGACACAGGTGGCCGAAACCGTGTCGGACGAGGTTCTGGACGAAACCGTCCGGGTCCGCTTCGATGCCAATACCGACAGCGATCTGGGCTGGACCTTCAAGCCCATGCAGACCCGCATGGACCTGAAGATCGGCGAGAACGGCCTTGCCTTCTACGAGGCGGTGAACAACACCGACCAGCCCCTGACGGGGACCGCCAGCTATAACGTGGCGCCGGATGTGGCGGGGTATTACTTCATCAAGGTGCAGTGTTTCTGCTTTACCGAACAGACGCTGCAGCCCGGCGAACGCGTCGAGATGCCGGTCAGCTTCTATGTCGATCCCGCGCTGGTGAACGACCCGGATGCCGATTACGTGCGCGACATCACCCTGTCCTATACCTTCCACCGGACAGAGCCGCGCTCGGCGGCGCTTGACACGGCACCTGCCGAAAACATCAATTAAGACGAACTAGGGGAGCCGACGGGGATCCGACATGGCGCATGCTAAGAACCACGACTACCATATTCTTCCGGCCTCGGTCTGGCCCTTCCTGGCAGCGGTGGCGGTTTTCGTCATGCTGTTTGGTGCCGTCGCCTGGATGACCGGTCAGGTCACCATCGCGGGCGCCGAGATCACCGGCCCCTGGATGTTCGCCATCGGCTTCATCGGCACCTGCTATGTCAGCTTTGGCTGGTGGGCGGACATGGTGCGCGAAGGTGAACAGGGCGATCACACCCCGGTCGTCCGCATCGGCCTGCAATACGGCTTCCTGCTGTTCGTGATGTCCGAGGCGATGCTGTTCGTCACGCTGTTCTGGAACTTCATCAAGAACGCGCTGTATCCGATGGGCGAAAACAGCCCCATCACCGATGGCGTCTGGCCGCCCGAAGGCATCGTGACCTTCGATCCCTGGCACCTGCCCTTCATCAACACGCTGATCCTGCTGCTGTCGGGCGTGGCCGTGACCTGGGCGCATCACGCGCTGGTCCATGAAGGCGACCGCAAGACCACCATCAACGGCCTGATCGTGGCCGTCGTGCTGGGCCTGCTGTTCACGGCCCTTCAGGCCTATGAATACAGCCACGCCGCCTTCGGCTTGGCCGACACTTCCTATGCCTCGGCCTTCTACATCGCCACCGGCTTCCACGGTCTGCACGTGATCATCGGGACGATCTTCCTGTTCGTCTGCCTGATCCGCATGATGCGGGGCCAGATGACCCAGAACCAGCATCTGGGTTTCGAAGCCGCCGCCTGGTACTGGCACTTCGTCGACGTGATCTGGCTGGTCCTGTTCGCCGTGATCTATATCTGGGGCAGCTGATACCCCGACCCTGACATCCGGAACGCGCGGGGGGCAGCCTCCGCGCGTTTTTCGTTGCCCCATCCGGAGCCCGTCCATGCGCCGCTATCTGTTTCCGCTGATCCTTGGCATCGTCGGTTGCACCATCCTGATCCAGCTGGGCCTGTGGCAGCTGGATCGGATGGCATGGAAGCAGGGCCTGCTGGACCAGATCACCGACGGCATCGAGGCCGATCCCGTGCCGCTGCCGGATCAGGTCGACCCGTCGATGAAATACCTGCCGGTCACCGTCACGGGGACCACCACGGGGCAGGAGATCGACGTGCTGTCCCAGCTGCGCGACCAGGGCGCGGGATACCAGGTCGTGTCGCGCTTTGTCACCGATGACGGGCGCGCGATCCTGCTGGACCGCGGTTTCATCCCGCAGGAGGCGCGGCATCTGGAACGCGGGCCCACGCGGCTGCGCGTCACGGGCAACCTGCATTGGCCCGCCGATACCGGCAGTTCGACCCCGGCGCCCAACCTGGACGAAAACATCTGGTTCGCGCGGGACGTGGATGCCATGTCCGAACACCTGGACACCCAGCCGGTCCTGGTCGTGGCCAGCTTTGTCGAGGGCGAGGCCCAGGGCGTCATTCCCATGCCTGTCGCCATCGAGGGCATTCCCAACAACCACCTGTCCTATGCCGTCCAGTGGTTCATGATCGCGGCGGTCTGGGCGGTGATGACACTGGCGTTGATCTGGCGTATCAGACAGCGCAGCTATTGAAGGATTTCCGATGCGTTACGTCTCGACGCGGGGTCAGGCCCCGGTTCTGAACTTTGAACAGGCCATGCTGTCCGGGCTGGCTCGGGACGGGGGATTGTATCTGCCGGAGACCATTCCGACCTTTGAGGGGTTGGCCGACCTGGACGGTCTGTCCTATGAGGAAGTCGCCTTCCGCGTCGTGCGTCCCTTCACCGACGACAGCTTTTCCAAGGATGAGCTGCGCGGCGCCATCGACCGGGCCTATGCGCGCATCAGCCATGCCGCCCGCGCGCCCCTGGTGCAGCTGGCCCCGGGCCACCACCTGCTGGAGCTGTTCCACGGGCCGACCCTGGCCTTCAAGGATTTCGCGATGCAGCTGATCGCGCAGCTGTTCCGCATCGCGCTGAAGCGGTCGGGCCAGAAGATCACCATCGTGGGCGCGACCTCGGGCGATACCGGCAGTGCCGCCATCGAGGCCTTCAGCGGCATCGAAGATGTCGACGTCTTCATCATGTACCCGCATGGCCGCGTCAGCGAAGTCCAGCGCCGCCAGATGACGACGCCTGCCGCCGACAACATCCATGCGCTGGCGCTGACCGGGCATTTCGACGATTGCCAGGCGCGGCTCAAGGATCTGTTCAACGACCATGCCTTCCGCGACGATGTCGGGCTGGCGGGCGTGAACAGCATCAACTGGGCGCGGGTGGTGGCGCAGATCGTCTATTACTTTACGGCGACCGCCAGCCTGGGCATGCGCCCGACCGATTTCTGCGTGCCGACCGGCAATTTCGGCGACATCTTCGCGGGCAGCATCGCGCGGTCGATGGGTCTGCCGATCCGCCGCCTGATCGTCGCCACCAACCAGAACGACATTCTGCACCGTGCCCTCAGCCAGGGTGAATATCGCGTGGGCGAGGTCGAGCCTTCGATCAGCCCGTCGATGGACATTCAGGTCAGCTCGAATTTCGAACGGGCGCTGTATCTGGCCTATGGCGGCGATGCCGGGGCCGTCAGCCAGCTGATGGACGAGTTGAAGACCGGTGGCTTTGCCATCAGCCAGGGCGCGCTGCAGACCCTGCGCGACCAATACCTGTCGGGCCGCGTCTCGGAGGAGGAGACGCTGGACACGATCCGCGCCATGCGCGAGGCCACCGGCGAGATCCTGTGCCCGCACAGCGCCGTGGGCGTCGCCGTCGCCAACCGCCACCTGGAACCCGGTGTGCCGATGGTGACGCTGGCCACCGCCCATCCCGCGAAATTCCCCGATGCCGTCGAACGTGCCATGGGGGTCCGTCCGGGCCTGCCGCCGCATATGGCCGGGCTGTTCGACCTGCCCGAGCGCGTGACCCGGGTTGAAAATGACGTCGAGGCGCTTAAATCGCTGATCCTCGAGCGGAGAACCAATTGACCCAAGACCCCACCCCCCGTCTGACGACCCTTCCCAACGGCCTGTCCATCGTGACGCGCCAGATGCCCGGCCTGCATTCGGCAGCGCTTGGCATCTGGGTCAGTGCGGGTGGCCGCAACGAACGCGCCGAACAGAACGGTATCGCGCATTTCCTGGAGCATATGGCCTTCAAGGGCACGGCCAAGCGCAGCGCCCTGCAGATCGCCGAGGCGATCGAGGATGTGGGCGGTTATATCAACGCCTATACCTCGCGCGATGCGACGGCCTATTATGTCCGCGTGCTGGAGGATGACGTCGATCTGGCCTTCGACGTGATCAGCGACATCGTCCTGAACCCCGCCTTTGACCAGCGCGAGATCGAGGTCGAGCGGGGCGTCATCCTGCAAGAGATCGGGCAGTCCATGGACACGCCCGACGACATCATCTTCGACTGGCTGCAAGAGGCCGCCTATCCCGATCAGGCCATGGGGCGCACCATCCTGGGCCCCGCCGAACGCGTCGGCAGCTTTGGCCGCGCCGATCTGGCGGGGTTCGTCGCCGAAAACTATGGCCCCGGCCAGATGGTCGTCGCGGCCGCGGGTGCGGTCGATCATGACCGGATCGTGCGGCTGGCCGAAAAGGTTCTGGGCCACATGACGCCCATCCGGCAGGCCCCGCGCGAGGCCGCCACCTGGCAGGGCCGCGAAGCGCGTCAGGTCAAGCAGCTGGAACAGGCCCATTTCGCGCTGGCTCTGGAAGGGCCGGGCTACATGGCGCCCGATTTCTATGCGGCGCAGATCTTCTCCTCGGCGCTTGGCGGGGGAATGTCGTCGCGGCTGTTCCAGAAGATCCGCGAGGAACGCGGGCTGTGCTATACCATCTTTGCGCAATCGGGCTTCCACGACGATACCGGCATGCTGACCATCTATGCCGGGACGGGCGGTGACGATCTGGCCGATCTGACCAACCTGACCATCGATGAGATGAAGCGCGCCGCCGAGGACATGTCCGAGGCCGAGATCGCCCGCGCCAAGGCGCAGTTGCGCGCGGGTCTGCTGATGGGGCTGGAAAGCCCCTCGGCCCAGGCCGAACGCATGGCCCGCACGTTGGCCATCTGGGGTCGCGTGCCCGACCCGGCCGAGGTCGCCGAGAAGATCGCCTCGGTCACGGCTGCGGATGTGCGTGCCCATGCCGAAGGGCTGCTGACGCGGGCCCGCCCGGCGCTGGCGCTTTACGGTCCGGTGGCCGATGCGCCCACGCTTGACGCCCTGGCTGCGCGGTTGGCCGCATGATGCTGGGACGCCGCCGTCCATTTCGGCTGGAAGCCGAACGGATCGTGCTGCGTCTGCCATCCCATTCCGATTTCGGCGCCTGGACGGCGCTGAGATCGGAGAGCCGCGATTTCCTGGTGCCATGGGAACCGGTCTGGTCGCCCGACCACCTGTCGCGGAAAAGCTTTACCAACCGCGTCTATTGGGCCGCGCGCGCCAGCAAGGCGGGCACGGCCTTTCCGCTGTTTCTGGTCCGCCGCGACGGCGTGCTGCTGGGCGCGATCACCATGGACAACATCCGCCGCGGCCCGGCGCAATCCGCGACCATCGGCTATTGGATCGGCCAGCGCCATGCCCGCAACGGCTATATGCGCGAGGCGATCGGCATCCTGGTCCATCACGCCTTCACCACGCTGGACCTGTCCCGGATCGAGGCCGCCTGTCTGCCCGAAAACGCCGCATCCCGGGGGGTGCTGGAAAAATCCGGCTTCAAATACGAAGGCGTCGCGCAAAGCTATCTGCAGATCAACGGACGCTGGCGCAACCACGTGCTGTTTGCCAACCTGCGCGGCGACCGGCGCGGCAAGACCGATATCCGCTGAGAGGGGACCATCATGCTGAACGCCGCCGACAAGGCCCTTGCCGCCACGCTGCCCCAAGGCGTGCTGCGCGATCCCGCCCCCCATTACACCGAAGAACCGCGCGGGCGTTATCACGGGCTGGCGGGACTGATTGCCGCGCCACATGACGCTGAAGAAACCGCCGCCATCATCCGCGCCTGCGCTGCCGCACGCGTTCCTGTCGTCCCGCGCGGCGGCGGGACGGGCCTGGTCGGCGGTCAGATCATGTCGGACGGCCCTGCGCCGCTGATCCTGTCGATGGAACGCATGACCGCCATCCGCGACGTCTTCCCCGAGGAAGGCGTGATGATCGCTGAATCCGGCGTGACCCTGCAGGCTGCGCGAGATGCGGCGGATGCGGCGGGGCGGCAGTTCCCGCTGTCGCTGGCATCGCAGGGCAGCGCCCAGATCGGCGGCGTCCTGTCGACCAATGCGGGCGGCGTCAACGTGCTGCGATATGGCAATGCCCGCGCCCTGTGCCTGGGGGTCGAGGCGGTGATGCCGGACGGCAGCATCCTGCGCGACCTCAAGCGGCTGCGGAAGGACAATACCGGCTATGACATCCGCGACCTGATGATCGGGGCGGAAGGAACGTTGGGGATCATCACGGCGGCATCGCTGGTGCTGGCCCCGAAGCCCGCCGAGACCGGGGTGGCGCTGATGGTGGTGGAAAGCCCCGCCGCGGCGCTGTCGTTGTTGTCCTTGGCGCAGGCGCGCATGGCGGGCGGCGTCACCGCGTTCGAGCTGATCTCGGGACAGGGGCTGCGGTTCCTGAACGCGGCCTTTCCGGACATGCGCCAACCCTTCGACACGCGCCCGGACTGGCTGGTCCTGACCGAGGTCGGCCTGCCTGCGGGGCTGTCCGCCGACGCCGCGCTGGAGGGCCTGTTCATCGCCGCATCCGAGGCCGGTCTGGCCAGTGACGGGGTGATCGCCCGGTCAGATCAGCAGGCCACCGACCTGTGGGCACTGCGCGAACATATCCCCTTGGCCAACCGTCATGTCGGCGCGATCGCCAGCCATGACATCAGCCTGCCTCTGACCGAAATCACCCATTTCATCCGCGATGCCAGCGCCATGATCGCCGCCGAGGGCGACTTGCGGATCAACTGTTTCGGGCATCTGGGGGACGGCAACCTGCATTACAACCTGTTCCCCGCCGAAGGTCGCGTGCGCGAGGATTACGACGATATCCGCAAGGAGATGTCCCGCCGCATCCACCAGATGGTCGTGGAACGCGGCGGGTCGTTTTCGGCCGAACATGGGGTGGGTCGCCTCAAGGCGGGCGATCTGGCCCATTGGGGCGATCCGGTCCGCCTGCAGGTCATGCGTGCCATCAAGGCGGCGCTGGACCCGGCAGGCATCATGAACCCCGGCGCGGTGCTGGCCTAGGCGCCTTCGAATTCACACAGCGCGTGGACGGGCATTTCCAGGCTTTCCAGCAGCGCGCGCCCGCCCAGTTCCGGCAGGTCGATCACGAAGGCGCAGCCGACGACCTCGGCGCCAAGGCGGCGGCACAGCTTGATCGCGGCTTCGGCGGTGCCGCCGGTGGCAAGCAGGTCGTCGACGATCAGCACCTTTTCACCGGGCTTCAGCGCGTCGTCATGGATCTCCATGATCGCCTCGCCATATTCCAGTTGATAGGCCTCGGAGATGACCGCGCCGGGCAGCTTGCCCTTCTTGCGGATCGGGACGAAGCCGGTGGACAGCTGGTGCGCCACCGCGCCGCCAAGGATGAAGCCGCGCGCCTCGAGGCCCACCACCTTGTCGATGCGCGTGCCGGCATAGGCGTGCAGCAGCTGATCGACCGCCATGCGAAAGCCGCGCGCATCGGCAAACAGCGTGGTCACGTCGCGGAAGATGATGCCTTCATGCGGGAAGTCGTGGATGGAGCGGACATAGTCCTTGACGGTGCGGTTCATGCAGGGCGGTCCATTTCGAAAAGATCGTGCACGGCGGCGTAATCCTTGTAGCCGAGCCGCGCAATCCATCCCCCTGCGGCACGCGGATCGAAACGACCCTCGACCACGCAATCGTCGCGCATGTGCACGCCCGTGACGACGCCGAAGACGGCGAAATTGTGATCGCCCGCCAGCGGCACGATCTGCGTCATGCGGCATTCCAGGTTCGCGGCGGCATGGGTCGCGCGCAGGCAGTCGATGGTGGTGCAGTCCGACGATTCGATGCCGGCGGCCTGGAATTCGCTGGTGCCGGCGGGCAGGGGGGCGGAACTGGCATTGACCGCGTCGCGCAGATCGCCCGTGGCGATGTTGACGCAGAAGACGCCTGTCTCGATGATCTGGGCGACGCTGTCCTTGGTGCCCTTGCGATCGGGCTTGGCGCCGGTCGAGGCGAACATCACCTGCGGCGGGGTATAGGCGACGGCGTTGAAGAAGGAATAGGGCGCCAGGTTGTCACCCTGCGATCCGCGGGTCGAGATCCAGCCGATGGGCCGGGGCGCGATGATCGCGTTGAAGGGGTTGTGGGGTAGGCCGTGTCCGGCTTCGGGGCGATAGAACATGTCGGCCTCCTGTTGGTTTGCGCGCCCAACCTGCCACCGCTTTTGCCGGTCCGCAATGTTTCGCCCGACAAACCGACGTGCTAAGGGGCCGCAGATGCAGCAGGAGGCGCGATGTACGAGATCTGCCCCGAGACCCCGGCCGATACGCCCGAGGTCGAAGCCCTCTATGATCTGTGTTTCGCGCCGGGGCGCACGGCACTGTCCTCCTATCGGCTGCGCGACGGGGTGCCGAGGGTGGCCGATCTGTGCCTGGTGCTGCGCAGCGACGCCGTCCTCACGGCAGCGATTCGTTTCTGGCCGGTGCGCATCGGGGATCACCCGGTGCTGTTGCTGGGGCCGATCGCCGTCCATCCAACCGCCCAGGGCGAGGGATTGGGCGGGCTGTTGATGCGCGACAGTCTGACGCGCGCGACCAAGATGGGTTTCGAACGCGTCCTGCTGGTCGGGGATGCACCCTATTACTCGCGTTTCGGCTTTCAGCGGCTGGACGATGTCATGATGCCGCCCCCCACCAACCCCGATCGGGTCCTGGGGTTGGAACTTCGACCGGGGGCCTGGGTTGGGGTGACGGGCGATGTCGAACGCGCGCCCGAACAACAACCCTCATTGCCGCCCGTTCCCGATCGCGACGACTGTGTCGTGATTGCGCATCCGAAAGAAGACACAGATGACGCCGAAAACGCCTCAGGTTCTTCCGCCGATCTCTGATCCCTCCGTTCACGCCCAGATCGACCGTCTGGCGCTGCGATACGTGAAGGCCCAGGGGTTGGCGATGCAGATGATGGCGCGTCTTGGCAATGGCGCCGAGGGGCTGATCCAACGTCTGCCATCCTTTGTGCGCAACCGGCTGGACGCGGCCACGCGGGCGGCGCTGACACGGGCCTTCTCTGCCGCCTCGGGCAGCCGGCGCGTGCTGCGCGACCGGGGCGACCTGTTCAACCGGATGCTGTCCACGGCCAGCGGCGCGGCGGGCGGCGCGGCCGGTTTCGCCGGTGCCTTGGTCGAACTGCCGTTCACCGTCACGCTGCTGCTGCGGGCGATGCTGGACATCGCCGCCGAACATGGGCTGGACCCCGACAGCGAGGAAGTGCGTCTGGAATGCCTGCGCATCTTTGCGGCCGCGGGCCCGATGACGACCGACGACCAGACGGACCTGGGTCTGTTGGCGGCCCGTCTGTCGGTCAGCGGGCAGACGGTGCAAAGCCTTGTCAGCAAGGTGGCTCCGCGGCTGTCGGTGTCCCTGGGGCAAAAGATGGCGGCGCAGGCGGCACCCGTTTTCGGCGCGGTCGCGGGGGCGTCGATCAACTTCATCTTCGCGCGCTATTACCAGGAACTGGCCCGCGTGCATTTCGGGCTGATGCGGCTGGCCAAGGAAACCGACCTGCCGCCCGAAGCCCTGACAGAGGCCCTGCGCCTGTCCATCGACGCGCGCCAAACCCGCTGATCAATCCTCCTGCGCGTCCAGCGACAGGGGCGCGGCCTTGGCCAGCAGATCGTCGGTCGACAGGGGGCCTTCGGGGCGGGCCAGCCGCGCCTTGGTCACCCAGTAAAGCCGTTCCTGCGCCCGCGTGATCGCCACATAGGTCAGGCGCTTCCAGAGGGGCACGCCCGCCTCGCTCCGGTTCGACCAGGCGGCGGCGCTGATGTCGGGGCCAAAGACCTGCACCTGCGGCCATTGGCTGCCCTGCGCCTTGTGGACCGTGACCGCCGCCCCGTGCAGAAAGGCCGCCCCCATACGCGCGGCATAGGGGATGAAGGGTTCTTCCTGGTCGGGCATCTCGATCTTGACGATGGATGCGGCGGACAGGCGCGGGTCCTCGGCACCGATCACGTGCAGGCGGGAAAAGCCCGGCTTGCGGCCCGGCCCTAGATAGACGACCTGCGCGCCCTTGATCAGGCCACGCGCCTCCAGATCGATGCGCTTCTTGCGATGCTTCAGCGGCAGTTCCAGCCCGTCGCAGATCAGCGGCTCGCCCGGCAGCAGGGCATCACCCGGCGCACCGAAGGCCGTGCGGAAGGCGTGGATCAGCCGGATGCGGGTGGCGTTGCGCCAGACCAGCACGGGGCTGCGGGCCATCAGGTCGCTTTCCACACGCTCGGCCCAGACCACGCGGTCATCCTTGCGGGCGGCGCTGCGGATCAGGCTCTCGAAATCCTCGAAGTTCAGCTGATCGTCGGCAAGCGCATGGGCCAGGTCCAGGATGGGGCTGTCATCCGCCTGTCGGTGGATGCGGTTCAGGTACAGACGCTGCGGGGCGGCCAGCCGGTCAAAGACCATCTCGCCCGATTGGCCGACGGGGGCCAGCTGGGCGGGGTCGCCGAACAGGATCAGCGTCGGAAAGATCTCGCGCAGGTCCTCGAACTGCTTTTCGTCCAGCATCGAGGCCTCGTCGATCAGCCCGACATCCAGCCCGTCCTCGCGCCGCTTCCAGCCCCGGATGAAATCCGACCCGCGCAGCCCCGCCGTGGCCAGCGCGCCGGGAATGGAAGTGTGGATGTCGTAAAAGGCCTTGGCCTTGTCCAGGGCCGCGTCGGACAGCCCTTCGATCACCGGACGTTCGCCGGTGCCGGTCAGCCATTCGGCGATCTTTTCATATTCCGGGTCATAGACCGGCGTATAGAGGATGCGGTGGATCGTCGTCGCCGGGACACCGCGCATCCGCAGGACGAAGGCGGCCTTGTTCGTCGGCGCCAGGATCGCGACGCTGCGCCGGTCCTTGCGGCGGCGGCCTTCGTAATCGGGGCTGATCAGTTCGACCCCGGCCTCCAGCAGCGCCTTGGTGATCTGCGACAGCATCAGCGTCTTGCCGGACCCTGCCTTGCCGATGACCGCCATGACGCGACCTTTGCCCGATTGCGGGGGGTGGATCTCTTCTGCGATGATGTCGATGCCGGCCGCGCCGAAGGTTTCGGCCAGCGCATCCCATGCGTCGGCCTGATCGGGCGAAAGAGTCGGGGCTGGGGCGGGGATATTCATGCCCTTCCCTTAGCCTGCCTTTTCGCAAAAGCGAAGCGCCGCGCAACTTTTCATGATGTCCGGGCGTGTCTTGGACCATCGAAAGGACGTGCCGCGATGATCGAGCTGTTTTTCGTCACCTGCCTGCTGTCGGACCCCGACCGCTGCCTGGATCACAGCCTTCTGTTCGAGGAACAGAACGGCCTGATCACCTGCATGCTGCAAAGCCAGAACGAACTGGCCCGCTGGATCGAGACCCATCCCCAGGAACAGGTCCGCGAGTGGAAATGCCGCTTTGCCGGCGAGACGGATCGCAAGGCCTGAAGCCCGGAACTGCCTGAACCGTCGGCAATGCCACGGCGTCGCGCCTGCAAAACACGCGCTTTGGCGGTGCGGGGCCGCTGATGCGCCCTGTCGGCTTTGCGGGAATCACCCCGAACGGCATCCTGTCGTCATGGGAGGGCAACGCAAGGGACTTGCCCATGATCGAACTGCTTTTCGTTGCCTGCCTGTCGGGCGAACCCCAAAGCTGCCGCGACCGCAGCATGGTCTTTACCAGCGATATCGGCCTGATGGGCTGCATGATGGGCGCGCAGGCGCAGCTGGCCAAATGGGCGCAGTCCCATCCCGGCCAGTCGATCAGCGGCTGGAAATGCCGGATGGCCGGCGCGGATGGCCGCGCCGCCTGAGGCCACGGGCCGCCCGCAGGGGACGGCCCGGACTATGGGTCAGCCGTGACCGGGTTCCAGCGCGTCCTCGAAGGTGCGCAGGCCGGTGCGGGGCGACTGGACCAGCACCGACATGTTGCCGGGCTTGTGTTCGTTGCGGTACATCTTCATATGCGCCGCCGGGATGTCGGCCCAAGGGAACACCTCGGACATGCAGGGGTCCAGCCGGCGTTCCAGCATCAACTTGTTCGCGGCGCTGGCCTGTTTCAGATGCGCGAAATGGCTGCCCTGGATGCGCTTCTGATGCATCCACAGATAGCGGACGTCGAAGGTGCAGTTGAAGCCCGTCGTGCCCGCGCAGATGACGACCATGCCGCCCTTCTTGCAGACCAGGGTCGAGACCGGGAAGGTCGCCTCGCCCGGATGTTCGAAGACGATGTCGACATTGTTGCCCTTGCCGGTGATCTGCCAGATGGCCGCGCCGAACTTGCGCGCCTCGGTGAACCATTCCTTGTATTCGGGGGTGTTCACCTTGGGCAGCTGGCCCCAGCACTTGAATTCCTTGCGGTTGATGACGCCCTTGGCGCCAAGCCCCATGACGAAATCGCGCTTGTCCTCTTCGCTGATGACGCCGATGGCATTGCCGCCCGCCGCGTTGATCAGCTGGATCGCATAGGACCCCAGCCCCCCCGACGCGCCCCAGACCAGCACGTTCATGCCGGGCTTCAGTTCATGCGGTTCATGGCCGAACAGCATGCGATAGGCGGTGGCCAGCGTCAGGGTATAGCAGGCCGATTCCTCCCAGGTCAGGTGTTTGGGGCGGGGCATCAGCTGCTGGGACTGGACGCGGGTGAACTGGGCAAAGCTGCCATCGGGGGTCTCATAGCCCCAGATGCGCTGCGTGGTGGAAAACATCGGGTCGCCGCCGTTGCATTCCTCGTCGTCGCCGTCGTCCTGATTGCAATGGATGACGACCTCGTCGCCGACCTTCCAGCGCTTGACCTTGTCGCCCACCGCCCAGACGATCCCCGAGGCATCCGATCCGGCAATGTGATAGGGCTGCTTGTGCACGTCGAACATGCTGATCGGCTGGCCCAGGCCCGCCCAGATGCCGTTATAGTTGACGCCTGCCGCCATCACCATCACCAGCACCTCGTTGCTGTCGATGGTGGGGGTCTCGACGACCTCGGGCTGCATGGCCTGGTCGGGTTCGCCCTGACGTTCGCGGCGGATGGTCCAGGCATGCATGCGGGCCGGGACATGGCCAAGCGGCGGCATTTCACCAACCGCGTAGAGATCCTTCACCGGGGCATCATAGGGGGCGATCGGGGTCGGTGCGTCGAGGGCCATCATACTCTCCTTTCATGTGCCGCAGCGCAGAATCGCCGGGCCGATTTGGATCTTGCTACGATAGGTCGCGCAACAATGCAATATACTGAGGCCAATAATAGAAATATTGTGTCGTTACGGAATTTGAATCGCCGCGGTGCGGCGAATTGACGTCGCATCATTGTTTCTGTATTTCTTTCCCTGTCGAAATATTATTGCGAGGTTATGCGATGGCCCAGAAGGACAAGCCTTGGCTGTTCCGCACCTATGCGGGCCATTCCACGGCGGCGAAATCGAACGAGCTGTACCGGATGAACCTGTCCAAGGGGCAGACCGGCCTGTCGGTGGCCTTCGATCTGCCCACCCAGACGGGCTATGACAGCGACCACGTTCTGGCGCGGGGCGAGGTCGGCAAGGTCGGCGTGCCGGTCTGCCACCTGGGCGACATGCGCGCCCTGTTCGACCAGATCCCGCTGGAACAGATGAACACCTCGATGACGATCAATGCGACGGCGCCGTGGCTCTTGTCGCTCTATATCGCTGCCGCGCAGGAACAGGGGGCCGATATCGCGGCGCTTCAGGGCACGGTGCAGAACGACCTGATCAAGGAATATTTGTCGCGCGGCACCTATATCTGCCCGCCCGCGCCGTCGCTGGCGATGATCACGGATGTCGCGGCCTATACGCGCGAACATCTGCCCAAATGGAACCCGATGAACGTCTGTTCCTATCACCTGCAGGAGGCCGGCGCGACGCCCGAACAGGAACTGGCCTATGCGCTGGCGACCGCCGTCGCGGTTCTGGACGACCTGAAGGGCAAGGTGCCCGAGGAGAGCTTTCCCGAAATGGTCGGGCGGATCAGCTTCTTCGTCAACGCGGGCATCCGTTTTGTCACCGAACTGTGCAAGATGCGCGCCTTCACCGAGCTGTGGGACGAGATCACCCGCGACCGCTATGGCATCACCGATCCGAAATATCGCCGGTTCCGGTATGGCGTGCAGGTCAACAGCCTTGGCTTGACCGAACAGCAGCCCGAGAACAACGTCTATCGCATCCTGCTGGAAACGCTGGCGGTGACCTTGTCGAAGAACGCGCGGGCACGTGCCGTTCAGTTGCCCGCCTGGAACGAGGCCCTGGGCTTGCCGCGCCCCTGGGATCAGCAATGGTCGCTGCGGATGCAGCAGATCCTGGCCTATGAGACCGACCTGCTGGAGTTCGGCGACCTGTTCGACGGCAACCCGGTGATCGAGGCCAAGGTCGATGAGCTGAAAACGGGCGCGCGGGCCGAGCTGGACCTGCTGGACCGGATGGGCGGGGCGATTGCCGCGATCGACTATATGAAATCGCGGCTGGTCGAGTCGAATGCCGCCCGGCTTGGGCGGATCGAGACGAACGAGACCATCGTGGTGGGCGTGAACCGCTGGCAACAGGCCGAACCGTCGCCCCTGACGGCGGGGGATGGCGGGATCATGGTGGTCGATCCGGCGGTCGAGCAGGACCAGATCGCGCGGCTGGATGCGTGGCGGGCCGGTCGGGACGCCGAAGCGGTCGCCACGGCGCTGGAGGTTTTGCGGGCGGATGCGGCGGCGGGGCGGAACGTGATGCCTGCGTCCATCGCCGCTGCGCGTGCGGGGGTGACGACCGGCGAATGGGCGGGCGTCATGCGGCAGGTTCATGGCGAATATCGGGGGCCGACGGGCGTTTCAGCGAACCCCTCGAACCGGACCGAGGGGTTGGAGGAGATCCGCGAGGCGGTGGATGCCGTCAGCCATCGATTGGGGCGGCGCCTGAAATTCCTGGTGGGCAAACCCGGCCTGGACGGTCATTCCAACGGCGCGGAACAGATCGCGTTTCGCGCTCGTGATTGCGGCATGGACATCACCTATGAGGGGATCCGCCTGACGCCGGAACAGATCGTCGCCCGGGCGGCCGAAGAGAAAGCCCATGTCATCGGGCTGTCGATCCTGTCCGGAAGCCACCTGCCGCTGATCCGCGACGTGATGCAGCGGCTGTCAGCGGCGGGATTGGCGCATATGCCGGTGATCGTCGGGGGGATCATCCCGGATGAGGATGCACGGGCCTTGTCCGACATGGGCGTGGCGCGGGTCTATACCCCGAAGGATTTTCAGCTGAACACCATCATGCGGGATATCGTCACCCTGGTCGAACCTGCCGAGGCAGTCGCCTGATCTGCGTCCCGCGACCGCCGGGGGGCTTCGCGCCCCCCGGACCCCCCGCGGGGTATTTCGGCAACGGAGAAATGCGAAACGCCGCCCCGAGGGGCGGCGTCTGCGTGTCTGCGATGGTCGGGGCGATCAGAAGCCGAGACCTGCATATTTGGATTTGAACTTGGTGACGCGGCCACCGGCATCCATGAGGCGGGTGGAGCCACCGTTCCAGGCGGGGTGCGAGGTCGGGTCGATGTCCAGCGTCATCGAATCGCCTTCCGAGCCCCAGGTCGAACGGGTCTGGTAGGTGGTCCCGTCGGTCATCTTGACCTCGATCATGTGATAATCGGGATGGATATCGTTTTTCATCTCGTGACCTCGGTTCAGGCTTTCGCGTCGGTTTTGGGGCGGTAGTTGGTCTTCTCGACAATACGTGCCGATTTACCGCGACGGTCGCGCAGGTAATACAGCTTGGCGCGACGGACCTTACCGCGACGAACGACCTCGATCGAGTCGATGTTGGTCGAGTAGAGCGGGAACACGCGTTCCACGCCTTCGCCGAAGCTGATCTTGCGCACGGTGAAGCTGGCGGCGATGGTGCTGCCGCCCTTGCGCGAGATGCAGACGCCTTCGTAGTTCTGGACGCGCGAGCGGGTGCCCTCGGTCACTTTGTAGCCGACGCGGATGGTGTCGCCGGCCTTGAAGTCGGGAATGTTCTTGCCGAGCTCTGCGATTTGCTCGGCTTCGAGTTCTGCGATCAGATTCATCGCTGTTGATCCTTATCATGCTCGCGGTGGTTCCGCGATTGGTCTGATGCGCCCGAGCGCTGTCGGTCCTTTGCCGGGTCCACATGCGTCTCCGCATATGCCCGCCACAGATCGGGGCGGCGTTCCTTGGTCAGCCGTTCGGCCTCACGGGCGCGCCAGTCGGCAATGGCCGCATGATTTCCCGACAACAGGATGTCGGGGATCTGGCGGTCTTCCCAAAGGGCGGGCTTCGTGTACTGAGGATGTTCCAGAAGACCCCGGTTGCCGACGGAAAAGGATTCCTCGGCCAGCGAATCCTGATTCCCCAGCACGCGCGGTATAAGCCGGACCGTCGTGTCGATCAAGACCTGAGCGGCGATCTCTCCTCCGGTCAGGACATAATCCCCGATGCTGATCTCCTCGACGCCGTGGGCGTCCAGGACGCGCTGGTCGACGCCTTCGAACCGGCCGCAGATCAGCGTGACGCCGGGGCCTTGTGCCAATTCGCGGGCGCGGGCCTGGGTCAGGGGTTTGCCGCGGGGCGACATGTAGATGACGGGCAGGCGCGTCCCGCGCGCAGCCTGGCGCAGCGCGGCATCCATCACGTCGGCGCGGATCACCATGCCGGCACCGCCCCCCGCGGGCGTGTCGTCGACATTGCGGTGCTTGCCGACGCCGAAATCGCGCAGGGGAAGGGTCTGGATGTTCCACAGGCCCTGCGACAGCGCCTTGCCGGTCAGCGACAGGCCCAGGATGCCGGGGAACGCCTCGGGGAAGAGCGTGATGACACGCGCGGTCCAGGCGCCACGCACCTGCGGTTCGGCCATCAGTTCGCGCGGACGCAGGGTGGCGTTGATCGACAGGCGCCCATGCGACTTTGGCGGTTGGGTCATTCGTCGGCGCCGGGCGGGTCGGCCACGATGCGGCGCGCGGCAAGGTCGATCGTGGGGACGATGGCCTTGGTAAAGGGCAGCATCAGGATGTCCTTGCCGCCCACGATTTCCAGGATGTCGCCGGCACCATGGTCATAGATGGCACGGACACGGCCCAAGGGCTGGCCGCCGGTATCCACGACATCCAGTCCGATCAGGTCGGCGTGATAGAATTCGTCATCGGGAAGCGAGGGCAGGGCCGCGCGCGGTGCCCAAAGCGTCAGGCCTTTCAGGGCCTCGGCCTCTTCGCGGGTGGCGATGCCCGAAACGCGGGCGCCGATGCCGCCGGTGACCGGACGGGTCAGCGACACGGTGAAGCTGCGCGTGCCATCCTCGGATGTCAGCGGCGCGTAATTGGCAATGTCGGACGGTTCGGCGCAGAAGCTTTTCAGCCGGACTTCGCCATGGACCCCGAAGGCCCCGGCGATCGCGCCGACACAGATGCGGTCGTCAGCCATTCTCAGCCTCCTGGTTGGTGTCTGGCGGGGTTGCCCCCGCCAACAGGGATCACTCGGCTTCGGCCGGAGCAGCAGCCTTGGCGGCACGCTCTTCGGCGCGCTGCGTGGCCTTCTTGCCGGGGACGGCTTTCTTCATGTTCTTGCGCTCGGCCTTTTCCTTGACGCCGGCCGCTTCCAGGAAGCGTGCGACGCGGTCGGTCGGCTGTGCGCCCTGGCCCAGCCAGTACTGGATACGCTCGATATCCATCTTGACGCGGTCTTCGCTGTCTTTTGCCAGCAGCGGGTTATAGGTGCCCAGCTTTTCCAGGAAGCGGCCGTCGCGCGGCATGCGCGAATCGGAAGCGACGATGGCATAGTGGGGGCGTTTCTTGCTGCCACCACGGGCAAGGCGGATCTTCATGGACATGGGTAGTCTCCTTGGAAAGTCTATGATGCTGTGCGGATTGCGCAGGATCAGGGTTGCAGTCGTTCATGGTGCCGAATGACTTCGGCGATCACGAAATTCAGGAATTTGCGCGCGAATTCCGGGTTCAGATCGGCCTCGCGCGCGAGGCGTTCCAGCCGCTCGATCTGTTGCGCTTCACGCGTCGGATCCGAGGGAGGAAGGTCGTGTTCGGCTTTCAGTTTGCCGACGGACTGGGTGTGCTTGAACCTTTCGGCAAGCGTATAGACCAGAATGGCGTCCAGGCGGTCGATGCTGGCGCGATGTTCGGCCAGGATCTCGGCGGCGCGCAGGGCCTGTTCGGGGGTATCGGTCATGGTCATTTCTTGCCGAAAAGGCCGCCAAGGCCACTGGGCAGGCCGGCACGACCCAGCTGACCGCCAAGACCCTTGGGGTCCTGCAGCATCTTCTGGGCTTCGGCCATCTTGGCGGGGTCCATGTTGTCCATATCGGGCAGGCCGCCGCCCTTGCCGGTCATGGCGCGCATGGCTTGCTTCATCATGCCGCCCTTGCCCATCTTGCCCAGCTTCTTCATCGTGTCGGCCATCTGCTTCTGCATCTTCAGCAGCTTGTTCAGCTCGGACACTTCAAGGCCGGCACCGGCGGCGATGCGCTTCTTGCGGCTGGCCTGCAGAAGGTCGGGATTGGCCCGTTCCTTCTTGGTCATCGAACTGATCAGCGCCAGCTGATGGCGGACCACCTTGTCGTCGAAACCGGCGGCCTCGGCCTGCTTGGCCATCTTGGCCATGCCTGGCATCATCGACATGACCGACTGCATGCCGCCCATCTTCTGCATCTGTTCCAGCTGGCCGCGCAGGTCGTTCATGTTGAACAGGCCCTTCTGGAAGCGCTTCATCATGCGTTCAGCCTGTTCGACCTCCAGCACCTGCTGGGCCTTTTCGACCAGGGCCACGATGTCGCCCATGCCCAGGATGCGGCCCGCGACGCGTTCGGCGTCGAAGGTTTCCAGCGCATCCATCTTTTCGCCAAGGCCCACAAAGCGGATCGGCTTGCCGGTGACGGCACGCATCGACAGGGCCGCGCCGCCGCGACCGTCGCCATCCATGCGGGTCAGGACGACGCCGCTGATGCCGACCTTGCCGTCGAATTCGGTCGCGACGTTCACCGCGTCCTGACCCGTCAGGCCGTCGACGACCAGGATGGTTTCGCGGGGCTGGGCGATGTCGCGCACGGCCTGGACTTCGTCCATCAGGACTTCATCGATATGCAGACGACCGGCGGTATCCAGCAGGAAGACGTCATAGCCGCCCAGGGATGCCTGCGTCTTGGCGCGCTTGGCGATCTGGGGGGCGGTTTCGCCCTTGACGATGGGCAGCGTGTCGACGCCGATCTGCTGGCCCAGGATGGCCAGCTGTTCCATTGCGGCGGGGCGGTTGGTGTCCAGCGACGCCATCAGCACGCGCTTCTTCTCGCGGTCCTTCAGGCGCAGGGCCAGCTTGGCCGTGGTCGTCGTCTTGCCCGAACCCTGCAGACCGACCATCAGGATCGGCGCGGGCGGGTTGTCGATGCGCAGCGCGTCGGGTTCGCCTTCGCCCTGCAGCACCTTGATCAGTTCGTCATGGACGATCTTGACCACCTGCTGGCCGGGGCTGACCGACTTCGTGACGGAGGCGCCGGTCGCCTTGGCGGTGACCGATTTCACGAAGCTGCGCGCGACCTGCAGGGACACGTCGGCCTCCAGCAGGGCGACGCGCACCTCGCGCATGGCGGCGGCAACGTCGTCTTCGGTCAGGGCGCCCTGCTTGGTCAGCCGGTCGAAGACGCCGCCCAAACGGTCGGAAAGGTTCTCGAACATAGGCCGGGCCTCCTGCGGTCCAAATACGGTTTTGCCCCCGTGGGCGCGACGCGCTGACGGGGGGCGATCCCCGCATCTGACGGGGACCGGAAGGCTATCCTTCCGGGAATCTGGGGTCTGATACAGAGAAACGGCCCCCAAGTCAACCTTGGGGGCCGTCTTCGATATCCGCGCCGATCAGGCGGCGATCTTGTCCATGTCTTCTTTGGCGCGGGCCAAGGACGCATCGCGGTCCATCATCAGGCGGTCGGCGGCCACGAAGGACACGTCCGTGATGCCCAGAAAGCCCAGCATGTGGCGCATGTAGTCCGAGGCGAAGTCCATGTCCGACCCGAAGGGCGTCCCGCCCGAGGCATAGGCCACGATGGCGCGCTTGTTCTTCAACAGACCCTCGGGGCCGTTTTCGGTGTAGCGGAAGCTGACGCCGGCGCGCGCGATCTGGTCCAGCCAGCTCTTCAGCGGCGCGGGCAGGGTGAAGTTGTAGATCGGCAGGCCGATGATCAGCGTGTCGGCCTCCTGCACCTCGCCCAGCAGGCTGTCGCTGTCCGAGATCCGGTCCTGCTGTGCGGCGGTCGGTTCGTCCACGCCCTTGCGCACGGATTCGTACCAGGTGCTGTCGATGGCCGGAACGCCCTTGTTCAGGTCGCGATAGGTGACGGTGGCATCGGGATTGGCCTGCTTCAGGCGATCTGCGATGTCGGCGGTCAGCTGGCGCGTCACCGAATCCGAACCGGTCACGGCGCTGTCGATATGGAGGATATACATGGTCGGCTCCTTCAAGACGATTTTCTGTTGCCTTGGATCTATGGCTATGCACCTGCGAACGAAAGGCCCATAATCGCGCATCACCTGTGCAGGAGCGCACATGACCATCGAAAGTTGGGACGATATCCGTGTGGCGCTGGCCGTGGCGCGGACCGGCACCGTCAGCGGTGCGGCGGCCGATCTGGGCGTGCACCACGCCACCGTCATCCGCCGCATCGACGCGCTGGAGGCGGCGCTGCAGGCCCGCCTGTTCCAGCGCCACCCGCGCGGCTATGCCCTGACCGAGGCCGGGCGCACCCTGCTGGCGACCGCCGACGTGACCGAGCAGCGCTTTGCGCAGATGGCCGCCCAGATCGCCGGCAGCGCCCAACGCATCGAGGGCGAGCTGATCGTCACCGTCCTGCCCGAGATGGCCAGCATGGTGATCCCGCGGCTGGCCGAGCTGACGACCCGCCACCCCGACCTGCGCCTGACCTATCTGACCGATGCGCGTCTGTTCCGCCTGGCCACCGGAGAAGCGCACGTCGCGATCCGCGCGGGCTCTAAGCCGACCCAGCCCGATTATGTCGTCGTGCCGATGGGCCGCATCCACCACGCGCTTTTTGCCACGCAAGGCTATCTTGACCGGCACGGCCCCCTGACCCAGCTGCGCGACCACCGCTTTGCCCTGCCGGGCCCCGAGGCGCGGAACGCCCCCCTGATGCGCTGGCTGGAGGCGCGGCTGGAACCGCGCAACATCCTGCTGACCGCCAATGATCCGATGGCCCGTGAAATGGTGATCCGCCAGGGGCTGGCGATCGGTCCGCTGGCCCCCGATCGCGCCGAGGGCCTAGTCGAGGCGATGTCGCTGCCCGAATGGGACAGCACCCTGTGGATCGTCAGCCATGTTGACTTGCACCGCACGCCCAAGGTTCAGGCGGCGCTGACGGTCCTGCGCCGTCCCGCCTGAGGGGACTTTCGTTCGCGGACACGCTGGGGCAGGCTGCCGCCCGAGGAGAATCCCATGACCCATCCCATCAGCCGCTTTGCCGTCCCCGATCTGGACAGCCTTCCCCAGGATATCCGCGACTCCATCGCCAAGATTTCGGAGAAATCGGGCTTCGTGCCGAATGTCTTTCTGGCCCTGGCGCATCGCCCGGCGGAATTCCGGGCCTTCTTCGCCTATCACGATGCGCTGATGGACAAGGATGACGGCCTGACCAAGGCCGAACGCGAAATGATTGTGGTGGCGACCAGCGGTCTGAACCGGTGCCAGTATTGCGTCGTGGCGCATGGGGCCATCCTGCGCATCAGGGCCAAAAACCCGCTGATCGCGGATCAGGTGGCCGTGAACTGGCGCAAGGCCGACCTGACCGACCGGCAGCGGGCCATGCTGCGCTATGCCGAAAAGGTCGCGCTGGCCGCGCAGGAGATCGAGGATGCCGACCATCAGGCCTTGGCCCAGGCGGGCTTCACCGCCGACGAGGTCTGGGACATCGGCGCCATTGCCGCCTTCTTCGGCATGTCGAACCGGCTGGTGAATGCGGCCAACATCCGGCCCAATGACGAATTCTACATGCTGGGCCGACAGCCATGAATGCCACCGCCCCGCATGCCATCAGCGCCCGCATGGGGGCCGCCGATTGGGGCCAGCTGCTGCTGCTGTCGCTGATCTGGGGCGGGTCCTTCTTTCTGATCGGGGTGATCGTCGGGCATCTGCCGGTGCTGAGCATTGTGGCCATCAGGGTCGCGGTGGCGGCCCTGGTCCTGTGGGCGATCGTGCTGGCCACGGGGCGTCATGTGCTGCGCGATGCCGGGCTGTGGGGGGCGTTTCTGGTGATGGGGGTATTGAACAACGCGATCCCCTTCGGGCTGATCGTCTGGGCGCAGACGTCGATCCCGGCGGGGCTGGCCTCGATCCTGAACGCGACGACGCCGTTGTTCACCGTGCTGGTTTCGACCCTGGTGCTGAGCGATGAGCGCGCCAGCCTGATGCGGCTGGCGGGGGTCGCCACGGGTCTGGGCGGCGTTGCCGTGATGATCGGGCTGGACCGCGTGTCGGGGATGGATCACGGCATCCTGCCGCAGGTCGCGATGTTGGGGGCCGCGATCAGCTATGCCTGTGCTGCGGCCTTTGGCAGGCAGTTCCGCAGGCGCGGGATCGATCCGGTGGTGACGGCGGCGGGGATGGTTACCGGGTCCAGCGTCGTGCTGTTGCCCTTGGCGCTGATGGTGGACGGCATGCCGCCCGCCGATGTGCCGGGGCGGGTCTGGCTGTCGGTTCTGGTCCTGGGGGCGCTGTGCACTGGCCTCGCCTATGTGCTGTTCTTCCGCATCCTGGGCCGGGCCGGGGCCACCAACATTTCGCTGGTGACCTTCTTGGTGCCGGTCTCGGCGATCCTGCTGGCCTGGCTGTTCCTGGGGGAGAGCCTGGGGACGGTGCAGGTGCTGGGCATGGCCGTCATCGGGCTGGGGCTGGCGATGATCGACGGGCGCCTGATCACGCGGGCCGCCCCGCCTGCGTGAACGTTGCGCAATCATTCGTGATCAAGCTGCGCGCGGTGACTTTCCTTCGTCCTCTCCGACAGTTAGGTTCTCGCCAAGGGACAGGACAAGAGGCGGCCAGTGGCGCATATCATCGTGGTCGGAAACGAAAAGGGCGGGTCGGGTAAATCGACCACGTCCATGCATGTGACCACCGCCTTGGCGCGCATGGGCCATACCGTCGGCGGTCTGGACCTGGACGTGCGCCAACGCAGCTTTGCCCGTTATTTGGAAAACCGCGGCGCCTTCCGCGCCCGCGAAGGCATCGATCTGCCCATGCCCGTCATGGCGCAGCTGGGCGAGGGGTCGGACCCGCTGACCCCGGCGCTGGAGCTGCTGGAAAAGCAATGCGACTTCATCCTGCTGGATTGCCCCGGTTCGCATACCAGGCTCAGCCAAATGGCGCATACGGTCGCGGATACGCTGATCACGCCGTTGAACGACAGCTTCGTCGATTTCGACCTGTTGGCACGGATGTCGCCCGACGGGCAGGTGCTGGGTCCGTCGATCTATGCCGAGATGGTCTGGAACGCGCGCCAGATGCGGGGGCAGGCGGGGGCCGGACCGATCGACTGGCTGGTCCTGCGCAACCGCCTTGGCACCCAGCAGATGCACAACAAGCGCAAGGTCGGGGGGGCGCTGGCGTCCCTGTCCAAGCGCATCGGATTTCGGGTCGCGCCCGGTTTTTCCGAACGCGTCATCTTTCGCGAACTGTTCCCGCGCGGGCTGACCCTGCTGGACCTGAAGGATGTCGGGACCGAAACCCTGTCCATGTCCCATATCGCGGCGCGTCAGGAATTGCGCGACCTGATCACCGAGCTGAACCTGCCAGGCGTCACGATCACCTTCTAGGAACCGTGGCCCGCCCCTTCGCATTGACTGCCCAACAAGGCATGAGGCAAAGGAGTCCGAACATGGCCAATATTCTGATCATGGCATCCGACGGGTTCGAGCAATCCGAGCTGTTCGTTCCACTGGAACAACTGAAATCCGCCGGCCACGAGGTCCATATCGCCGCACCCAAGGTTGGCACCATCAAAGCTTGGGACAAGGACGATTGGGGCAAGACCGTCGATGCCGACCTGGCCATCGCGGACCAGACCCCCGAAGGTTTCGACGCATTGGTCCTGCCGGGCGGCGTCATCAACCCCGACACCTTGCGTGTCGATGAAAAGGCCGTCGGCCTGATCAAGGCATTTGCCGAAGCCGGAAAGCCGGTCGCGGCCATCTGTCACGCGCCTTGGCTGCTGGTCGAAGCGGGCCTGGTCAAGGGTCGCAAGATGACCAGCTTCACCTCGATCCGCAGCGACATCCGCAATGCCGGGGCCGAGGTCGTCGATCAATCCGTGGTCGAGGATCGTGGTGTCATCACCAGCCGGAATCCCGATGACCTGGATGACTTCGTCAAGGCGATCGTCAAGGCCGTGTCCTGATACGATCGTCCTGATGACATGAAAGGGGCCGCGCTTGATTGCCAAGCGCGGCCTTTTTCTTGGCAAGACGACGGGGGGCTTACTGGCGGGCCGCGCCTTCGCGCTTGCAGTATGCGTCGGCCTCCGCCACCGACATGCCTGCCGGAGAATCCGTCGCCCGATCCCAATCGGTCAGGCCGGACGTGTAAAGCTGGCAGGTCACCGGCCCTTGGGGCGTGTCCACCATCACGGGCGGGGATTCGAAATTTCGGGGCGTACAGGCAGCCAGCGCTGCAACTGCGATCAGGGCAAAAACGGGTTTCCGGATCATCACGATCCTCCTTTGTCGGATACCGATACCATTGACTGAAACCTGCCAGCCTGCGTGGGCAGGCAAGCAAATGACACAGGCGGTAGGCTAGGTTGCCGTACCGCCTGTGTCGATCAGTGCATCGGTATAGAGAACCGGCTATCCGGATGGGTTGTCAGGCCAGCATGCCGATCGGGTTTTCCAGATGCGCCACGATCGCCTCCAGCAGCTGGGCCCCCATGGCGCCGTCGATCACGCGGTGGTCGACCGACAGCGTCATCGACATCACGTTGCGGATGACGACCTGATCGCCTTCGACCACGGGGGTCTTGACGCCCGCGCCGACGGCCAGGATCGCGCCATGCGGCGGGTTGATGACGGCATCGAAATTCTCGATCCCGAACATGCCCAGGTTGCTGATCGCAAAGCTGCCGCCCTGGTATTCATGGGGGGCCAGCTTCTTGGACTTGGCGCGGCTCGCCAGATCCTTCATCTCGGCCGAGAGGGTGGACAGCGTCTTTTGGTGCGCGTCCTTCAGGACCGGGGTGAACAGACCGCCATCGATGGCCACGGCCACGGCCACGTCCGAAGGCGTCAGCTTCAGGATGCGGTCGCCCGCCCAGACCGCATTCGCGTCCGGCACCTGCTGCAGTGCCAGCGCGCTGGCCTTGATGATGAAGTCGTTGACCGACAGCTTGACCCCGCGTCCCTCCAGCTGCTTGTTCAGCGTGGCGCGGAACTCCATCAGCGCATCCAGCTTGGCCGAACGGCGCAGATAGAAATGCGGGATGGTCTGCTTGGCCTCGGTCAGACGCGCGGCGATGGTGCGGCGCATGCCGTCCAGCTGAACCTCGGTCGTCTCGCGGTCGGCATACATCTTGATGACGGCATCGGTGGACAGACCCTTGGGGGCCTGTGCGGGGGTGGCTGCCGCCGCGGGGGCTTGGGCCGCGGCAGGTGCGGCATCGGCCTTGGCAGGGGCTGCGCCCGGCTTGGCGTTTTCCACATCGGCCTTGACGATCCGACCGCGCGGGCCCGAGCCCTTGATCGCGGAGAGATCCAGCCCCTTGTCGGCCGCAATGCGCCGCGCAAGGGGCGAGGCGAAGATGCGGCTGCCGTCTTCGGCCTTGGGCGCCGGACCCGAGGGCTTGGCGGGCGAGATGTCGCGGTCCGCCTCGCCCTGAACCTCGCGCGAGGCTTCGGCGGGGGCGCTGTCGGCCTTGGCATCCGACTTGGCATCCGCCTTCGGGGCCGAGATGTCATCGGCGGATTCGCCGTCCTCCAGCAGCACGGCAATGGCGGTGTTGACCGCCACGCCGGACGTGCCTTCGGCGATCAGGATCTTGCCGATCGTGCCTTCGTCGACGGCCTCGAACTCCATCGTGGCCTTGTCGGTCTCGATCTCGGCGAGGATATCGCCGGATTTGACCTCGTCGCCCTCTTTCACCAGCCATTTGGCCAGCGTGCCTTCCTCCATCGTGGGGGACAGCGCGGGCATCAGGATTTCCGTGGGCATCGCGTTGCCTCCCTTACTTGTAGGTGACTTTTTTCACGGCTTCGACGACCTCGGCGGGCGTGATCAGCGCGTGTTTTTCCAGGTTTGCGGCATAGGGCATCGGCACGTCCTTGCCGGTGCAGTTGATGACCGGCGCGTCCAGATAGTCGAACGCGTTCTCCATCAGCCAGGCCGAGATGTGGTTGCCGATGGACCCGACGGGGAAACCTTCCTCGACGGTGACGCAGCGGTTGGTCCGCTTGACCGATTCCAGGATCGAGCCGTAATCCAGCGGGCGCAGGGTCCGCAGGTCGATCACTTCGGCCTCGATGCCCTCCTCGGCCAGCTTGTCGGCGGCTTCCAGCGCGTGGGCCATGCCGATGCCGAAGCTGACGATGGTCACGTCGTCACCCTTGCGGGCGATGCGGGCCTTGCCGAAGGGAATGGTGAAGTCCTCAAGGTCCGGGACCTCGAAGCTGCGGCCATAGAGGATTTCGTTCTCCAGGAAGATGACCGGGTTCGGATCGCGGATCGCCTGCTTCATCAGGCCCTTCGCGTCGGCTGCCGAATAGGGCATCACGACCTTCAGGCCGGGAATGGCGGCGAACCATGCGGCGTAATCCTGGCTATGCTGGGCACCCACGCGGGCAGCGGCGCCGTTCGGGCCGCGGAAGACCATCGGCGCACCCATCTGACCGCCCGACATGTACAACGTCTTGGCGGCCGAGTTGATGATGTGGTCCATCGCCTGCATGGCGAAGTTGAAGGTCATGAATTCCACGATCGGGCGCAGGCCGGCCAGCGCCGCCCCCGTGCCGATGCCGGCAAAGCCGATTTCGCTGATCGGCGTGTCGACGACCCGGCGCGGACCGAACTTGTCCAGCAGGCCCTGGCTGATCTTGTATGCGCCCTGGTATTCGCCGACCTCTTCGCCCATCAGGAAGACGGTGTCGTCGCGTTCCATTTCTTCCGCCATGGCTTCGCGCAGCGCTTCGCGCACGGTCATGGTCTTCATCTTGGTGCCCTCGGGCCAGTCGGGGCTGGTGTCGGGGGCAGGGGTCTTGACCTCTTCCACGGCCGAGGTGGTGGGCTTTTCGGCGGGCGCGGCTTCGGCGGGGGCTTCGGCTTCGGCCGGGGCCTCGATGTCGTCGGCGCTTTCGCCTTCCTCGATCAGGACGGCGATGGGCGTGTTCACCTTGACGCCCTGTTCGCCTTCCTGGACCAGGATCTTGCCCAGGATGCCTTCATCGACAGCCTCGAACTCCATCGTGGCCTTGTCGGTCTCGATCTCGGCCAGGATGTCGCCGGATTTGACCTCGTCGCCTTCCTTCTTCAGCCATTTCGCAAGCGTGCCTTCCTCCATCGTGGGGGACAGGGCAGGCATCAGGATTTCGGTAGCCATGTTACGTCACCCCCTCAGGCGTTTTCTTCGGCACTGCCCTGCGGCAGTTCGGTGGCATAGATGTCGGTCCAAAGCTCGTCCAGGGCGGGCTCGGGGCTTTCCTTGGCGAACTCGGCGGAGTCGTTGACGACGTCCTTGATTTCCTTGTCCAGCGCCTTCAGCTCTTCCTCGGAGGCATGCTTGCCCTGCAGCAGCAGCTCGCGGATGTTCTCGATCGGATCGCGTTCGTCGCGCATCTTCTGGACTTCCTCGCGGGTCCGGTACTTGGCCGGGTCGGACATGGAATGCCCGCGATAGCGATAGGTCATCACTTCCAGGATATAGGGGCCCTTGCCCGCGCGGCAGTGCGCCACGGCCTTTTCGCCGGCGGCCTTGACGGCCATCACGTCCATGCCGTCGACCTGCTCGCCCTCGATCCCGAAGGCCTGGCCGCGGCCGAACAGCGTCGTCGACTTGGTCGAGCGCTTGACGCTGGTGCCCATGGCGTATTGGTTGTTCTCGATCACGAAGATGACCGGCAGGTCCCACTGGGCCGCCATGTTGTAGGTCTCGTAGACCTGGCCCTGGTTCGCGGCGCCATCACCGAAATAAGTGAAGGTGACATTGTCATTGCCCAGATACTTGTCGGCAAATGCCAGGCCCGCCCCGAGCGGTACCTGCGCCGCGACGATGCCGTGGCCGCCATAGAAATGCTTTTCGCGGCTGAACATGTGCATGCTGCCGCCCTTGCCCTTGGAATAGCCGCCCTCGCGGCCGGTCAGCTCGGCCATGACGCCGCGGGCTTCCATGCCGCAGGCCAGCATGTGCCCATGGTCGCGATAGCTGGTGATCCGCTTGTCGCCTTCCTTGGCGCAGGCTTCCAGACCCACGACCACGGCCTCCTGACCGATATAGAGGTGGCAGAACCCACCGATCAGGCCCATGCCGTAAAGCTGTCCGGCCTTTTCCTCGAATCGGCGGATCAACAGCATGTCCCGATAATATTGCAGCAGCTCGTCCTTCGATATGTTCGAAGGCGCCTCCGTCTGGGGGCTGGGTTTCCTGGCCATGCGGCGTATCCTCCTGGAGCGTGGTAGGGATAGTTCAGCGTTAAACTAATCCGTAACCCATCACTTGCAGCCGTGCAATGCCGGTCAAAATCGCCCGCGACGCAGCTTAGCGCAGGATGATTTCATCCGAACGCAACAGCCCCAGCACCTCGCGGGCGCGTTCATCGAGCAGGTCGATGTCCAGATAATCGTCCGACAGGCGGTGGGTCAGGTTCTGGATCTGCTCGACCTCGGCCCGCAGGGCGTCACGCTGACTTTCCAGTTCGGCGGTCTCGGCCTCGATCTGGATGCGGCGCAAGATGCCCGACGGCCCCTGCACCGCCGCAAAGGCGAAATAGAGACCAAGCGCGCAGATGACGACAAGATAGACGGTCGCGCCGATCGACAGGCGTTGAGGCATGGGGTTGTTCCTTTTGGCACTGCGGATCATGCCACAGCGCAACCGGCGGGGGAATCCCCGTCATGCATCTTGTCAGGCGCGGGTGCGGAACACCGCTTCCAGCCGGCGCGCCTCTTCGGTCAGGCCCCAAGGCGGGTTGATCACGAACATGCCGGACCCGATCATGGAATGGCCCGGACGCGCGGGTGGAAAGCCGACCTCGGACAGCAGGGCGTCGGGGAACTGGCTGGTCAGTTGCGCCGTCATCGCCAGATGCCGGTGATCCGTCAGGATCGGATACCACAGGGCGATGACACCGACATTCCACTTGCGCGCCAAGAGGCCGATCTGGCGGGGGACGATGTCGTACTCGGCCTTGATCTCATAGCTGGGGTCGATCAGCATCATGCCGCGCCGGGGGGTGGGGGGGCATTGGGCCTGCGCCATCTCGAAGCCGTCACGGGCGTGCAGGGTGGCAAATCCGGCCACGGCGCGCAGGGCCTGATGTTCGGCGGGGTGCAGTTCGGCCAGATGGATGCGGTCATCGGGACGGATGAAATGCGCCGCGACCAGGGGTGATCCGGGATAGACATGGGCACCGCGCGACCGGCGGATCGCGGCAAGGGCATCCATCAGCGGATGGTCGTCGGGCAACCAGCCGTCGGCGGCGGCGCGAGTGATGCCCGCTTCGGCCTCTCCGGTCTTCAGCGCTTCGGCGCCGGTCAGGTCATAGAGGCCCCGGCCGGCATGGGTTTCCAGATAGGACAGCGGCTTGTCCTTGCGGGCCAGGTATTCCATGGCCACCGCAAGCAACGCGTGCTTGTGCAGATCGGCCAGGTTTCCTGCATGATAGGCGTGTTGATAACTGAGCATCCGCCACGCTTAGCGCCCTTCTGCGGGCGCGGAAAGACGTCAATCGGCGCGCTTCAGCTCGGACCTGCCCTTCAGGACCTGATCGCCGTCATCCTGTTCGATCAGATAGGCGGGGTCGTCCTGGCTGGCCTTGCGGGTGACGGTGCTGCCCTTGATCTGGCGGCTGACGTCATCGTGGAAGATCTGGGTGATCGTTCCGGTCGCGGTATGGCCGGACCAGTTCCATTCGACCTTGGTTCCCTTGCGCAGAATCATGATGCCTCCGGTTCGCATGTTCCAAGGTGGGAATGCGCGACCTGGGGCAGGGTTCCGCTGACATGAAAATGCGGCGACCCCAGGGAGGAGGAGGGGGTCGCCGCGCAACGCTGGCCCAGGGAGGAGGAGGGGCCGCGTTTGGGGTGCGGTGTCGGCCAGGGAGGAGGAGGGCCTTCACCGCGAACACCGGGGTCTCAGGGAGGAAGAGGAGACCCGGCGTATCCGGTTGCCGCAGATGAGGCGGCTATGTGGGATGCGGCGACCCCAGGGAGGAGGAGGGGGTCGCCGCGCAACGCCGGCCCAGGGAGGAGGAGGGGCCGCGTTTGGGGTGCGGTGTCGGCCAGGGAGGAGGAGGGCCTTCACCGCGAACACCGGGGTCTCAGGGAGGAGGAGGAGACCCGGCGTATCTGGTTGCCGCGAATGGGGCGGCTATGTCTGGTGCGGCGACCTCAGGGAGGAGGAGGTCGCCGTCTTCCGCTTGAAACCCGGGGAGGAGGATCGGGTTCCGGCGTAACTTTGGGCGACATCCCTCAGGGAGGAGGAGAAAGGGATGTCGCCGGTCCCGACCACAGGGAGGAGGAGGTGGTCGGGAATTCGAATTCTTACTGGGCCGAGCCGTATGCGGCTTCGCGTGCCAGGCGGGTGATCATGGTGCGATTGATGCCCAGATCGTCCAGATCGCGGGTCGTCAGCGCATTGAGTTCACGCACGGTCTGGCGGTAAACGGCGCGACGGGCGCGGTTTTCCTGCATACGCTGGATCGCGGTCAGAAAGCGGCCACGAAGACCGGTGTCAACGGCGACGTTCTGTGCTTGGGCGAAAACAGCCATGGTGGGTATCCTTTCGGTTCATCTCGTCTGCCGGACCCGGATTGGTACGGCGTTTCGTTGGAATGAAGATGGACCTTGGGGCCGCGATGCACAACGCACGGTTTGCGAATGCTGCCATGCAGCAAACGCATGACTATTCCTGACCTATCAACCGCCTTGTCGATGATATGACGTCATAAAATTGAAACAATACATTCGTTAGCGTTCACGCTGCGGCTGCAAAATCGCAGCAATTGAAAGCGGTTAGTGCATAGCGGGATCAGTTTGTCGCAGGGGGTGTTGAGGCGCTGGCTTCTGTGCTTCATGGTGTCCAGCAAACAAGACACAGGTTTTTCACATGCCCGTCACCCGCGAAGCGATCCTTACGGCAATCTCGGATATTCCCCTTCCGCAGGGGGGAACGCTGGGTGCGGCCGATATTGTCAGGGCCATTTCCATCGATGCGGGGACGGTGCGATTCGTCCTTGAGGTCGAGAATGCCGCCACCGCCAAGGCCTATGAACCCGTCGAAGCCGAGGCCAAGGCCCGCGTCGCCGCCCTGCCCGAGGTGACGGCGGTCCAGATCGTCATGACCGCCCCCGCCAAGCCCGCGCCCCCGAAGGCCGTGTCGGGCGATGCGCCCTCGCTGAAGATCGGCGGGCACCCCAAGCCGCAGGCGGGCCCCCAGGCCATTCCCGGCGTTAGCAACATCATCGCCATCGGTTCGGGCAAGGGCGGCGTCGGCAAATCGACCGTCACGTCGAACCTTGCCGTGGCCCTGGCCCGCGCAGGTCGCAAGGTGGGCCTGCTGGATGCCGACATCTATGGTCCCTCGCAGCCGCGGATGATGGGCCTGTCCGGACGCCCCGCCAGCCCCGACGGCCAGCGGATCGAACCGCTGCACGCGCATGGCGTCACCGTCATGTCCATCGGTCTGATGCTGAAGGAAGGCGAGGCGCTGGTCTGGCGCGGCCCCATGCTGATGGGTGCCCTGCAGCAGTTGCTGCAACAGGTGAACTGGGGCGAGCTGGATGTCCTGCTGATCGACCTGCCGCCGGGCACGGGGGATGTGCAGCTGAGCCTGTGCCAGAAGGCGCCCGTCACGGGGGCGATCATCGTGTCGACGCCGCAGGACGTGGCACTGTTGGATGCGCGCCGCGCCATCGACATGTTCGGCAAGCTGAAGACGCCCGTCCTGGGGCTGATCGAGAACATGTCCTCTTACATATGTCCCAGTTGCGGCCACGAGGCGCATCTGTTCGGCCATGGCGGCGTCGCCTCCGAGGCGGAGACGCTGGGGCTGCCCTTCCTGGGCGAGCTGCCGCTGGAGCTGGAAGTGCGTCTGGCGGGTGACTCGGGCCGCCCGGTGGCCCTGGGCGAGGGGAAGGTGGCCGAAGCCTATGCGCGCCTTGCCGAACGGCTGGTCCAGGACGGCATCGCCTGATTCCCACCGGATTCGAGGGGCAGCTTGGGAATTCACGGGGGGCCGCACCAGCGGCCTCCCTTTTTCGTGAGGAGCTGTGAACTGGTGTCGGCATTTCTTGGAAATCTGGCGCAGTTCGCGCTTGATCAGTCCCGAACTGTGCCGCAGCTGCCGCAGTTGGTCAGAAAACGACCTGCCACAGAAATTTCCATATTTAGTGTTGTTCAAATGTCACAATACTACAGGTTGCGTAAATTTGGCGAGCTAACGCGATTCGACGCCGTATATGCAGGTTTTTGCATCGGCGGAATGCGGTACATGGCCCAATA
Organism: Paracoccus sp. SM22M-07; assembly: GCF_001887735.1. Classification (NCBI taxonomy): domain Bacteria; kingdom Pseudomonadati; phylum Pseudomonadota; class Alphaproteobacteria; order Rhodobacterales; family Paracoccaceae; genus Paracoccus; species Paracoccus sp. SM22M-07. The sequence goes on from NZ_JPKW01000018.1 coordinate 40,865, forward strand.
ATACCGTTGCTTCCCATGAATTCCCATGGCACAACCAGATCACGAAAACGGGCAGATAAACGGGGCACCAAAGACCCCGTGAAGGCGAAGCAGACTTCATACAGGCATCCGTTTTCCAAACAGACCGGCCCGCGCGTGCGAGCAGCACCAACCCCAAGGTGGCGCGCGACAGGGCAGGCGACCAACCCCGCAAAGGGGCCCGGGTAACGGGAACGAGGGCGGCGGATCGGGCAGTGGCAGCAGCTCGGTCCGCCCTTTCTCTTTCGGAGGTCCGAAAGGGGCAGGACAGTGAGGGCGGGCGCAAAGGTGGCGCGTAAGTTCAGAGGCACCGAAACCGTCAAGGTTGACAGCAAGGGTCGCATGTCGATTCCCGCGCGCCTCAGACGCGTCTTCGACGCGGGCGATCCCGGTTTCGCATCCGCCGCGAACGGCCGCACCCAGCTGGTCGCCGTCTATGGTCCCGATTGGTGGAACTGGCTGGAGCTGTACAGCATCGAGGCCATCGAAGAAATCGACGAACAGATCGACCGCCTGACCCGCGGCAGCCAGGAACGCCGCTGGCTGGAGCTGTTGATGAACGGACAATCCACCGACCTTGAGATCGACCGCGAAGGCCGCCTGGTGCTGCCTGCGAAGCTGCGCGAAAAGCTGGGCTTTTCCGAAGGGTCGGAAACGATCTTCGAATCGCGCGGGGATTACGTCCAGGTCTATGCCCCCGATTCACGACCCAAGGATGTCGAGGCGCTTGAAGAATTCACCGCACAGCATGGGCCGGGCTTCGACCCCCGCGCCTTCCTGCATCAATCCGAACAGGGGTAAGCCCATGGCCGATCCGCATATCCCCGTTCTTCTGAACCCGCTGCTGCGCGCCGTGGCGCCTGTCGGCGGTGTCTGGCTGGACGGCACCTTTGGCGCGGGGGGCTATGCCCGCGGTCTTTTGGCCGCCGGGGCCGACAAGGTCATCGGCGTTGACCGCGACCCCTCCGTCTTTGCGATGGCGGATGCGTGGCGGGGCGAGCATGGCGACCGGCTGACCCTGGTCGAGGGCACGTTTTCCGATATGGGCCGGCTGGCTGGCGAAAAGTTGGACGGGGTTGTTTTGGACCTGGGCGTCAGCTCGATGCAGCTGGATCAGGCCGATCGCGGCTTTTCCTTCATGCGCGACGGACCGCTGGACATGCGGATGGGGGGCGATGTGCCTTCGGCCGCCGATCTGCTGAACACCGCCGAAGAAAGCGTGATCGCCGATGTCCTTTATCATTACGGAGAGGAACGTGCCTCGCGTCGCATCGCCAAGGCGATCGTCGCGGCACGTCCGCTGACCCGCACGGCGCAATTGGCAGAAGTGGTCGCATCCTGCCTGCCGCGCCCGAAATTCGGCCAGAGCCATCCAGCGACGCGCAGCTTCCAGGCGATCCGCATTTGGGTGAATGACGAATTCGGCCAGCTGGTCGCGGGGCTTTCCGCGGCCGAACGCGCGCTGAAGCCCGGTGGCCAGTTGGCGGTCGTCAGCTTCCATTCGCTGGAGGACCGGATCGTCAAGCGCTTCCTGCAGGCGCGGTCTGATGCGGGCGGGGCGGGGAACCGTTATGCGCCGGTGACCGAACTGGTGACCCCCGCCTTCACCATGCCCTTCCGCCGCGCCATCGGTCCCGACCCCGATGAGCTGGACGTGAACCCGCGCGCGCGCTCGGCGCTGTTGCGGGTGGGCGTGCGCACGGATGCCCCCGCGGGCGATGTCGATGCCAAGGCGCTGGCCATGCCGCGCCTGCCGGGCAAGGGGAAGGGCTGATGCGTTCGATCACCTATTTCGCCGGGATACTGGTGGTGATGGGTCTGGCCTTCTGGGCCTATCGCGAAAACTATGCCACGCAGGCCGCCATCGGAGAGATGGCGCAGGTCCAGCGCCAGATCGCATCCCTGCGCGAGGAGCTGGGCGTCCTGCGCGCCGAATGGGCCTATTTGAACCGACCCGAGCGCCTGCGCCAGCTGGTCGATCTGAACTTTGACCGCCTGCAGCTGATCCCGGTCGAGACGGGGCAGTTCATCGCGCTCGACAATATCGATTATCCCAAACCGCCCGCTCCGGTCGATCCGCTGGTCGTCCTGGAAGGCATTGCAACCCCCGAGGTTCAGCCATGATCCGCACACCCTTGCGTCCCTTGGCCCGCATCCTGCGCGCACGCGAACGTGGCGAGGACCCCGACGATATCGAGGCCGAGAACAGGCGCCTGCGCCACGAGGCCCTGCAGGACCGGGCCCGCCGCCGCGCCGAGGGGCGGCTGATGCTGATGGCGGGATGTTTCCTGCTGGCCTTCGGAACGGTGGGCGTGCGGATGGGGGCCTTGGCTTCCAGCCAGCCGTCCGAACCGCGCGCCCAGGTGCTGTCATCGCAGATCATGTCGCAGCGGGCCGACATCACCGACCGGCGAGGGCGCATCCTGGCGACGAACCTGCTGACGCATTCGATCTATGCCCATCCCCATCAGATGGTCGATCCGATCGCTGCGGCCGAAGGGCTGGCCCGGATCTTTCCCGATCTTGAGCTGGAGCAGCTGAAGGAGGATTTCACCGGCAATCGCAAGTTCATGTGGATCAAGCGCAAGATCAGTCCCGAACAGATGCAGGCGGTCCATGACATCGGCGAACCCGGCCTGCTGTTCGGCCCGCGCGAGATGCGCATCTATCCCAATGGCGATGTGGCGGGTCACATCCTGGGCGGATCGGGCTTTGGCAACGAGGGCGTGAACAGCGCCGAGGTGATCGGCATCGCGGGCGTCGAGAAGGCGTTCGACGCCTGGCTGCGCGATCCGGCCAATTCCGGCGCGCCGCTGTCGCTGTCCATCGACCTGACGCTGCAGCAGGCGATGGAGGAGGTGCTGGCTTCGGGCATGGACGTGATGAATGCCAAGGGCGCCTCCGGCGTCCTGATGGAGGTGTCCACGGGTGAGGTTCTGGCCATGGCCAGCCTTCCCGATTTCGATCCCAACGACCGCCCGCGCCCCCTTCTGACGGGCGATGCATCAGACAGCCCTCTGTTCAACCGCGTGGTCCAGGGCCAATATGAACTGGGGTCCACCTTCAAGATCTTCCCGATCGCGCAGGCGCTGGACCTGGGGCTGATCAATCCCTCGACCGGGATCAGCGGCAAGACGCCGATCCGGATCGGCAAGTTTCGCATCAACGATTTCCACAATTACGGCGACGTTCTGAGCGCGACGGACATCATCGTGAAATCATCGAACGTGGGGACGGTGCGGATCGCGCAGATGATCGGTGTCGACCGGCAGAAGGACTTCCTGCAGAAGCTGGGTCTGTTCGACGCGACCCCGATCGAGCTGGTCGAGGCCTCGACCGGTCAGCCGCTGGTGCCGCAGCGCTGGCCTGCCGTGACCGCGGCCACCGTCAGCTTTGGTCACGGCCTTGCCGCGAGCCCCCTGCACCTGGCCACGGCCTATGCCACCATCGCCAATAACGGGCATCGCGTGACGCCGACGCTGGTTCATGGCCGCAAGCGCCCCGAAGGCGAACAGATCCTGACGCCGCGTTCTGCCGCCATGTCCATCGACATGCTGCGCCAGGTCGTCACCCGCGGGACCGCCCGGCAGGCGGATGTCCCGGGCTATGAGGTCGCCGGCAAGACCGGCACCGCCGACAAGCCGCGCCCCAGTGGCGGATATTACAAGAACAAGGTGCTGGCGACCTTCGCCTCGATCTTTCCGGCCAGCGACCCCAAATACGTGCTGATCGTGTCCCTGGACGAACCGAGCGTCGAAACCGCCTATGGCAGCGAAAGCCGCACCGCGGGCAACACCACCGTTCCCGTGGCGGCCGAACTGATCCGTCGCATCGGCCCCCTGTTGGGCCTGTCGCCCAAGGGTGACGAAAATCTGCCGACGATCCGTGCCCGGTTCGAACCCCGTGTTGAACCCCGGGAACCGAGTGGGATAAAGCTCGTCGCAAATCAATGACGGGTGGGACTGTGAGCCAGGACAGAGTGACGCTTTCGCAACTGGGGTTGCGCGCACGCGATGGGCGCGATCCCGAAATCACCGGCCTGTCGATCGACAGCCGCACGATCAAGCCGGGGCACCTGTTCGCGGCGCTGCCTGGATCGGCGGTCCATGGCGGCGAGTTCATCCAATACGCCCTGCGCATGGAGGCCGCCGCCATCCTGACCGACCGCGAGGGCGCCCGGATCGCAGCCGACCTGCTGGCCGATTGGAATGGCGCATTGGTCGTGGCCGAGGACCCGCGCGCGGCCCTGGCCAGCGCCGCGTCGCTGTGGTTCCGCTGGCAGCCCGAACATCTGGTCGCGGTGACCGGCACCTCGGGCAAGACCAGCGTGGCCAGCTTTACCCGCCAGATCTGGCAGATGCTGGGCCATGGCGCGATCAGCCTGGGCACCATGGGGGTCGAGGGCGATTACAGCGCCAAGCTGGCCCATACCACACCCGATCCGCTGACCCTGCACCGCGTTCTGGCCGAAGCCACCCGCGCGGGCGTCACCCATGCCGCGATGGAGGCCTCAAGCCACGGTCTTGATCAGCGTCGCCTGGACGGGGTTCGCGTGCAGGCCGGGGCTTTCACCAATTTCAGCCAGGATCACCTTGATTACCACGCGGGCTTTGATGAATATTTCGCGGCCAAGGCGCTGCTGTTCAACCACATCCTGCAGGACGGCGCGGCTGCGGTCATCAACATCGACAGCCCGCGCGGTCGTCAGATGCTGGACATCGCCACGGATCGCGGTCTGGCGGTCACGACGGTCGGCACCCATTCGGACGCGATGCTGCGGATTCTGGGCCAGCGCTATGACGCGACGGGGCAGGACCTGCGCTTTTCGGTGATGGGTCAGACGCATATGGTGCGGTTGGGCCTGATCGGCGGGTTCCAGGCGGAAAACGTGCTGGCGGCGATGGGCCTGTGCCTGGCCACGGGCGATGCGGCGGATGCGATCATCGCGACGCTGCCGCGTCTGGCGACCGTGCGGGGGCGGATGCAACTGGCCGCGCAGCGTGAAAACGGCGCGGCGGTCTTTGTCGATTACGCCCACAAGCCCGGCGCGCTGATCGCGGCGCTGCAATCGCTGCGCCCGCATGTGATGGGCCGCATCGTCGTGGTGATGGGGGCGGGTGGCGATCGCGATACCGGCAAGCGGCCCTTGATGGGGCAGGCCGCACGCGACCATGCCGATGTGGTCATCGTGACCGACGACAATCCCCGGACCGAGGACCCGGCGCTGATCCGCGCCGCCGTGATGGCCGGTGCCGGCCCCGAGGCGACCGAGGTTCCCGACCGCGCCGAGGCGATCCTGCGCGGCGTCGATGCGTTGCAGCCGGGTGACGCGCTGCTGATCGCGGGCAAGGGGCACGAGACCGGCCAGATCGTCGGTCACGACGTCTATCCCTTCGATGATGCCGAACAGGCTTCGGTCGCGGTTGCCGCGCTGGACGGTCGGATATGAGCCTCTGGACAGCGGCAGAAGCCGCCGCCGCCACGGGCGGGCAGGCGCAGGGGGATTGGTCGGTGGACGGTGTGTCCATCGACACCCGCACCATCGCCAAGGGCGATCTGTTCGTGGCCTTGCAGGCGGCGCGTGACGGGCATGATTTCGTGGCGCAGGCCTTGGACAAGGGTGCCGGGGCCGCGATGGTCACCCATCGGCCCGAAGGCGTCGCGCCTGACGCGCCGCTGCTGATCGTGCCGGACGTGCTGGCCGCGCTGGAGGATCTGGGTCGCGCCGGGCGCGCCCGCAGCCGGGCAAAGGTGATCGCGATCACCGGATCGGTCGGCAAGACCTCGACCAAGGACATGGCGCGGGTGGCCTTGGCGGGGCAGGGGCGCATTCATGCCGCCGAGGCCAGCTATAACAACCATTGGGGGGTGCCGCTGACCTTGGCGCGCATGCCCCGGGACACGGATTTCGCCATTATCGAGATCGGGATGAGCAATCCCGGTGAAATCGCGCCCCTGTCGCGCATGGCCCGCCCGCATGTGGCGATGATCACCACCGTCGCGCCCGCGCATCTGCAGGCCTTCGGTGCGATCGAGGGCATCGCCCGCGAAAAGGGGGCCATCTTCCAAGGGCTTCAGGCTGTCGGCACCGCCATTATCCCCGAAGAACTGCCGGTCACGCAGATCCTGCGCGATTGCGCCGACGAGGCGGGGGCGATCCTGGTGGGCTTTGGCGAACAGGGTGCGGCCAAGCTGATGCGCGCGCAGATCCTGGACGGCAAGCTGAACTGCCATGCCCGCATCCAGGGCGAGACCGTGATCTTTGCGCTGCCCACGACCGGCAGGCATTTCGCGATGAATGCGGTGGGGGTGCTGGCTGCGCTGGCGGCTGCGGGGGCCGACGTCAAGGCAGCCGCCAAGGCCATGGCCGATTGGCAGCCCCCCAAGGGTCGCGGCGCGGTCGAGGATCTGGATGGCATCCGGCTGATCGACGATGCCTTCAATGCCAATCCGGCATCGCTGGCGGCGGGTCTGGCCACGCTGGCGGGGCTGACGGGCCAGCGGCGCGTGGCCATTCTGGGCGACATGCTGGAACTGGGTGCGGACGAGATCGCCATGCATCGCGACGTGGCCGGCGATCCGGCCATGGCGCAGGTTGACATGGTGCATTGCGCGGGGCCGCTGATGCGGCACCTGCACGACGAATTGCCCGTGGCCAAGCGCGGCCTCTGGGCGCAAAACGCAACTGAATTGGCCGAAATGCTGCCGCAGCTGGTGCAAGCCGGGGATGTGGTGCTGGTCAAGGGATCGAAATCCTCGCGGATCTCGACGGTGGTCGACGCGCTGCGCGCGCGTGCCGCCCAAGAAAAGGAATAACGCCATGCTGTATTGGCTCAGCCATCTGTCCGAGGGGGGGGATTTCTTCAACCTCTTCCGCTATATCACCTTCCGGGCCGGGGCCGCGTTCTTTACCGCGCTGATCTTCGGCTTCATCTTCGGACGCCCGTTGATCAGCTATCTGCGGCGTGTCCAGAAGAAGGGCCAGCCGATCCGCGATGACGGTCCCGAAAGCCATCTGTCCAAGGCCGGCACGCCCACGATGGGCGGGCTGCTGATCCTGTCGGCGCTGATGTTCACCACCCTGCTTTGGGCGCGACTGGACAACGGCTATGTCTGGATCGTGCTGCTGGTGACGGCAGGCTTTGCCGGGATCGGCTTTGCCGACGACTATGCCAAGGTCTCCAAACACAACACCAAGGGCGTCAGTTCGCGCGTCCGCATGGGTCTGGGCCTGCTGATCGCCGCACTGGCCGCCGCCGCCGCCAGCTGGCTGCACCCGGCTGAGCTGTCCAACCAGCTGGCCCTGCCGATCTTCAAGGACGTGCTGATCAACATGTCCTTCCTATTCATCCCCTTCGCGATGATCGTGATCGTCGGATCGGCCAATGCGGTCAACCTGACGGACGGGCTGGACGGTCTGGCCATCATGCCGGTGATGATCGCCGCCGGAACGCTTGGCGTCATCGCCTATACGGTCGGTCGCGTCGACTTCACCGAATATCTTGGCGTCCACCACGTCCCGGGATCGGGCGAGATCCTGGTCTTCGTTGCCGCCCTGATCGGCGGGGGCCTGGGCTTTCTGTGGTACAACGCCCCCCCGGCGGCGGTCTTCATGGGCGACACGGGCAGCCTTGCCCTGGGCGGCGCCCTTGGTGCCATCGCCGTCGTTACCAAGCACGAGATCGTCCTGGCCATCGTCGGCGGCCTGTTCGTCGTCGAGGCGCTGAGCGTCATCATCCAGGTCCTCTATTTCAAGAGAACCGGCAAGCGCGTCTTCCTGATGGCCCCCATCCACCACCATTTCGAAAAAAAGGGCTGGGGCGAGGCGCAGATCGTCATCCGTTTCTGGATCATCTCTTTGATCCTTGCGCTGATCGGTCTGGCGACGCTTAAGCTGCGCTAGGTTGCGACAATTTGCGGTACAGGTAAGACAGCATGATTCCCGTTGAAGACGTTGAAGGCCAGACCATCGCGGTGCTGGGCCTGGGCCGTTCCGGCAAGGCGACGGCTGCGGCCCTTGCGGCCGGCGGTGCGCAGGTCGTCGCATGGGATGACGGGGTCGATACCCGCCAGGCCGCGCAGGATGCCGGATTGCGGATCCTGGATCTGACACGCGACGACAGCTGGCATGGCGTGACCGCATTGATCGTCAGTCCCGGGATCCCGCATCTTTACCCTGCGCCGCATCCGGTGATCGAAAAGGCCTATCGCCTTGGCATCCCGGTGGACAATGATATCGGGCTGTTCTTTCGCAGCTATGCCACCGCCGATTGGGACAGTTTCGACCGCGCGCCGCGCGTCATCGCGGTGACCGGGTCGAACGGCAAGTCGACCACCACGGCGCTGATCCATCACATCCTGCAGGAATGCGGGCGACCCACCCAGATGGGCGGCAATATCGGGACGGGCGTCCTGTCGTTGGAACCGGCGACGGATGGAGAGGTGGTCGTCCTGGAGCTCTCCAGCTATCAGACCGACCTGGCGCGGGCGCTGACGCCGGATGTGGCGGTCTTCACCAATCTGTCGCCGGATCACCTGGATCGGCACAGCGGTCATGGCGGCTATTTCGCGGCCAAGCGCCGGCTGTTCGCAGAAGGCGGGCCGGATCGGGCCGTGATCGGCGTGGATGAGCCCGAGGGTCTTTACCTAGCGGGGCAGCTGGCCGTCGGGCCGACGGATGATCGGGTGATCCGCATTTCTTCGGGGCAAAAGCTGGAGCAGGGGGCCTGGACGGTCTTTGCCCGCAAGGGGTTCCTGTCGGAATACCGCAAGGGACGGCAGGCGGCCTCGATCGACCTGCGCCAGATCCAAGGGTTGCCCGGCGCGCATAACCATCAGAATGCCTGTGCCGCCTATGCCGCCTGTCGCGCTGTGGGGCTGGCGCCGCGCCAGATCGAGGCGGCGCTGCACAGCTTTACCGGGCTGCCCCATCGCAGCCAGACCGTCGCCGAGATCAACGGCGTCCGCTATGTCAATGACAGCAAGGCCACGAATGTCGATGCCGCGGCGAAGGCGTTGCAGGCCTTCAGCCAGATCCGCTGGATCGCCGGGGGTCTGGGCAAGGAAGGGGGCATCAGCGCGTTGGCGCCCCATCTGGGCAATGTCGCCAAGGCCTATCTGATCGGTCATTCGGCCCGCGATTTCGCGCTGGAGATCGGCAAGACCCCGCATGAGATCTGTGAGACGATGGCACAGGCCGTGGCCCGCGCCGCTGCCGAGGCGGAGGCTGGGGATACCGTCCTGCTGGCTCCTGCGGCTGCCAGCTTTGACCAATACCCCAATTTCGAGAAACGCGGTGAGGATTTCGTCCAGCTGGTCTTGGCCCTGCAGGAATCCTGAGACCCGAACAGACCAAAGGGGTCAGATCATGCCTTGCCCTGGCGACCAGTCCGTCTTGCATTCCCTTGCTGATTGACGACAGCTTGGGCGCAAGGATGTGAGGGGGGAAGCATGACGATTGTCATGGATGCGGCGGCACTGAACGCGTTTCTGGAAACCGAGTTTCCCCAGGTGGCGGGCGATTATATCGTCGATTCGCTGAGCGAGGACAGTCTGGTGGCGCGGCTGCGGGTGGGGCAGGGTCATCTGCGTCCGGGCGGCACGGTCAGCGGACCGTCGATGTTCGCGCTGGCGGATCTGGCGGTCTATTGCGCGATCCTGTCGCGGATCGGGCCGGTCGGGTTGGCGGTGACGACGAATGCCTCGATCGATTTCATGCGCAAGCCCGTGGCCGGGGTCGATCTGCTGGCCGAATGCCGCATCCTGAAACTGGGTCGCGTTCTGGCGGTGGCCGATGCCCTGATCCGATCGGAAGGCATGACCGAGCCTGTGGCACGCTGTTCGATGACCTATTCGATTCCGCCGAAACAGGGATAAACAGGGGATATAAAATGGGGTATTTTGATACCTATATTTCAAGTCATTGTTTTTGATATCAATATTGGCGCATGTCGGGCTTGACGGAAGGGGCGCAATCTTCGATATACCCCCATCTCGAATGATTACGACCCTGAAGGGACGACAGATGAAAACCTTTACCGCAAAACCGGCGGATATCGAGAAGAAGTGGATCCTGATCGACGCCGAAGGCGTCGTTCTGGGCCGTCTTGCTACGATCGTCGCCAACCGCCTGCGGGGCAAGCACAAGCCCAGCTACACGCCGCACATGGATATGGGCGACAATGTCATCATCATCAACGCCGACAAGGTGCAGATGACCGGCAAGAAGCGTGATGACAAGAAATACTTCTGGCACACTGGCCACCCGGGCGGCATCAAGCACCGCACCGCACGCCAGATTCTGGAAGGCGCGCACCCCGAGCGCGTGGTGATCAAGGCCGTCGAGCGCATGATCAGCCGCAACAAGCTGGGCAAGCAGCAGATGACCCATCTGCGCGTCTATGCCGGCGCCGAGCATGGTCACGAAGCACAGCAGCCCGAAGTTCTGGACGTCAAGGTCCTGAACCCCAAAAACACCCGGAGCGCATGAGCATGGCCGAAGACATCAAAACCTTGGACGACCTGAAGTCGGCCGTCACCGGCACCTCGGCTGATGCAGCCACCGCCGTTGTCCACGAAGCGCAGATCGACGACCTGGGTCGTTCCTATGCGACCGGCAAGCGTAAAGACGCAGTTGCTCGGGTCTGGGTCAAGCCGGGCTCCGGCAAGGTCACCGTGAACGGCAAGGACATCAACGCCTATTTCGCGCGTCCCGTTCTGCAGATGATCCTGCGTCAGCCGTTCGACGTCGCGGGCGTTGCCGGTCAGTACGACGTGACCGCAACCGTCAAGGGCGGCGGTCTGTCGGGCCAGGCCGGCGCCGTTAAGCACGGCATCAGCCAGGCATTGCAGCTGCACCAGCCCGCCCTGCGCGCAGCGCTGAAGGCAGCAGGCTTCCTGACCCGCGACAGCCGCGTGGTCGAGCGTAAGAAGTATGGTCGCGCCAAGGCACGCCGCAGCTTCCAGTTCTCGAAGCGCTGATTCTTCAACGACCTTCGATGTGTTATGCGAAAGCGCGGCCTGTTCGGGTCGCGCTTTTTGCGTCCGGTTCGATCGGATTCTCTATTTGATCGCGGCTGAAGGAATGCAGGCTAATTTTCAGAATGCCTGAAATAACGCTGTTTGCTGGGGTTTTGGAGCTTTCTTCAGAAAAGATGCAGCAACGATGAATTTTATGCTTGCGTCTGTTTGTTGGTTTGCCTAAACACCGCTTCACCGAAGGCGGGAACGCTTGAGGGGCCGGGACGGCGGCGCTGGAAGGCGCGGTTGGACGG